>JBQTJM010000234.1:0-16486 GCA_052387115.1 Gammaproteobacteria bacterium | reverse complement strand
GGGGCGGTTTCTGCTCCTCGCCCCCGTTGCTGCTCCCTGGCACACAACGCCTTCACGGGGCTAGCTATTGCGCTTCAGAGGGGGGGGGGGACGTCGATAATTCGAGGGCCGCGGGGGCCGGTTTTTGGGAATGAGAGTCTCGAGAGCGCGTGGAGGCGGATTGTAGCAAATGCACCGGCCACCCTTAACCGGGCCGTTGCGCGTGTTTACGTCGACATTTCGACGGGTTTCGTTGCAGCAGGGGCGGCTCTACCCGTTGGAGCGCGATGCACGGGGGGGTCAGTGGCGTTTAATCGGGCGGCAGGGTTCTCGCGATAGGCTTTCGCCATCCGGAGCCTCTGGTATGCCTGACGTTTCTGCGACCACAAAGCGGCGGGTGCTTTTCTTGATCCCTTCTTTGTGTGGTGGCGGAGCGGAGCGGGTAATGGTCACGTTATTGCGCCATCTCGATCGATCACAATTTCAACCGGCCTTGGGCGTCCTGGATTCGCGCGAAGCCGTGTATCGCGCCGATGTTCCTGCCGAAGTGGAGCTGATCGATCTGCACTGCACTCGGGTACGATACGCCTTGCTGAAGATCCTGCGTCTAATTTGGCGCCGGCGGCCGGATGTTGTGATGTCTACGCTCGGGCATCTCAATCTAGCGCTGGCTATGCTTCGTCCACTCCTGCCGAACGGTGTGCGTTACATCGCCCGAGAGACTGTTGTGCTCAGCGAGATGTTGAACGGGTACACCCATGCGTGGTTTTGGCGTTGGGCCTACCGGCGCTTTTACCCGCGTTTTGATGTCGTGGTATGCCAGTCTATGGATATGCGGGACGATTTGATCGGCCATTTCGATTTTCCTCTGGTCAAGGCCATGATTATTCACAACCCTGTGGATACGGAACGCATCCGTCGCCTCGCCGCCGAGGTCATTTCGACAGACTATGAGCCTCCAGTGTCGCATTCCGGTGCCGCACCGCACTTGGTCGCCGCCGGACGTCTGTCGGAACAGAAAGGCTTCGATCTGCTGGTCGATGCGTTGGCGCTGTGTCATGGCAGCCGGCCCCGCGTGACGCTGCTGGGCGAAGGACCCTTACGTCCCGAACTCGAACAGCTGGCGAAGTATAGGGGCGTGGTGGACCGGGTGCATTTCGTCGGCTTTCAGAAGAATCCTTATCCCTTCTTTGCAGGCGCCGATGCGTTTGTATTGAGCTCCCGCTTCGAGGGGTTCCCTAATGTCGTATTGGAGGCCTTGGCCTGCGGAACACCGGTGATTGCCACGCCATGCCCAGGTGGTGTAACAGAGATAGCCGAGCTTGCTGGCGGCGTGCTGCTTGCTTCCGCAGTTGACGCTGAGGCATTAAGCGTCGCAATCGAGCGGTT
Source organism: Gammaproteobacteria bacterium (assembly GCA_052387115.1). Classification (GTDB taxonomy): domain Bacteria; phylum Pseudomonadota; class Gammaproteobacteria; order JACCXJ01; family JACCXJ01; genus JACCXJ01. Next base: position 15,118 of record JBQTJM010000234.1, on the reverse strand, counting down.
CATTGGCATGGAATGTAGAATAGGATCGATTACGATGGCGCCGTTTCAAATCAACAGGATCGTCGAGCAGTATCAGAAGTTGCTAATGGAGGATGCTTGACCCACGGTGCCCAGGGTCGTTGAGCATGAACCCTAGAGGTTCTCAAGTAATGCCCGCTGTTCGTCCTGATGCCGACGTTCGGGCAAGCGCATCGAGGTACACTTCGCGCCCCGGCCTTTTCGATTTGTACAAGACCTCTGTATTGGTTGTTATCCTATGTTTGGTCTATCTCGATATCCCGACCTACATCTACGCGATACGCGAAGGCTTCCTACCGAAGTATTTCTTTTTCGTATTCCTTATCGCTGTGGCGCCGTTGCTGATATGGATTAAGCCGCTGCTCAGGTACTTGATCTCGCCTTTTTCCCTGTGGGCGTTCGGGCTAATCATCCTCAACATCGCTCATCTCTTGGTGGCGCTCGGTGATGGTGACGAGGCCAGGGCCAGCCTGATCGGCACTGGCATCCAATACACCATCCTCACGGTCGTGTTAGGGTTTGCCTGCTCGATGACCCGGACCACATCTTACGAACGCATCTTTCCGCTCGTGGCGGTTCTTATCCCGACCATGGCGATCATGGACTTTCTGAAGCCGGGGCTGTTCTATCCCCCTGGCACTGAGGGGATCGTGGCGGGACGTGCCGCCGCAACGTTCATCAATCCAAACAGGGCGGGTGAGGTAATGCTGATCACCTTACTACTGGCTATCCCGGTCCTGGGACGCCCGTATCGCGCACTACTCCTGTTGTTGACCGGCGCGGGAGTTATCCTGACACTTAGTCGTGGGGCCATTCTAGGCTGGATCTTGCTCTGGGTTTTTATGCTCCTAAGGAAAGCGGTGCCCAAATACACCCTTGCTATCGCTTTGGTGGGACTCGGCGCTCTACCCATGTTGCTGGCTGGCTTTGAGAGCTATGTCAGTGGGCGGGACGACCTCGCGGGAGGGCTCGACGATATCCTGGGTCGACTGGACTTCTTTCAGCACCAGACCTTCGACGATGGCAGTGCGCTGGAAAGAGCGCAAGTCTTGGAAGCGGGGCTCGCGTTATTCCTGAAACACCCTATCTTCGGCGCAGGTGCCGGTGCAACACATCTTTGGTCCCTACCGGTGAGCGTACACAACCAGCCGGTCATGCTCGCTGCCGAGTACGGCGTTTTCGGGATAGCGCTGTGGTTGTGGTTGGCCGTGATCCTATGGAAGGGGAAGTACTTTCAGGACAGGACGTTCCAGTTAATTCCGGTTACCGGCTTTATCTTCCTGTCGATGTTTAGCCATAACGTTTTCGATTATCTCTACTGGCTCATGACGTTTGCAATAGTGTCGGGGCAGCGAAAGCCATGAAATTGGTCGTCATAATCACCGGAACCGATGTAGGCGGCGCGGAAACCATGTTGCAAAAGGTTCTCACGCGCCTTTCGCCGAAGTTCAAGCCGCACGTGATATCGATGATCCCGGTAGGTAAGATCGGAGAGAGACTTCGCGCTCTCGGTATCCCCGTCGAAAGCTTAAACATGCGGCGCGGTGTACCCAATCCAATCGCACTGATGCACCTCATTCGACGCCTGCGGGACCTGAGGCCGGACGTGGTTCATACCTGGATGTATCACGCCGACCTCATGGGCGGGGTCGCCGCTCGGCGTGCCGGTGTTCCGGCGTTGGCTTGGTGCATCCGCCATAGCAACCTGGAGCCGGCGAACAACAACAGGCAAACCTTGGCTGTCGTAAGGGCTAACGCGTTTTTGTCGCACCGGGTTCCTGATCGAATTCTGTGTTGTTCCCACGCTGCGCGAAGCGTGCATATCGCCCATGGCTACGCGCGTGAAAAGATGGTGGTAGTGCCCAACGGGTTCGATATTGCGCAGTTCAAGGCAGATCCGGACGCGAGGCTGTCCGTGCGGGCTGAACTGGGTTTGGGCCTCGACGTGAGCGTTGTCGGATTGATTGGCCGATGGGATCCACAGAAAAATCACGACGGATTCTTCGCCGCCGCCGCCGCCCTACATCTGCGACGGCCGGAGGTCCACTTTCTGCTTGCCGGCCAAGGGGTCGATGGCAGTAATGAGAGGATCCGGCGAATTCTTGGCACCAATCGCTTGGAGTCGGTGACCCATCTGCTTGGCTTGCGCGATGACATGCCACGCCTTATGGGGGCCTTGGACGTGTTGGTCTCTGCCTCATCATCGGGGGAGGCGTTTCCTAATGTAATTGGGGAGGCCATGGCCTGCGGCGTTCCTTGCGCGGTAACGGATGTGGGCGATTCTGCGCTTATCGTCGGTGAAACGGGCCGGGTCGTCGAGTCGGGTGATATGGCACGGTTGGCGGTGGCCATGGATCTTCTATTGACGCCCCGCCCGGATGAACGACGGGCGCTTGGTGAGCGGGCGCGAGCGCGGGTGGTGGAACATTTTGAAATCGGAAACATCGTTAGGCAGTACGAGGTTTTTTATGAAGAAGTTGCTTCCGTCGGTAGACAGAAGCGGCTGCCGGCGGTGATAAGATCGGCGCTGTGAAGAGAAATGCATCATTTTGCCAGTTGCCACAGGTAGACCTGCCGGCAAGCAGTTTGACATGGTCCTTCGATATAACGGGTGAGCGAAGCAATGTGTGGGTTTGCGGGATTTCTAGCGGGCGTAGCGGCCAAGCCGATCTTGGAATGGCAGGCGGTGTTGGAACGTATGGGAGATACTATCCGCCATCGTGGGCCGGATGATTCGGGTCAATGGACCGATCCCGGTACGGCGATAGGTATGGTACACCGCCGCCTGGCTATATTGGACTTGTCTGCGGCCGGGCACCAGCCAATGGTGTCGGCATCGGGCCGCTGGGTGATCGTTTTCAACGGCGAGATTTACAACCACGCCGACCTGCGGCGAGCGCTCGAGGCTTCGGGGGCGGCGCCGGCATGGCGTGGGCATTCCGATACCGAAACCCTCCTGGCGAGCTTTGAGGCGTGGGGCATAGAAAACACGCTGCAGCATTGCGTCGGCATGTTTGCGCTCGCGCTGTGGGACCGGACCGCACACCAGCTACATCTGACGCGCGATCGCTTGGGCGAAAAGCCACTCTATTACGGGTGGGCGGGTGACGCGCTTGTGTTCGGCTCGGAGTTGAAGGCGCTGCGCGCCCACCCGTCGTGGCGGGGCGAGGTAGATCGCGATGTTCTGACGCTTTTTTTTCGCCACAACTACATCCCGGCGCCGTATTCAATTTACAAGGGAGTTTGGAAACTGTCCCCCGGGACATGGCTCACGGTTTCGCAGAACGACGTGCGCCGATGCCAACTTCCGGGACCCAAGGTGTATTGGTCCGTACTTGCGGCAGCGGCCCGTGCCAGGGAGGAGCCGTTCGCAGAGGGTGACGCCGCGGCGCTGGTCGAGTTGGAACGGATATCCGGTCAGGCGATCGCGCTGCAAAAGATCTCGGATGTGCCACTTGGGGCGTTCCTCTCGGGTGGCGTGGATTCTTCTGTCATCGTGGCGCTGATGCAGGCGCAGTCGTCCGGCCGCGTGCGTACCTTCACCGTCGGCTTTAGTGAGGCGGGGTACAACGAGGCGGAATACGCTAAGGCGGTGGCCCACCATTTGGGAACCGACCACACCGAGTTGTATGTGAGTCCCGAAGAAGCACAGGCGGTCATTCCCCGGCTGCCTGCGATCTACGACGAGCCGTTCTCAGATTCTTCTCAGATCCCCACATTTCTGGTGGCGCAGCACGCGCGCCGGCACGTTACGGTGAGCCTTTCAGGAGATGCTGGGGACGAGCTCTTTGGAGGCTACAACCGTTACTTCCTCGCGAGCGACCTGGCTCGCAAGCTGATGTATATGCCACGGGCAATGCGCCGCCGGCTGGCGCATGCCATCGGCGCGTGCCCGCGGTGGCTTCTGAGTGCGCTGTTGCGGCCCTTGGGGGCAGTGGTTCCGTATTTCGCGGTCAGCCAGCCGAGCGACAAAGCATATATGGTGGCAGAGGTGCTGGTGTTGGACGATTCCGGCTCGCACTACCGGCGCCTGGTGTCCCATTGGAAAGACCCGGCAAGTTTGGTGCTCGGCGCCCGCGAGCCGGTGACGTTGCTCGACGAATTGCTCATGCGTCCCGGTGTGGCGTCTACGTTCGAGCAGTGGATGATGACGACGGATACGCTCACCTATTTACCCGACGACATCCTGGCAAAAGTGGACCGCGCAGCGATGGCGGTAAGCTTGGAAACGCGCGTGCCGTTGCTCGATCACAGAATGGTGGAATTCGCTCTTTCGCTGCCGCTGTCGATGAAAATCCGTGACGGGCAAGGCAAGTGGCTGCTGCGTCAGATGCTCTACAAGTACGTGCCGAAGAGCTTGATCGAGCGTCCCAAGATGGGCTTCGGTGTCCCCATCGATTCCTGGCTGCGGGGGCCATTGCGCGACTGGGCAGAAGGCCTGCTTGACGACGCCCGGTTGTGCCGCGAGGGATTTCTCAATCCAGCGCCCATCCGCCGGAAGTGGGAGGAGCACCAAAGCGGCGCGGGTGACTGGCACTACTATCTTTGGGACGTGCTGATGTTCCAGGCATGGCTCGAAGCCGAGCATGCCTGAGGGCACATATGTTGTTCAGCGTGGTTGTTGTAAGGGCGACCCCGGTTACCGACCGCTTTCGATGAGGCGAGCTCGAGGAGCCTCTTGACGAAGTGGCGGACCGCCTTGGCTTCCTTCTCGACCAATGTTCGGCGTGTTCACCGCGCCGAGGCCCCGGTGGTAGGCCAAGATGTCGTAGGGGGTCACGTCGTCGGTGATGATGACGACGATGTTGCGTTTCGAGTCCGCCGTGGGTCGGGGCCACCACCCCCAGGAGCGCCAGCCCACAGGCCAGCGCGAGGTTTGTGAGTTGTGCGTTTTATGGTTAGTTTCCTTTTATTCATTTGAACAACCGCAAAATCCAATGGCGCGTCTCCGGAGCCGCGCGCCGCTTTGTCTAGTTCACGCGCCGCACCGCCGGCGGCGACCACTTGTGTTCGATGACTGCCGACTTTGATCCGTAGGTGCGCAAGACCAGGTAGAAGTTCTTGCCCTTCGCCGTTGGCAGCTAATTCGATTGCTCGTCTGCGCCGGGAGAATCGCTCTGCAAATAAAGCGCTAACGAGCCGTCCGCCGCCTTCTTGAGCGTCTTTGTGCGGTCACCGTACGCATAGCGATCGATCGAGTTGTCGATAGAGTTGGAATCTGCGCCGTACAGCGTCAGCGACCAGAACTCGTTGACGGGAGGGAGTTATTGCGGCGTGAAGCGAATGACGTATCGCTGCGCGCCCAGGAGCGGCTTGCCCTTGACATCGCCGAAGGTGACCGATTCGAGTCAGCTCCGGCAACGGGTCAGCGCGTTAAGATTATGTCTCTTGTTAAGCACCGCTTTGCCGTCACGCAGCTAGCCCCTACGAAAGTGGCGACCTCGCAACCGAGGTGCACGCCATCCCTGGGCCTCGAATGGAAGCCGCGCGCGAAGCGCGGCCGCTGGGACTTGCCTATGCAGTCTTCCCGCTCCTGTGCCCCTGTTCTGCCGAGTCGATGAGGATCATCGCGCCGCCCGTGTCAAAACGGCAGTTGAGAACGAGGTGCGGAATCAAGATCCGCGCGACTCCACCGTTGTGCTCTTTCGCATCACGAACACTCGGCAGCTGGACCCGAGCACTTTGGCCAGCGTCACACGCGACTCGACGGGCAGCGACGGCAGGAGGCTGTAGCCCGTGTAGAAGAGGCCCGTCGGATAATCGCGCTCGACCTCGAATCCCGAGGCAGCGAACACCTCCAGCCAGCGCTTGCGGCTGAAATACCAGAACTCGGAGAACGCGCTCGGATACTCGCCGTGAGGGCCAGGGAGAAGATTACACCGCAGGAGTTCTCCAAGCGATCTGCGCGGCGCTGCCGCCGCTGCGTTCGAGGCGACCGCGGCGGCGACTGCGCCCGGCCCGCGCAGGCGGCGCAACGCGAGCGGAAGTATGCGCGCGTAGTGGGTCACCGAAGTCCAGCCTCGCCACACCGGCGTGGGAAGAATGTGAACACCCCTGCCGTCGTGCTTCAGGACGCGGCGCAATTGCGCCAGGCTGGCCGGCAGATCGCGAATGTGCTCGAGCACGTTGGAGGAAAACACGACGTCGAAGGTCTCGGAAGCAAACGGCACGTGGCGGCCGTCATACTCCTGCACCGGAAAGTATTCGCGCGGTGGTAGCGGCCGTTCGGGGACGTCGAAAGCGCTCACTTCGCAGCCCCAGCCAGCGATGATGCTAGCCTGGAACCCGCTGCCGCCGCCGAGCTCGAGCACGCGCGCTCCATGGGGGAAGCACCCGCGGACGCAGTCGAGCTCGAACCGGCGCAGCCGCTCGAGATGCCCGATCGCGTTCGCATTCTCCTGTTCCGCGATCATGCGCGGCGTGCCTCCCGAACCGCAGCGCCGATCAACTCTTCCCACATTCGCGCGACGCGATCGAAGGCGAAGCGCTCCGTCACAGCACGAGCGCGATCTCCGAGCCTGCGCCGCTCCGTTGCGTCGTCCATCAGCCGGCTCATTGCATCAGCGAGGAGCGTCGCATTCTCCGGCGCTACCAGCACACCGTCGGAACCGGGATTGACGATGTCGCGCGGGCCGCTCGCGCAATCGTAGGCGATCACCGCCACGCCCGCCGCCATCGCTTCGAGCAGCGCGTTCGGAAAGCCTTCGTAACGAGACGACAAAACGAACAGGTCGATGTGATCGAGGTAGCGTCGGGGCTCTTGCACATTGCCCGGCAAATGCACGCGGTCCTCGAACTGGTGACGCGCCGCAAGCGTGGTGAGGCGGTCGCGCTCGGGTCCGTTTCCCAGGATGACAAGATGCCATTCGCCGCGGTCGCGCGCCGCCTGCGCGAACGCGTCCAACAGCAGATCGAATCCTTTCTGGGGCACAAGACGTCCGACGCCGAGCACGATACGGGCGCTCTGCTTCAACCCGATACTCTCGCGCAGATTCCCGTTAGCGGCTCCATTCGGGATCTCAACAGGATTTGGCAGCACAGCGATCTTCTCGCGGGCGACGAGATGCTGTAGCCACTCGGCCACGGATGACGTTTGCGCCACGACGCGACTTGCCCACGGATAGGTGCGCCGCCGCAGCAGGTTCCACAGCTTTCCCATCGCATGCACGCGCGGATCGACACGCTCGGAGACGACGACCGGCACGCCGGTACCGCGCGCGGCGAGCAGCGTGAGTACGTTCATTCGGTCCTGGAAGCTCACGATGACCTGTGGCCCCGATTCTGTGATGAGCCGCCGGAGGGCGTTCACTCGCGCACGGTTGTTTGCGAGCGCATTCAGTGGACCGGTCGAGTCCACCTCGAGACCGAATCCGACGCGGCGAATGGCGGCGTGCAGCGGATAGAAATCGGCGGCGGCAGCAGAGAGCGTTGCGAGCGTGATCTCCCAGTCCTGCGCGGCCCACCGATTGGCGAGGAGCGACATCACCCGCTGCGCGCCGCCGGTGACCATCGAGGAGATCACCAGCATCACCCGCATGAACCGTGGCGCATCATCATCGCGGTGTCTCCGCGGTGCAGACGATATAGGACGAAGTAATGGGGTTCGGCTGCAGCAGGCGCAGACCGCTGCGCTCCAGGATCCACATCTCTTTAAGATAGGAACTTCAACGCGGGTTTGCAACAGGCACTGTTGGGTTGGACGGGCCGGCCGGCGATCGGGTGGTCCGCGCGGCGGCGGAAAGAGGGCGTTTGGGCTGGCGGAGGGTGGCTGTCGCTTGACTTCGCCGATTCGGGGAATGCCATAAATAATTGATATTGCTACCTATTGCCTCAGTAGGGCGCATTACACGGCCGCGGCTGACGTCGCCTCGGCGGGTGAGCGCAGTGAGCGAGGCGACGGGGATGTCGCCGAACACGATACGCAAGGGATTGGCCGAATTGTCGGCCAGAGCCTTAGGTGGCCAAAGCTCGTCCTCCTGCCCATACGTCCGGGACGTGAGATGAGCGATATCAGACATCACTTGAACTATGCACTACAGGGCGCTGAAATGCAATGATAAGCTGAATAGTTTCCTCTTGGTTTAGCTGCGGGTTTCGGCCGGGCCGCGACCCCATCGCACGCTGGACGCGATGATTGCGGGATTAACCGAGCGCATCGTCCGGTGCTAGAAATAGAAGTTGAGGCGAAGTGCCCGCTGGCAACGCATTTGTGCTACGCTTGGCGTAACGTGCATCGCCGCCGCCATCACCCGAGGTACGAGCCATGTGCGGTAACTCCGCTCGCTCGGACCTGCACGCGCGGTGCCTCATGTGGGGCATCCCTACCGTACCTGGATACTCTATGACCCGAATCGAAAGTAGGAAAACAGAGCGCCTTCCGTTCGCTATTTGCGCTTTCGCAGTGCTGGTTCGTATCCTGGTTCCTGTTACGGCATACTTGTTCACTTCCGATCCTCAGGTGTTTCATGCTCCCGATACCAATTCATATATTCAAGCTACGCAAGAGCTGTTATCAGATGGAACATTTTCTGTCAATGGAAAGATCGAGCTGCTCCGAACCCCCGGTTACTCGCTCATTTTAGTACCAGGAATTGCCTCTAATCATGTTGAAGTTGTGACAATCGCGCTACAGATCCTTCTTAGCGCCTCATCTGTTTGGCTTGTTTTTCTTATCTCGTTGGAAATATTTTCTTCATACCGTGCCGCGCTTATCGCTGCTTGGCTGTATGCCATCGAACCTCTATCAGTTGTTTATACGAGCAAACTTTTGACCGAGACATGGTTCGCTACGCTCCTTCTTCTTTCCATGTATTTCTTCATTAGACATCTGAAGTTACAGCAAACGGAGGCTGGACCTGTCACAAAATGTCTTTTTATTTCCGCGGCGGCACTGGCCGGCGCAACTTATGTGCGGCCTGTTTCCTATTTCCTGCCGATTTGTATTTTCCTGGGATGGGTTTTCGCAATTCTACTTGGGTACCGGACCAAACGAGTCAGTTCGGTCGCAGTGAAACTGACGTCAGCGATTGGGTTTATTATAGTTTCGATGTCCCTTATTGCAGCGTGGCAGGTTCGCAACTACGTTCAAACTAGCTACTCGGGATTTTCCGGCGTCCAGGATGCGAATTTGTACTTCTATTTAGGAGCGGCAACGCTCGCCAGCAGCGAAGGAAGATCTTATTACGACGTACAGGAGTCGCTAGGCTATAATAACGACGACATATATTTTTCCAAACATCCGGACCAGAAGACCTGGTCCGAAGCCCAAGTTTTGCGATTTCAAGGTGAAGAAGGCAGACGGATACTGCTCCACGATCCCTTTACCTACCTCAAAATTTACTCGAAGGGAACATTGCTCTTGGTGTTTGACCCGGGCGCGGTTGAGCTATGGAAGCTATTTAAGCTGTACGAGGAAGGCGGGGGCCTGTTGGGCGCCATGCACGATCGCGGGATCATTTCTGTAACTTTGGATCTCTTGGAAAGGAACCCACTGTTCTTCTGGAGTAACGTAGTCTTCGCCCTCTACCTTTTCGCCATACTGGGTTTCGCAGCTGTGGGCCTTGCCCGACGGATGGTTCGAACTAGGACGGGCATACTTTTGTTAGTCGGGGTTATTGCTTATGTAATAGCGATTTCCGCAGGACCTCAAAGTTACAGCCGGTTTCGCCATCCCATAATGCCTTTCTTGTGCATCCTGGCAGGAATAGGCATGACGCGACAAAAGGCGGTAGATATGGCTCCTCAGGGAAATTTGTGAGTGAACGGCGGTTCGGGCGAGGGGCCAAGTGCATGACAAAGAAGCAACGTCTACTGCGTGACAGGCATGAGCACCGAAGGGTTATCTACATTGGATTGTGTTGAAAGGACCGGACTGGTCGGTGTGCCTGATGGGGGACGCCAATTACGGCTCTTGCTCTTCGCGAATACGGAGTGGTACCTGTTCAACTTTCGCCTCGCGCTGGCGAAAGCTGCTCGCGCGCAGGGGGCGGAGGTGGTGCTGGTCTCGCCGCCGGGGCCGTACGGAGAAAAGCTTCGGGCGGAAGGTTTTCGGTGGGTTCCGGTGCCGATGGCGCGGCGTAGCATCAATCCAATCCGCGAGGTCTTCGTGCTGTGGGCTCTGTGGCGACTCTATCGTCGGGAGAAACCGGACATTGCCCACCACTTCACGATCAAGTGCGTGGTGTACGGCGGGCTGGCGGCCAAGGGCGCCGGCACGCGCGGCGTGGTGGGCGCGATAGAGGGCATGGGGTATGTCTTCAGTAGCAAGGAATTCCTTGCGCGGATGTTGCGCCCCTTGGTGTGTCGGTTACTCCGTATCGCGATGAGCGGCCGGAAGCGCCGGTTGACCGTACACAATCTGGACGATCGGCGCGACGTGGTTGATGCGCGGCTGATGGACGCTTCGCATGTGCGCGTGATTGCCGGAACGGGTATCGACACGCAGCAGTATCGGCCCCGGACGGAGGCGCTTTGCGCGAGCGGTCGCACCGTGTCGATCGTGTTCGCCGCGCGGCTACTCTGGGATAAGGGCGTGGCCGAGTTCGTGCAGGCGGCGCAGGCGTTGCGCACCGAAGGGCTCAACACCCAATTTCTAGTGGCTGGCGAGCCGGACGCCGGCAACCCTGGGTCGGTTCCTCAAGAGCAACTGACGGCGTGGCGCGAGGAGGGCAACGTGACCCTTCTGGGCCATGTGCAGGACATGCCTGCGCTGATGGCGACGGCAGACGTGGTTGTGTTGCCCACGTATCGGGAAGGCCTGCCGCGTACCCTAATCGAGGCGGCGGCCGCGGGGTTGCCTATCGTGACGACCAACGCTCCCGGGTGCCGAGAGGTTGTGGAGGACGGGGTCAACGGCTTTGTCGTACCCGTGCGCAACGGTACCGCACTGGCGGCGGCGATTAGAAAGCTTGTCCTGGATCCGGCACTTGCGGCCCGCATGGGGGCGGCCAGCCGCCAGAAAGCGCTCGCGCAATTCGACGAGCGAATCGTGCTGGCGAGCACGCTTGCCGTGTATCGGGAGTTAGTGCCGGAATGGCGGCCAGGGCCAGTGTCGCTTTAGCCGTTGCTAAATCACGGTATTTTTCAAATACAATAACGTAAATACGCGTGCTTCTTTAAACTGTTGACCTAATCAATCCCCTCATACCTCTCACCTCCTCAGGAGGATCTGTGGGTAACCTTTGGCTCCGGTAGGGCACTAAGTGTATCATACAAGGCGACTTCCAGCCCGTGGTAGGTCCGAAAACCGTAGGCAGTTCAGGGCTGTTCCTTCATCACAGTCCCTGTAGGGCTGGGGATCCGTGGGCAACAGAGAGGTTGTCCACAGATCCCCCAGCTTGGCCTGTGGGCCCTGTGGATAACAGTGATGTTATCCACAAGTGCACAGGTACCCGTGCCCTCACAGGCTCGCAACAACCCTCAGATTCTCCTGAGGAGGCCTTGAATTTAATGTCCTATCTCTTATCCTTATTCTTCTACCGCCTGCGTCGTAGGGTCCCTTTCCTTTCTTTGTGTTCTTCTTCCTTTCCAAGACGCTGGACCTCGCCTTCAGCCCCTTGACGTGGGCGATAGCGCTGGTCATCGCCGGGCTGGCGATCGCCGGCCGCGCTCCGGCGCGGATTTGGCTGTGGCGGGGCTGTCTGACGCTCGCTGTCGGGGTGCTCTACCTTTTCTCCATCCAGCGCGTTTCGAACGCGCTGGAGCGCCACCTAGAGGCCGGCTCTAGGTCCACGATGAAGGAGGGTGTCGTTTACGACGGGGTGGTGCTGCTCGGGGGCATCGTGGACGTCCTGGTCAGCGAGCTTGACTGGCCTCGCGCGTACGGCGAGAACAGCGAGCGGCTGCTCACCACCTATGACTTGCTCCGCACCGGGCTCGCCAAGGAGGTAGTGGTGAGTGGCGGCGGCGACGGCCTCTTCGCCCGCGAGGCACACGTCTTGCAGCAACAGCTGATCGATTGGGGCATCGCTCCCGAGCGGGTGGTGATCGACGACCAGAGCCGCAACACCCGCGAAAACGCGGTCGAGTCGGCACGGGTGGCGCGGGAGCGAGGCTGGAAGAGCATCTTGGTGGTGACGAGCGCCTTCCACATGGAGCGCGCGCTCGGCTGCTTTAAGGCGGTGGGACTGGAGGTGGACGCGTTACCGGTTGATCCGCGTGGGTACGATTCCGCCCGGTTCTCGGGAAGCTGGCTTCCCCGGGTCGGGAACCTCGCGCAGAGCACGCACGCCCTGCACGAGATGGCGGCGAGGGTGATCTATCGGGTGCGCGGTTACGCTCAGTAGCCGCTCAGGCCGCATACTAGTCCATCGTTTCATCCAGGCCATCGGCGCCGAGTAACGCGGCGCTTAGCCCAGGCGCTGGATGGCCTTGGAGATCTCCGCGTGGGCGTGGCGAATGCCCGCGGGCCGGAAGCCCTCGTACCAGGCGGAAGAGACGCCAGTTCCGGCCGCACCCGCGTACCAGCCAGTCGTCCCCATTATGAGAGCGCCACCAAAGTAGACGGCCGCGATGACCAACGCCCACCGCGTCCCCGGTGGAAGATGGTGTCAAGGGGCATTCAGTTTTCCCCAGTTGTGGGCATTGAAAATTCCCCACCCTCCGGTTCAAGATTTCTCTCAGAATTAATACCGATTGTTGGCCGCTGTGGAGCTTGTGGGCGAGAGGCCCGAGAGTGTGGGCAGCCTGTGGGCAACAAGGACGTTGTCCATGGGCTGTCCACACGGCCCGAAGGGCTCGGGCCGGTCCGCAGGACTCGTCCACAAATCCATAGCGCGTTCCTCTTACCCGATCGCCACCGGCTCCTCGGTGCGGATCAGCCCCGCCTTGAGCTTCTCTTTGAGCCGGTAGGAGTTGCCCCGGATGTTGATCGTGATGGCATGGTGCAACACCCGATCGAGGATGGCGGTGGCGATCACTCGGTCACCGAACACCTCACCCCAGGCCCCGAAGCTTTGATTGCTGGTCAGGATCATCGGCCCTTTTTCGTAGCGGCGGCTGATGAGCTGAAAGAAGAGATTTGCCCCCACCCGATCGATAGGGAGATAGCCAATCTCGTCGACGATAAGAAGCCGTGGCACGGTATAGACCTTGAGCTTCTCCTCAAGCCGCCCCTCGCCGAGCGCTCGGGTCAGCGTCGCGATCATCGCGGCCGCCGTGGTAAAGAATATCCGATAGCCGTGCTCGATGGCTTTGAGCCCAAGCCCCACCGCGAGATGGGTCTTGCCCACCCCGGGTGGCCCTAAGATCACTACATTTTCGCCATGCTCGATGAAATGGCAGGTGGCGAGTGTCGTGATTTGTTTTTTGTCAAGTGAGGGCTGATAGCCAAACTCGAAACGCTCCAGGCTTTTCACAAACGGAAAGCGCGCCAGGCTTGTCCGCATGGTAATATTCTTCTGTGTCTTGGAGGCGACTTCTTCGCCTAAGAGCCGGTCGAGAAAATCGGCATAGGAAAGCTCTTCGGAGCTCGCCGCCTGCAGCAGCGCCTCCAACCGCTCGCGGCTTTTGAACAACCGCAGGCACGTGAGGCTCTCGTGCAGACGTTCACATTGGCCGGCGTTCATGGAAGCACCTCCTCGAGCAGGTGCTCGTAGATCCCAAGATCACGCACCTCGACCTCGGTGAGCCGGGCCCCCTCTCGGTCCTTGGCCTCAGGCGCACTCGAAAGCCGGCTCCGCGCATTGCGGGCGATTGCCCCCGGTCCGTGCGCGGGGTCAATCGAGAGCTGATGCCGGCCAGAAAGCTCTGGGTGCTGAGCGACCAAAGCGCCGCGATGGAAGATCCAAACCTCACCACTGTGCCGCTCGACCTCCACCGCCTGGCCAATCAAGGTGAACGGCACCGAGTAGCGGTTGGTGTCGAGGCTGACGAGGTAATCGGACGGGACCATCCGACTCCACCGGACATCGGTCAAAAAGCTCGGTTGCCCAGCGGTTGGGATGAGCGAGGAATGCTCACGCTCGAACCGTTCGAGGGGGCGCTCGTGGGTCGTGCCGTGAATGCGCACATCGGCAATGGTCGTGTTCCATCCATCGAGCTGCGCTTGAAGATCTACGATGTCGATGAAGGTACGGCCAGGCAAAAAATTGCGCTTGAGGTACTTTACGCCCGATTCCACCTTTCCCTTGGTCATCGCCCGATAGGGTTGGCAGAGCCTCGGCTCAAACCCCCAGTAGTCGGCAAAAGCGCGAAAGGTCCCGTTCCAGATCGCCTTGCCTTCGCCGTTCGGCCGGCACACCGTGCGCGGCCCATCATACAAATGCTCCCGCGTGCGACCCCCGAAGTGCTCAAAGGCCCGCTCGTGGGCTTCGAGAAACGGCGAAAGCCGCTCATTGGGCGTCGCCCAATAGAAACTCCTCCGACTGAATCCGAGCGTCAGCACAAAGAAGTGAATGACACATCCCCCCGAGCGAAACGCTACCTTGGCTTCCCCCCAGTCGATGTGGCTCTGCTGGCCCGGCGGGGTCTCAAACCGACACTGCGTCACCTCGGCCGCTCCCGCCAATACCCGCAACGGCGCCACGAAACGCTTTACCGTGTCGTAACTGCCCCGAAACCCTCGACTCGCCCGCAACTCCTGATACAGGATCCGCGCCGAATAACACACCTCAGGTGCCCGCGCACGCAGAAACCCTTCGTGCTCGGCAAGCAGTCTCTCCTCCCTAACTGCACGCCGCCGATACGGTTCCCATACGTCACAGCGTACACAGCGACGCACCGTCTTGCGATCCAGATCAAGGATCCGCGCTAGCCTCGCTATCGAGCACCGCCCTTCATAAAACAACCGCCGGATCTCCTCCCATCGCGCCCTTCCGACCATGCTCTCATCCCCCGCTCGTTGAACTGGGGACGGAATAGTCACCATCGCATCACTCTCTGCAACTGCCATCGTCTAACCCTCCTGTCATCTAAGGAGGGTGGGGAATTTTCAATGCCCATAAGTGGGGATTTTTGCATGCCCCGTGACAGATGGTAAAGAACCGTCAGAGAGAGTGTAACCACTTAGCTGGAATTTGAAGTGCGCCCGGCGTGGCAGGCGCCCATCACTGTAAGGCGGACCAACAAAAAACCTTAAGTGACCGCACGGTGCGGGCCAAAC
>JBQTJM010000233.1:0-1624 GCA_052387115.1 Gammaproteobacteria bacterium | reverse complement strand
GCAGGAACCGCAGTGTATGTTGAAATACATGAGGATTCCGAGCACCGCCGGGAAGCCAGGGCCAGGGAGTGGCCCTGCTTGGCGCGCCGAGGATGCAGCGCGAGATCCCGAGCGCAGCAGATTTTTTTCACAAGCTGTCAGTGCGTACCCTCTCGCTTCGGTATATCCTGGATACCGATCCGGTCAGCCACCCACACCGATGAAACCGAGCCGATATGCGAACCGATATCCGAAAGGGTCTGTCGGTACCGGGACCGCGTCCAGTGTCCCGACCCTCGGCTTGGCCCTGTGCCTGGGAGCCGCACTCTTGATCACCGCCGGAGGCTGCGCCCCACGCCCGGCCGCGAGGCCACTCGGACCTGGCGAGAGCGCGCCCTCGCGTTTCATCGACCTCACCCACGCCTTCGACGAACAGACGGTCTACTGGCCGACAGAGGGAGGATTCAAACTCATCAAGGGCGTCGAAGGTCATACCGAGGCGGGCTATTACTACGCCGCGCATCGCTTCGAGGCCGCCGAGCACGGCGGGACTCACATTGATGCCCCCATCCACTTTTACGAGGGCGGGGCACCGCTTGAGCAGATCCCACTCGAGAGGCTCATCGGGCCGGGCGTGGTCGTGGATGTGACCGATCAGTGCCTGCGGGACCCCGATTACCAGATCCAACTCGGTGATCTGAAGGACTGGGAAGCGAATGAGGGGCGCAGCTTGAATGACGCCATCGTGCTCCTGCGCACCGGCTTCGCTCGGTATTGGCCGGAGCGGCGGCGCTATCTCGGCACCGACCAGCTTGGTGCGGACGCAATCGCGAAGTTGCACTTTCCCGGGCTACATCCCGAGGCCGCCCGCTGGCTCGCGACCGAGCGCACGGTCAAGGCCGTGGGGATCGATACGGCCAGCATCGACTACGGCCAGTCGCGGGGGTTCGAGACGCATATCGCTCTGCTCCGGGCGGGTATCCCGGCTCTCGAAAACCTGGCCGGGTTGGAACAGTTGCCGGATGCGGGATTCACGGTCGTGGCCCTGCCCATGAAGATCCGGGGAGGGAGCGGCGGGCCGTTGCGCGCCGTGGCGATCGTGCCCGACTGAGCCGAGGGTCGTCGATGCACTACACCGCGAGCCTCCGGGGGAAGGCCTATCGCTTCCCCGATCTCCGTACGCTGCTCGCCAGGGCCTCGCCGCTACGCTCGGCCGATGAGCTCGCGGGGCTCGTGGCCGGGTCCGAGGAGGAGCGTGCCGTGGCCCAGCAGGTGCTCGCGGACGTGCCCCTCCGGCAGTTCCTCGAAGAGCCTCTCATCGACACCGAGATCGACGAGGTCTCACGCCTCATCCTCCAAAGCCATTCCCAGGACGCCTTCGCGCCCCTCGCCTCGCAGAGCGTAGGCGAGTTTCGCGAATGGTTGCTGTCCGAAGGCGTGACCCCGGAGGTGCTGGCCGCGGCGCGTTCCGGCATCACGCCCGAGATGGCCGCCGGGGTCTCCAAGATCATGCGCAATCAGGACCTGATCGCGGTCGCGCGACGCTGCCACAACGTGGCACGATTCCGCAACACCATCGGCCTGCCGGGACACCTATCGACGCGTTTGCAGCCGAACCACCCGACGGACGACGCGCGCGGGATCG
>JBQTJM010000232.1:0-2612 GCA_052387115.1 Gammaproteobacteria bacterium | reverse complement strand
TGGGCGGCTGCGGCACTTTGGGGTGACCCAAAGGCCAGCACGCGGGCGCCGGGACGCGAGCCCACCGGTGCCGGTCGAGTCCTTGGCTGGCAGGATTGGTTTGGAGTGGAACGGGCGCCTACCAGCTACTCGTCGGTCAGACCCATACTCGGGCAGAGGGTCGTTCGGTCGTTCGGGGCAGGGTTGGTTGTTGCATTGTGCAAACGCGATCCAAGCCCTACAATCTTGGCGACTGTCCAGGCGGCGACTGTCCCGTCGTGGCTGAAACGCCGCAGTGATGGCGCATCCCACCGACATCACTTCCGGCACTGGCAGTTGATGGGCCGCAATCACATCGGTCTCCACCGCGCCGCTTGAGTCCCTTCGAGCCTTCTGCCACACCGGCCAGTCTCGGCTACCGCATGCCCGCGGAATGGTCGCCCCATGCCGGCACCTGGCTGTCCTGGCCCCACAAGCGCGAAAGCTGGCCGGGCAAGTTCGAGACGGTCGAGCCCGTCATGGTGCAGGCGGTGGCGGCGCTGGTCGCGGGGGAGACCGTGCATATCAATGTCCTCGACGCGCTCCACGAGCAACAGGTGCGCGGGCTCTTGTCGGGCGTTTCGGGCCCCGTCCGCTACCACCGCTTGCCGACCAACGACGCCTGGTGCCGTGACCATGGCGCGGTGTTCGTGACGCGCGCGGGGCAGGCGCCGCTCGCCGCCGTGGACTTCGCGTTCAACGCCTGGGGCGGCAAGTATCCCCCCTATGACCTCGACGACGCCATCCCGGGGCGCATGGCCGAGGCCCTCGACATCCCGCGTTTCTCCGCGCACATGGTGCTCGAAGGCGGGTCCATCGAGGTGAACGGCGCCGGCACGGTGCTCACTACGGAACAATGTCTTCTCAACCCGAACCGCAACCCCGATCTCGACCGCGGGGCGATCGAAGAACGGCTGCGCGAGTTTCTCGGGGTCAGCCAAGTGCTGTGGCTGGGGCAGGGGATCGCCGGGGATGACACCGACGGTCATGTGGACGACATCGCGCGCTTCGTCGCCGAGGACACGGTGTTCGCGGTGGTGGAAGAGGACCCGCGCGATGAGAACCACGCGCTGCTCGCGGACAACCTCGCGCGCCTGCGCTCGATGCGGCTCGCCGACGGGCGGCCGCTGTCGGTGGTTGAATTGCCCATGCCCGCGCCGGTGTATCACGACGGCCGGCGCCTGCCCGCCAGCTACGCCAATTTCTACATCGGCAACGCGGTCGTACTGTTACCGGCGTTCAACGACCCGCGGGACGCGATGGCGCGCCGCATCCTGGAGGGGCGCTTCCCGGGACGCCGCGTGGTCGCTATCGACTGCACCGATCTGGTGTGGGGGCTCGGCGCCTTCCATTGCCTGACCCAGCAGCTCCCTCGGGTGCCGGTGCCGGATTGATCCTGCGCAGCGAGAGCGAGGGTATACACGCACGGTAACAAATCGCCCTTTCTTGACCCTTCACCCTAGCTAGCCCTCCCGGACGCAGGAGGGATCTTAAGGAGCCGATTTAGACCGTGGCCAGTATATCGATCAGGGCGGGGGTATCGATTCCAGGGTCTATCGCTCCCGAAGTCCTCTCCTGTCCCGCGGGCACGCTCACGCCGCGCGATTCGTGGTTCACCGGCTATTCGATCAGGTCCGCCTCTTTGAGGGGCTCGATCACGCCGTTCTGGAGCTTGCTCCGGTCGAAGCCTTTCTCGGACTCCGCGCGCACCGTCACCGAAACCTTGCCGGCAAGGTCGGCGAGGTTCGCCACGGCGTTCCAGGCCGTGAAGAGTTGGTTGCGATCGGCGGAGAAGGCGATCTCGACCACCGTCTGCGGCGGGGCGCCGGGCGGCGGGAACGGCGTGACGCCCGGCGCGGGCGCGCCCGCGGGGGGTGCGGTTGCGGTAGCTGTCGGTGGCGTCACGTCGGGGCCGGGGGCCGTCGCAGTCGCCGGTTGCGGGATCGCCTGGGGCATCATGATGAAACCCGACTCGAGGTCGATCTCGTCCTCCGCGACCCCGGCAGCGAAGCGCACCTTCGCGAGAAGCACCTGGTACTTCCCCTCGGCGCCGATCTCGGGGACGGTGCCCGCGATGTAGCCGAAGGCCCCCTCCTGCACGCCCCTGGCGATCGCCTTCCGGATCACGGCGCTCGCCGTGAGCCGGGTGAAGCCGAGGAAGGAGTAAAACCCCTCGACGATCTCGGATGTCCGGGCGCCCATCTTCGGCGGCTTACCCTCGCCGAGCTTGAACAGCTCGATGATCTTGCCGGGCGTGAGGGTCGAGAAGACGCGAGGCTGGACCGTGGTGACGAGCTCCATTACCCGCTCGTGGATCATCGCTTCCTTCTTCTCGTTGAGCGTCGTCTGGAGCGGCCGGCCTCCCACCGCAACGGGCTCGATTCCGATCCCACCGCCCTCCGCCCGCGGGAGCCAGACCTCCGTGTAGAGCTTCAGGAAGGCCGACTCCGCCGCCGCCTTTTCCGTCGCTTCGCGCTCCCGAAGCTGCCCCTTCTGCTCGTCCGTGAGGTTGTGCTGCTTCGCCTTCGTCTTGACCTGCTCGACCGCCATCAGGTATCGGACCGAGCGTCTCAGGCTCTCGATCTGGTCGGCAG
>JBQTJM010000231.1:0-4097 GCA_052387115.1 Gammaproteobacteria bacterium | reverse complement strand
GCGGATCTGGGCGCGCGCACGCTCATCGCACCCGCCGAGCTGCCCATCGGGATCCTGACCTCGCTCGTGGGCGGCCCGTTCCTTCTCTGGCTCCTCTGGCGCGAGCGCCGGGTGCGCGGGTGGGTGTGATGCTGGAGGCCCGTGAGGTCCATGTGAAGTGCAACGGGCGTGCACTGCTGGCTGGCGTCAGCCTCGCGATCGCCCCGGGCGAGGTGGTGGCGCTCTGTGGACCAAACGGCGCCGGCAAATCGACCTTGCTCGGCGTCCTGGCCGGGCTGCGGCCGCCCTCGGGCGGAGCCGTGTGGCTATGCGGGTGCCCGCTTCGCACTTACGATGTCCGAGCGTTGGCACGGGTGCGAGCGGTGCTGGCGCAGTCGTCGCGATTCGATTTTCCCCTGACGGCGCTCGAAGTGGTGCTGCTCGGGCGCCTGCCCCACTGCCGTGGCCGGGAAGGCGAGCGGGACCATGACATCGCGGCCCGGGCGCTGTCTGCCGTCGAAGCCATTGATCTCGCCCTGCGCCGCCTCCCGACACTCTCGGGGGGCGAGCGCCAACGTGTCCAACTCGCGCGCGTGCTCGCTCAGATCTGGGAGCCCGCGCCCGATGCCCCCGAGCGCTTCCTGCTGCTCGATGAGCCCAATGCCGGCCTCGACCTGGCCCACGAGCATCGGGTTCTCGGGCTCATCAGGCGGCTCAGCCGCGAGCAGGGGATCGGCGTCCTCCTGGTGCTCCACGATCTCCAACTGGCCTCGCGCTACGCCGACCGGGTGGTGGTGCTGAAGGAGGGCCGGGTGCTCACCGCCGGCCCGCCGGAGCGTGCGCTGACGCGGGACGCGCTGCTCTCTGCCTACGGGGTCGATGTGGACA
The DNA here is from genome assembly GCA_052387115.1 of Gammaproteobacteria bacterium. Lineage (GTDB taxonomy): Bacteria > Pseudomonadota > Gammaproteobacteria > JACCXJ01 > JACCXJ01 > JACCXJ01. The sequence continues at coordinate 3,230 of JBQTJM010000231.1, read as the reverse complement.
TCCTGCCGGGTCCGCTCGGCGTGCTCCTCTATCCACGGACGGCCGCGGCGCCGATGGGAGATCGGTGCGTATGAATCGCGACACCACGCCCCCGCTCGATGTCCTCATGGCCGCGAGCCTGTATCTGATGACGCGCTATGCCGAAGAGCAGCGTCCCGAGACGGCGGTGGCGCTGGCCCAGCACCTCCAGTGGATAGCCGTGCACCCGGAATGCGCGCGCTCGCCGCTTGCCAGGGCGGCCGCACGCCTCTCGCCGCAATGGCACCGTCTCGCGCGCCTGACGTCCCTGCACTGAGCCATCCCGTGCACACCACCAACTTAAAGAGGAATTTCTACGATGGATACCCACCCAGCCTGTCAACTACTGGACCTCGGCAACAACGAATGCTGTGGCATCGCGCTGTGCCCGCAATGCAAGGTCATCCACGTGCACATCGGGCCGCTCAGCTTGAAGCTCGCGCCACACGTCTTCCAAGCCGTGTGCGGAGCGATGCAGCAGGCCGCCGAGAAACTGCCGGCGCATCTGCCCTGCGAGGCGGAAGTGAGCTCGAGTTGCCAGGACACGCGTCACTGAACGAACGAGAGGAGAAACGACCATGTTGATGATCGGAAACCCGACACCGGACCTGGAGGTCGAGACCCTCATGCCGGACGGCCGCTTCGAGCGCCTGCGGCTCGTCCAGGCCTTCCAGGCGGGCGGGCTCACCGCCTGCGAATGGCACCCGAGCGATGGCTTGCTGGTGCCGGTTTAAACTTCGGAAAACACCATGACACACACTACGAACCACCTCGCCGTTGCTCTCGCTCTCATCGTGTTAGTCGCGGTCGCACCGAAGACCGCGCTAGCCGCGGAGGGCGATTACCTACAACGCAACCTCATCACCAACTTCCGCGACAAGTACCGCACCCGCCTCGAACCCGGCCGCAAGACGCTCCGAAACGATCGCGTCCTGAACGCCTGGGGTCTGGCCTTGCGTCCGGCCGGGGCGGGCGGGCATTGGTGGATCGCGAACACCGATTCGGGGACCGTCGTAACCTATGTCGGCGATACCGATACGACGCCGCTCTTCCAGGACGCCCTCAAGACCGTTCTGGTCGAGCCCGCCCCGGCGACGCCCGATCAAGCGCCGACGCCGACCGGCCAGGTCTTCAGCGGCTCGGACGAGCTCCCGTGTTCGGGAACGAGCTTCACCGGTATTCCCATCGCGGCACCGAGCCGGTTCCTCGTCGTGACCGAGGACGGCAATCTCCAGTGCTGGGCCGAGACCGGATCGGGCCAGGCGCAACGCATGCGCTCCTTCACCATCGCCGTGAACGGGGAGGCCGGCTCGGTGTACAAGGGCCTCGCGATCACGCCCTTCAACTCGGGCAACCGCCTCTACGCCGCCAACTTCGGCCTGCGCCGGATCGACAGCTTCGACGGCGCCTACCAGCCGATCCTGAGCGGCGCCTTCGCGCGGTCCGCCGACGTGCCCGAGGATTTCGCGCCCTTCAACATCCAGTTCCTGGAATACGAGATCGACGGGGCTGCGAGGCAGGGTCTCTTCGTCGCCTACGCCAAGACCACGGCCGATCCGGTCGAGGAGGAACAGGGGCCGGGGCTCGGGTTCATCGCGGAGTTCGATCTCGACGGTCAAGCCCTGCGTACTCTCCACTCGAGCCGGAGGCTCAACGCCCCTTGGGGGTTGACCGTCGCCCCCGAAGACTTCGGCCCCTTCTCCCATCGCCTCATCGTCGGCAACTTCGGCGACGGCACCTTGGTGGCCTTCGGCTTGAAGAGCGGGCGGCAGAAGGGATATCTCCGCGGCCGCGATCGGCAGGCCATCCAGATCGATGGCCTCTGGGGCCTCGCCTTTGGCAACGGCGCAAGCCTCGGGCGTGCGAATTACCTGTATTTCACCGCCGGGCCGAACGGCGAGGCCGATGGCCTGTTCGGCAGCCTGCACTTCTTGGAGGAGTGAGGGGGGGGAGTATTCCGTCATAACAACCAGGTATATACACACCGACGAAGAGCTGGAGGTCGATACTCGAAAAGCAGCCTCCAGATAGTTTTCAAGACCTTCCTGCCAGCCATCACGCCTCCCGCGTGCGTAGCCAGCCGAGCTCAACAATTCAGGGGGAAGCATGGCTGCGAAGAGATATTCACCGAAGTTAACGCCTATTGCCTCGGCTGTGGCGGTACTGGTGGGCGCGACCGTCGTGAGCGGTGAAAGCATGACGGTTCGCTCCGCCCAGGCAGGAGACGAGCCGGGTATCGAATCGACGAAGCGAGGTTATCGGATCCCGGCAGGTCCGTTGGGCCCTGCATCACAAGCACCGCCCATCACGTCGTTCGCCGAGCATGGTAGCCTGACGCTCGCTTACGAAGCCGAGCTTGCCGAGGAGAAGGCGGCGGAAGGAGGCACCGAGACCGGGTTTATTGTTCTCGACCCCATCACCGTCGAGGGCCAAGCGACGGGCGATGCGGGCTACGCTTCCGGTGTCGCGAGCAGCGCGACGCGCCTGCCGGCGCCCATCCTGGATACCGATCGCTCCGTGCAGGTGGTGAACGAGCAGTTGATGAAGGATCGAGCGATCCTCGATCCGCAGGAAGCGATCCAGAACGTGAGCGGCGTACAGCGCGGGTTTTCGCGGACCGGTGTCGGCGAGGCCTACACCATTCGCGGCTTCGCCCAGCAGGCGCTCTTCAAGGACGGCTTCCGTGTTGCCGTGTCGCCCGCCACTTTCTCGCCCTTCACATTCGAGGGGCCGAACGATGTCGCGAATCTTGAGCGCGTCGAGGTGCTGAAAGGCCCATCATCACTCTTGTATGGACGGGGCGAGCCGGGCGGCACGGTCAACTACGTCACCCGCACGCCGGACTCCGAGAACGACGCAGGCTTTCAGCAGTATTTCGGTAACTTCGATTTCTACCGAACCGAGGTTTATGCCAATGGTGCTTCCGGGGCGGGAACCTCCGACCCCGGCCGTTTCGCCGCCCGGCTCGATGTCGCCTACCAGACCAACGACTCCTTCATCGATTTCGTGGAAGCCGATCGCGCTTTCGTTGCCCCGTCCACGCGCTGGAAAATTTCCCCGGAGACGACGCTCACCTTGCGCGGTGAGCGAGCGTAGGGCGCGTGTCCGCGCCAACTCATTCGCCGAAGTCAGCGGCGTTGAGTGATTCGATGTTGATTCCCCAATTTGCTGGCAGCCACCCTTGTTTGCCATACCGATGGAAGCTCGAATAC
>JBQTJM010000230.1:0-14056 GCA_052387115.1 Gammaproteobacteria bacterium | reverse complement strand
TAAAATTTTTTAATATACCTCGAACGAGAACCATCGTCTGTGAAACATTTCACAGAGAAGTTGGCCGCGACCTGATATACGCGTATTGAAACACGTATACTGTGCAGTGCAGCCGGAGCACCGTCTTTTCGGCCGCTGCGGAGATACGTGTAAGGACGCGACGCGGAGGATCGCTTAGAACGATGCCCTGTGCGAGGCCCATCATGACAACTCCTAGAACCACAGACACGACGGCTCGACGGATCGCCCGCCACCCTGTCATTTTTCTGATCGCGATGCTCCTCGCCTCACCCGCTGCCGCCATAAGCACTTCGAGCACCCGGTACGCCGTGCACGAGATCAATTTCGACCATAGCAACGCGACGGGCTGGGGCGGCACGAACGCCGGTCCTTACAAGGAGCTCGATTGCCGGGCCGAGCTGACGGCAGCGCCCGGCACCACGACGCAAGCCACGCGCGCCGTGCCACGAACGGACGGTGGAGCCAACACCTTCAAGATCCCGCTCTTCTACGATGGGATCGTCACTGTCGGCGGCCTCAACCGCTATCGCTGGAAGCTGCGACTCGCGGGCAACACCGCCGGGACCTACACGTATAAGGTGATATGCAATTGCAGCCTCATCGCCACGGCGAGTCCCTCCTACTGTGCCATAAAGCCGAGCTTCCACAGCACGACGGTCGTGCATACCCACACCATAAGCAACACCACGACCTCCCAGATGGATGACTACACCTGGGAGGGCAAGGGCTGGTTGACCACCGATGGCGCGCGGTTCTTCCGCTACGACCGCAAGGACATCGCCGGCAACCCCGACAATCGTACGATCTCGAACGGGATCTTCGCGACCGGCGCCGGCCTCGGCCTCAGTCAACAAAGCAAGAGCGAGAAGCGAACGATCGGATACGAAGAGGCGCACATCGACACGCTGGCCGCAGCGGCCGGCCAGAATAACTTCAATCTGATCGTGTTCGAAGCCTACAGGGGATGGTCAGACAACGCTTCTATCGTCAACAAGGATGCCAAGGGAGACCCGAACGCCGCGACCAATCTCGAAGCCTATGTGTGCAAGACACCGCAGACCTGCGGCAGCAGCCTCACCAACTGCGGCTGCTCGGACAAGCTCCATCCGTTCGAGAACCGCGGCAGCGACAAGACGCGGATCGTGCCGGCTTACTGGCAATCCTTGGACGTGCGCCTGAAGAAGCTTGCGCTCGCCACGGCTTCCGGGAGAAAGAGCATAACCGCCGCCATCAAATTCGGTCAGAATACATGCGTGGGCGGCACGCAGGGTTTTGGGACATCCAACGGCTTGCCCCACAATAAGTACAAGCACTTCCTGCTCTATCTCATCGGCAGATTCGGCGCCTACAACGTCCTGTGGCTGGGACATCAGGAAGCCGACGAGCTCGGGTGCCATTCAACGGCGTATATCTCCGCTTACCTCGACTGGATGCACAGAAACGATCCGTACTTCCGGCTCACGAGCAATCACAAGCTGCCGCACACCTCCGGCGCGTTCAACCCCTACACGAACGACGACGCCTGGAGCACCGGTCCCGTCTCTCCGCAGATCCTCGGCGTCCAGGAGACCGACAGCTTCGGCAGCGGGGGAAATCTGGACGAGGCCGGGCCGGACGATACCGCGGCATGGGACCATGCGCGGTCCGCGTCGTGGGGAACGAACCTCCCGGGGCTCACCGGCAACCCCAAGCCCTGGGTCAATATGGAGTATGGTTTCGAGAGACGGGCCTCCGATGACGACCGGGGCCAGGCCGATCAAATCGACCTGGACCTCTTGGAAGACGTCTGGGGCGCCCTGCTGGGCCGGGCGGCCGGGATATTTTACGGCAGCCCCTGGATCAAGGCGGGGAACCGATCGAGCGTAGACCCCTCGAGATTCAATGACCCCGGTTTCCGATCCTATCATCCGAACCTGTACAACTTCTTCCAGGACGCCGGCGCGAACGTCCGCTACTGGGAATGGAACGCCTTCAAGAAGGTCCCGGTCGGTGCGACGGCCTACACCCTGTCCTGCAAGCAGAACGATAGCTGTGTGTTGAATTTTCTCGAAACGAACGACCAGAACCTCAACCTGACCGCGACCGGCGCCGGCAATCCGGCCTTCGCTTTCGGTACGACCGTCCACCTTCGATGGTATGACGTCCGGAGAGGGTGCTGGAAAGATACCGGGACGAAGTCCTTCGTCGCGGGAACGGCCAACAACTTCATCCGCCCGAGCAACCCTTCCGGGGGAAACGATCGATGGATCGCCATCCTGAGGAAGGAAACCCCCTATTGGGCCTTGCCCGTCGCCTGCAGCGAGATCTAGTAGATTGTAGTGTCCCTTAAATAACTTGACAGCTTCTCCGGCAATTGGTATGCTCACAGTCACGCCGAACACGAGCCTGCCGATCGAGTTGCAACCGGCTGAACGGACGCAGCTCGAAAAATGGGAGTCCTCACAGGGGACTCCGCAACAAGTGGCACTACGTTGCCGGATTATCCTGAGAGCCGTGGCGGGTCATCAGAATGTAGCGATCCGTTTGTGACCACTTTACAAACCGTGCAAACAATTCCGAGTCAGCCATAATCTTCGTGTCAGTAGTTGCTTTCGCCTCGCTTGCGCCTACTCGCTTAGCCAAAGTGATCACGATAAACTGGTTGAGGCTGACGCCCTCTGCATGTGCCATCTCAGCAGCACGCCGATGCAAACTTCGCGACAAGCGCAACATTAGCTTGCCGGAATACGCTTGCCCCGCCATCGGCTCGGGAACCTCCTGACCCATGTCGAGCACTGCTTCAATCCAACTGCGAGCTGCCGCCTCTAGGCGCCTCAGCGTTTCTGTGGGGGTTTTTCCTTGAGTCACGCATCCTGGAAGCTCCGCAATTTCTCCTGTATACGTCCCAGTCTCGTGATCCGGGATCAGGATGCGCTTATAAGGTCGCCGGAGGTACTCGTCAACCACCGCTTTCTTCATCACCGTATCCCTCGATTTCGTCGAGGTCTGCTTCAAGTTGGTCAAGGATGTGTTGTGCTGTAAATCTATTTAGGTCAGGTGTGTGGTGTGGGATAGTGATTGGATTGGCACCAGCCCGGTCAGTGACCCAAGTCGGTTCTTTGCCTCTCGATTTAAGCCGTCTACCTAAAGGCCTTCGCCAGCCCTTCCAACTCTCCCGGCCTTATCCCGCCGCGGCGCCGAAGGAGGTCTATCCGCTGACGCAGTTTCTTTAGCTTCGTCCGATGCATGATACCGGATATGGTATCACGATGTCCATATGCTACCCACATAGCGCGTACTGTCAAGCCTCGCGTGCGGGTTGCCTGGATCTGCCGCCCCAGCCCTCTTGATAGTGAATGCATCGGCCGGTTCCGCATGATCGAACAGGTCGCTGTGCCTCTCGGCGATATTCAGCGCCCTCTCAATGTACATTCTAGAAGCCTGATCGGGAGTGGCCCGCAGGCGGCTTTTAGAGCCTGCCATCGTCATGACCACGGCAGCCACACGCGGCGCCTTTGCCGAGCAATTGCGGGCTCTTGCAGCCAGTGAATCACCAGCTCACGCGTATTTGGACACCGAGTCCAATAATGCCGGTGTCGAGATCGTTGTATCGAAGGGGGAGTATGACGACAACCTGAAGCCCGCGTAGGTCGGAACCGTCGCGCCGCAAGGCCGGGACCGACATGGGCTCGCACATGCGGGCCGCGAGCGGCCGGAGGGACCTGCCGCCCACGCGCCCGGTGTGGTATGCCCGGTATCGAATTTGTGGTGCAATAGGCGGCGCGGTGAGCGGCTCTGGTCAGGCGGGCCGCAGGGCGGCGCCGATTCCGGACGTGGGCGTGGGGACAGTTGGCGATGACGATGGCGGATCGTGACGGGCTCATCTGGCTGGATGGGGCGATGGTCCCGTGGCGGGAGGCGAAGGTTCATGTATTGACCCACACCCTGCACTATAGCATGGGGGTCTTCGAGGGGATCCGGGCCTACGAGACGGCGCGGGGTACGGCGATCTTTCGGCTGGCCGAGCACATCGGGCGGCTGTTCCGCTCCGCCCGGATCCTGGGGATCCCGATGCCTTACGACCACGCCACCTTGACCGAGGTGTGCCGGCGGGTGGTGCGGGACAACGACTTGAAGAGTGCCTACCTCCGGCCCCTGGTCTTCTACGGTGCCGAGGGTATGGGGCTGCGCGCCGACAACTTGAAGGCCCACGCGATGGTGGCGGCCTGGTACTGGGGGCCTTATCTCGGCGCCGCCGGCCAGGAGGGGGGGATCCGCATCCAGACCTCCTCCTATACCCGCCATCATGTCAACATCACCATGTGTAAGGCCAAGGCGAACGGCAACTACATGAACTCCATGTTGGCCCTCCAGGAGGCCTTGCGCTGCGGCTACGACGAGGCCTTGATGCTCGATCCGGAGGGCTATGTGTGCGAGGGCAGCGGCGAGAACATCTTCCTGGTGCGCGGCGGGGTGCTCTATACGCCCGATCTGACCTCGGCCCTGGAGGGCATCACGCGTGATTCCATCATCACGCTGGGTGCCGAGATCGGGGTCCCGGTCAAGGAGAAGCGCATCACCCGCGACGAGGTCTACATCGCCGACGAGTGCTTCTTCACGGGCACCGCGGCCGAGGTCACGCCCATCCGCGAGGCGGACGGCCGCGTCATCGGCGACGGCGGCCCGGGTCCCATCACCCAACGCCTCAAGTCGCTGTACTTCGACCAGGTGCACGGGCGCCGCCAGGAGCACCCCGAATGGGTGACCTTGGTCGATGGCTGAGAAGGCCGTTGAAAAGGCCGTAGTGAGTACAGCGTCGCGGGCGCCGGGTCAGGCCACGCCCAACGACAGGAACCGCTACGAGGTGACGGATGCGGACCTGCCGCTGCACTGCCCGCTGTCCGAGATGAGCCTGTGGGACTCCCATCCGCGGGTTTATCTCCCCATCGAGGCTAACGGAGAAGCCAAATGCCCCTATTGCGGTGCGGACTTCATCCTGGTCGAGCGACGCACGTCTCGCTGAGAGTTTGCGCAAGCATCGGGTGCGAGCGCGGTAGATTCGTTCCCAAACCTCGAGTCGCCAAAAATCTGAGTCGCAGGGCTGGCCTGCCGCAGCACCGGCGCCGTTCGACAATGGCTAGCCCGGATTTCTCACCACTTGCCGTCACGAGGCCGCCGAGGCGCCGGTGTGGCGGGCCGCACGGACTGAAAGACGGCGAAGGCGTAGCTGACACTACGTCGAGCCGGCTTGAAGGAGTACGGCCCGCCAGGCCGAGCGGATCGGCGGCCGCAGCAGGGTGGTGGTGAGAAAACCGGCTAGGGCAGTGGTGTGGCGCCTGTCGGACGGGAAACCGGGACACGACAACCAGAGCCGCGGCCTCATCCGGGCACTCGGACGGCTCACGGCCCTCGAATGCCATGAGCTGAACGGGCGCGGCGCGGGGCGCCGGGCCCTGTGGCCGACGATCGCGGCCTGGTTCAGGCTCGGGCAAGGCCTGCCGGACCCCGCGCTCCTCATCGGCGCGGGGCACGCGACCCACCTGCCGATGCTCGCCGCACGCATCGCCCGTGGGGGCAGGGTGGTCGTGCTCATGAAGCCGAGCCTCCCATTGGCCTGGTTCGACCTCTGCCTCATCCCCGAGCACGACCGTCCACCGCTTCGGGACAACGTGGTCGTGACGCAGGGCGTCTTGAACACCGTGCGGGCCTCGGGCTGCGCAAGGCCGGGGATTGGGCTCATCCTGGTGGGCGGGCCCTCGTCCCATCACCGCTGGGACGGCCCCTCGCTCGTGCGCATGGTGCGCACCATCCTAGATGCGCACCCGATGGTCGCGTGGCGGATCGCCGACTCGCGCCGCACGCCCGCGGGTACCCGCCATCTGCTCCGCGCGATCCCATCGCTGTCTTCTGGGGCGGCCCCGAACTGCGACTGGGTGCCGCATGAGGAGACCGGGCCCGAATGGCTGTCCACGGCGCTCGCCGAGGCGGGAACGGTGTGGGTCACCGAGGACAGCGTGTCGATGCTCTATGAGGCCCTGAGCGCCGGTGCCGCGACCGGGCTCCTACCGGTGCCGAGGCGCCGCACGAGCCGGCCGAGCCGCGGCGTGGATGCGCTGCTTGCGAGCGGACAGGTCACGGCCTTCGAGCGCTGGGCCGAGGGCACGACGCTGTCGCGTCTGGCACTGCCCCTGAACGAGGCCGATCGTTGCGCCCGCGCCCTCCTCGCACGCTGGCCCGAGATCGACGGGGCGCCGACGTAGCAGCCGGGGGTGGGCACGTGGCCGTGCTTGCGGACCTCGTCCAGGCTAAGGCGCGAGTGGTCCTTGCGCACCGCCCTCGGTGGCGATCCCGCCCGCACCGAGTAAGCCCGCCGAGTGAGATCGCACGCCCTCGCTTTGAGAACCAGGGTATGATCCGCGTCGTGCGGGAGCGGTGGGCGAAAGACGATGGCAGGGGGTGGGTTCGGGAGGGGGATGGCCCGTATGAGCAGGGCTGAATCACTCGTCGTCGTGCAGGCACGGATGGGCTCGAGCCGCCTGCCGGGCAAGGTCTTGATGGACCTCGCCGGCGAGCCGCTCATCGTGCGCATGGTCGCGCGCGTGGCGCGCATGAAGACCCCGGTGCGGATCGTGGTGGCCACGACGACCGATCCCGCCGACGATGCGCTCGTCTCGGTGTGCCGCGCGGCCGGGTTCGAGGTGTTTCGGGGGCACCCGACCGATCTCCTCGACCGTCATCTGGCGGTAGCGCGTCGCTACGGCGCGGAGGTGGTCGCCAAGGTGCCGTCCGACTGCCCGCTCGTCGATCCGTCGGTCATCGACGCGGTCTTCGCACGCTTCGCGGAAGGAGACAGCGATTACACGAGCAACCTGCACCCCGCCTCTTTCCCGGATGGCAACGATGCCGAGCTCATGTCGGTCGAGGTCTTGGAATGCGCCTGGCGCGAGGCCCGGTTGGATTTTGAGCGCGAGCACACGACGCCGTACCTCTGGGAGCAACCGGAACGGTTTTCGTTGAGTAACGTCGTGTGGGAGGAGCGAGCCGACGGCCGCCCCGGCAGGGATTATTCGATGTCGCACCGCTGGACCATCGATTATCCCGAGGACTATGAATTCGTCCGGCAGGTGTACGAGGCCCTGTATCCCGCCGATCCCGCTTTCGGGCTCTACGATGTCTTGGACCTAATGGACCGCCGGCCGGGGCTTGCGGCGATCAATGCGAAGTACGCCGGCGTCAACTGGTATCGCCATCACCTGCATCGGCTCCGCACCATCGATCCGGGAGAGACCCGCGCCGTCGGATCCCGATGACACCCGAGGACGAAAACCACCTCGAAGCGCTCGCCCATCGCATGCGCGGCCACATTGTCCGCATGGCGACCCGCGGGGGTTGTTTCATCGGGGGCTGTCCGCTCGATAGAAAGGGGTGGGTGTCACGGCGTTCAGAGGCTCGGCTGCTTTCGGCGACTGGCGTGCCAGACGGATAGCACGACCAGCTCATTGTCTTTCACCCGGTAGTAGACGAAGCACCGAACTCGACCGATGCAGCCGGCGTACGCCAGAGAGCTTGGCATTGGCAGCCTTGACACCTACGCCTGGCTGGCGCAGCAGAAGACCAAACGCGCCCCTAAGGTCTTCTCGTACTGCGAGAGGTGCGGCGGGCCTGTTCTCACGCCACCACGCGTCGGCGCGACCGATTTCCGCCGCGGCGCGGCCGGTGATCCGCAGACTGAGAGCCACATTCAGCCGATTCGATCGACATGCGCGAAGAGCTCCTCAGCGGAGATCGTCTCGCCACGATCGGCCTCAGCTATGGCTTCGAGTAGTTCCGCCTCCTCTTCGGGGGACAGGTGAACTTCCTCGTCAGCTTCCTGAGTGAGGATGGTCACGGTCTCGCCTTCAGCGAGTTCGAGCCCTTCCACAACGACCTTGCCGGCGATAACGGTGCCTGTAGCGACTTGCATGCGGGTATGGTACTACAGCGGGGCGGCATCAGGCCACCTTTGAAACCCAGCCAGCGTAGGGCGGAAGCCCCACAGGGGTGTTCCGCCGAATGGTACGTCACCACATTATCGGCTACGCTCGCCGGCAGCAACATCCAACGCACCCTCGCCACCCCAATCGCGTGGATAAGCACCCGTCTTCACCCCCCGATGAAATGTCGAATGGGGCCAGTGCGCAACTACCGACAGGTAGCCATGTTTGACCGGGTTGAAGTGCACGTAATCCATATGGCGCGCATAATCTCCCTCGTCCCGCATGCTCCCAAAAACGTCGTTGCCAGATGCCACGTTCACCCTTCGCCATTCGTATCGATGAACGCCCCTCCGTTGGCGGCAGCGTCTGTACAAGACGAATTTTCATCGCCTTAATGCGATTGGAAAACTCATCATCGCCCGGTGGTAGGGTATGGGACAGGGTAAAGGCCTGAACCTTCGACAAAGAGGAGCCGCGCTTATCCAGCATGGGCGTTGCCGGTGACCACAGGAAGTCCGTGTTGGCGGTAGGTTGTCGTAACCAGCTTTGAAGCGGAAAGATTCATCTTGCTGCTTTAAACCTCGAAGGAAACGCCCCGTGCGGACCCGCATGCGGGGTGTTGTGGTAGCCGGGGGTTAAACACCCCCGGGGAGAGACCCGCGCCGTCGGATCCCTATGACACAAGAGTGCGAAAAACACCTCGAAGCGCTCGCCCATCGCGTGCGAGGCCATATCGTCCGCATGGCGACCGGCGGGGGTTGTTTCATCGGGGCCTCGCTGTCGTGCGTGGATCTCTTGACGTATCTTTATTCCCGCTGGCTCAGATTCGATGCGGCGCGGCTAGAGGACCCCGAGCGCGATTACCTCTTGCTCTCGAAGGGACACGATGTCCCCGCGCTGTACGGGCTATTCGCCGAGCTCGGGGTCCTCGATCCCGCACGCCTCGAACGGCACCTTGCCCCTGGCGACGACATCTACTGGCACCCGAACCGTAATGTCCCGGGCGTAGAGTTCCATTCCGGCTCGCTCGGTCACCTGCTCTCGGTGGGCCTCGGGATCGCGCTCGAGGTGAGGCTTCGGGGCGGCCCGAACCGGGTAGTGGTGATCCTCGGCGACGGGGAGTTGAACGAGGGATCGGTGTGGGAGGCGGCCCTGGTCGCGGCGGCCAAGGGCCTGGACAACCTCGTGGCCATCGTGGACCGCAACGGCTTTCAGGCCAATGTCGCGACCGAGGACCTGATCCCGCTCGAACCCCTCGAAGAGAAGTTCCACGCCTTCGGCTGGGCGGCGTTGCGCATCGACGGCCACGACTTCGATTCCATCGAACGCGGCTTGGCGCGCATCCCGATCGACCTGGGCCGGCCGAGCGCGATCATCGCGGACACCGTGCGCGGCAAGGGCCTGCCGAGCTTGACGGCCCGCGCCGACCGCTGGTTCTGCAACTTCACCTCCGGGGAGGTCGAGATGCTCTTGGAGGAACTGGAGGGGACACGTCAGGCCGTGCTCGCGAGCGAGACCATCGTGGCGCGGTAGTGGTGGGTTTCACCTGCAGGCTCGAGTCACGCCGGCATGAGTTCGTTGAAATATATGCTGCCCAGAGCTTAAGATCCCCGAGTGAAGTTCACTTGGGACAACGCGAAGAGAAAGAACAACCTTCGGCGGCGCCGTATCGATTTTGCCGACGCAGAACGCGTTTTCGCGGGCCCGACATTTACCTTTGAAGACGACCGTATTGCTTATGGTGAGCAGCGTTTCGTCACATTGGGCTTGCTCCAGGGCATCCCCGTTTCCATAGTGCACACCGAGACCGACGATGAAATCCATATCATCTCCTTCCGAAAAGCGACCAGACGTGAAACGGAAATCCTCTTCCGAAACCTCCAAGACGGATTGGGCTCGCCTGAAGACGATGAAAGACGAGGATATTGATCTCTCGCCAGACCATCCCGAGGCGGATATTGCTCATATCAGCAAGGGTATCGTGCGGCATGGATTGAAGCCCGCGCCCGGCAAGACGTCTGTGTCGCTACGCATCGACACCGATGTATTGGAGTGGTTCAAGTCTCAAGGCCCCGGCTATCAAGTCAGGATCAACGCGGTCTTGAAGGCATTCAGGGACGCATCGGTGTGACCGGGAAGTATATGGAGATCGCCCCGCCGACCGGGCCCATTTCGGTGAGTATGTAGCGCGCGATGAGCCAGTTCACCAGTTACGAAGACGCCCTGCACCGCCTCGCCGAAGAGGACGATCGGATCATCGTCATGACGGCCGAGAATCGGGCCGCGATCCGGACCTTGCCCGAGCGCTTGGGACCGCGCTTCATCGATGTCGGGATCGCGGAGCAGACCCTGGTCGGGGCGGCGGCGGGACTTGCGGTGAGAGGCCGCATCCCGGTCATCCATGCGCTCGCGGCCTTCCTGACGCTTCGGGCCTTCGAGTTCATCCGCACCGATGTCGGGATCCCGGGGTTGCCGGTCAAGCTGGTCGGGAGCTTCCCGGGCTTCGTCTCGGAGGCCAACGGCCCCACCCATCAGGCCGTCGAGGACGTGGCGCTCATGCGCGGCATCCCGAACATGAAGGTCTTCTGCCCCGCGGACCTCGATGACCTCCTGATCGGGCTGGATCCGGTGCTCATCGATCCCGCGCCTTGCTACATCCGCTACAACGCCCGGGCCCCGGTCGTCGCCCACACCCGCGACTTCGCCCCCGGCAAAGCCGAGGTGCTGGCCGAGGGCCGGGAGGCGACGTTCTTGACCTATGGCGTGCTGTTCTCCGAGTGCCATCAGGCGGCCGAGCGCTTGCGCGCAAACGGGCTTTCGATCGGGCTCGTGAACCTCCGGACCTTGAAGCCCGTGGACCGCGAGCTCCTGGTCTCGCTGGCCCGTTCCTGCCGGCTCCTCGTGGTCGTCGAGGACCACTTCAAGACCGGCGGCCTGTACTCCATCCTGGCCGAGACCCTGCTCGAGGCCGGGGTCACGGCAGCGACCCTGTGCCTGTCGCTCCCCGACCGCTGGTTCCAACCGGCGCTCTACCCTGTGCTCCTGGAGCACGAGGGTTATACGCCGGAGGCCCTGGCGCGCAAGGTCCTGGCCCGACTCGCACGTCTCTGAGAGTTTGTGAAGAAATCGTCGCGAGCGGGAGCGCAGCAACCGCAGTGTATGTTGAAATACATGAGGATTCCGAGCACCGCCGGACCGCGAGATCCCGAGCGCGGTAGATTTATTCACAAGCTCTGAGGGGATCGCATGCCGAACCGAGTCCAAATCAACCCCCAACTGCCCTGCATCGAGCGCTCGGACGGCCTCTGGGCGCGGGCGCAAGGGCTCATCCCGGCGGGGACCCAGACGCTCGCCAAGGGACCCACGCAGTTCTCACTAGGCGTGGCGCCGAAATACCTCGTTCGCGGACGGGGCGCGCGCGTGTGGGACGTGGACGGCAACGAGTTTCTCGATTTCAACATGGGCATCGGTCCGATCATCCTGGGCTATTGCCACCCGGCGGTGGACGAGGCCATCCGCCGCCAGCTCGAAGACGGGATCACCTTCTCACTCATGCACCCCCTGGAGGTGGAGCTGGCGGAGCTCCTGCGCGAGATCGTTCCCCATGCCGAATCCGTGCGTTTCTCGAAGACCGGCTGCGACGCGACGAGCGCCGCGGTCCGACTGGCGCGTGCCTTCACCGGGCGCGAGCGGGTGCTGTGCTGCGGTTATCACGGCTGGCACGACTGGTACATCGCCGTGACCGATCGGGCCGCCGGCATCCCGGCCGCGACCGCGGAGCTGACCGGCACCTTCCGCTACAACGACATCGATTCGGTGCTCGCGGCGCTCGACGCCGACACCGCCTGCGTGATCCTGGAGCCCTTCACCTTCGAGCGCGAGCAAGACGGTTTTCTCGCGGAGCTGAGGCGACTCTGCGATCGAAACGGCGCGCTCCTCGTCTTCGACGAGATGTGGACCGGCTTCCGCTGCGCCCTCGGCGGGGCCCAGGCGTTCCTGGGAGTGCGCTCGGACCTCTCGCTGTTCTCCAAGGCCATGGCCAACGGCATGCCGATCTCGGCCGTGACCGGGCGGCGGGACGTGATGTCTCTCCTGGAAAAAGACGTGTTTTTTTTCACCACCTTCGGGGGCGAGACCCTGTCGCTCGCCGGCTCGATCGCCTGCATCCGCCACCTCCGTGATCACGGGGTAATCGCACGCATCGCCGAGCGCGGCCAGTCGCTCCTGGATGGCCTGCAACGGATGATCGGGACCCTCGGGCTCGATTACGTCTCGGTCACGGGCTATCCGTTCCGAACGCTGGTCGGTTTCGAGCCCCCGGCGGATGATAGCCGGGCCGGCGACCCGCTCGTCATGAAGACCCTGGTGCAGCAGGAGTTGATCCGGCGTGGGATCCTGTGGGCCGGCATCCACAACCTCTGCGACGCCCATACCCCCGAGGACATCGGCTACACCCTCGCCGCCTACGGTGAGGCGCTCGGCGTCCTCAAGGATAAGGTCGATTCCGGGCGGGTCTCGGAGGCCCTCGAGGGCGAGCCGATCGAGCCGGTGTTCCGCAAGACGGGCGGGTTCCACACCAAGCCGCGGGCGCAGGCACGGGAGAAGCGATGAGCACGCCCGGGCTGTTCTCGCTAGAGGGCCGGACGGCGATCGTGACCGGCGCGACCGGGTTGCTCGGCCGCGAGCACTGCCGTGCTCTGGCGGAGGCCGGGGCCCGGGTGTTGGCGACGGACCTCGATGCCGCCGCTTGCGACGCACTGGCCGCCGAGATCGGGGGCGGTGCCCTGGGACATCGGGCCGACGTGACCGATCCCGAGTCCCTCGAAACGCTGCTCGCGGCGGTGCTCTCGATCACCGGGCGGGTGGACGTGCTCGTCAACAACGCGGCGCTGAACGACCGCTACGAGGACCCGGCCACGGCGCTCGAAACCTCTGGCTTCGAGCGTTATCCGCTGGAGCGCTGGGAACAGGCCCTCAAGGTCAACGTGACCGGGGTGTTTCTCTGCTCGCAGGTGATCGGCAGGCACATGGCGGCCGCCGGGCGTGGCAGCATCATCAACATCGCCTCGACCTATGGCGTAGTAGCCCCGGACCAATCGCTCTATCTCGACCCCGAGGGCCGCCGGCGCTTCTACAAGTCCCCCGCGTACCCGACCGGAAAGGGCGCGGTCCTGGGCTTCACCCGTTTCCTCGCGGCCTACTGGGGCGCTAGCGGTGTGCGCGTCAACGCCCTCTCACCGGGCGGGGTCGAGAACGGCCAGGACGATTTCTTCGTAGCGGAATACGGCCGCCGCACGCCGCTCGGCCGCATGGCCGCCCCTGCGGACTATCGCGGCGCGCTGGTGTTCCTGGCCTCCGAGGCCTCGGCCTACATGACCGGCGCGAACCTCATCGTCGATGGAGGGTTCACAATATGGTAAAAGGCGGATCAAGAAAAGCGCCATTCGTGACCGTGCGCGCGATAGATTCGGGATCCGTATCCCATTCGATGCTCGTGGACCAAGGACTGCCAGACCCAGCGCCGACACTCGCCAAGCTCCGCTGGCGCTCCCGGCGCGGCACCCGCGAGCTGGACCTGATCCTCCTGGGATTCCTCTCGGCCGGCTACGAGAGCCTCACACCGCCAGAGCGCCACGCCTATGCCAGGCTGCTCGATGCCTCGGATCCCGACCTCATGACCTGGCTGCTCGGCCAGACGATCCCGGACGATCCCGAGATCGCGAGGCTCGTCCAGGTGATCCGGGCGCAATCCTCCGCCGCGGCGACGCACAGACCGGCCCCGGTACCGAGCTGAGCCCCCGTCAAGCTCAGATGCCGCCGATTGCCATTCATTCTATCCGCGAATTCTGTGATCAATTTGCAAAGGACATGTAGTTCTCCTAACCGGGCGGGAAATAGGCGCTTTCACCTAACCCGCAACTGTTGGATCTTCCCTCTGCCTCGTCCTCGGGATGGGGTCTTCACGCACGCCATGCGCTCGCGGAGGCGTGGTCAGGGCAGCCCCCCCCAGCCCCGCCCGGGCAGCCCTGGGCCAGGCGGGGAACAAATGCACCGCGCGGAGCATTACTACAACAAAACCC
>JBQTJM010000229.1:0-5888 GCA_052387115.1 Gammaproteobacteria bacterium | reverse complement strand
GGGGCATCCAAAGACGGACCTTACCTCAGGTCCTTTTTATGGGCTGCATGCGGATCCATGGACTCCTTCCGCAGGTCCGTCTCATACGGCGTGATCCACTCGACTGCCGACCACACGGTGGCATCGGCAGTTGGCGACATTGCCATCACCAGCCACACCAAGCCAAGCAGCGTCAAGACCACACCGCATACAGCCAAACCTGCAATGAACTTGTTCATCGCAGGCCCTCGATATCCACCATCTGGCTCAGCGCGCGCCCGAGCCGCATCCATCTCTGGTTTCCCTATTCCTCTATTCAATGGGGTTCCTATAGGCCAGTCGTATGAGCCCGCTTCAGCAATGCATCATGGGGCGGCCCCCGCTTTGCCTCCCATCGAGACCCCGCGTCCTCCGTGGCTTTCAGGCAGCGGTCGCTGGTACCCCAAGCGGTCCCAGGCGGGAATTTTCACGTTATTCGGCGGGGGAGGCTTCTTTAAGCCATTGATTTTCTGGTGGCCAGGGACGGAATTGAACCGCCGACACAGGGATTTTCAGTCCCCTGCTCTACCGACTGAGCTACCTGGCCCCGGGGCAGCGGGCTATTAGACCCGCGGACCTATCGGGCGTCAAGTCGGGACCGTTCAGGCCACGTTCAGGCCTTGGGCGGCACGTATCCCGCCGGTCGCGCGGAGCCCTCGCCGAAGAAGAACTGCTGCATCTGCTCCTCCAGGAAAGCGCGCGCCCGAGGGTCCATGGGGCTCAGGCGATTCTCGTTGATCAGCATCGTCTGGTGCTTGAGCCAGGCCTGCCAGGCCTCCTTGGACACCTGCTCGTAGATGCGCCTGCCGAGCTCACCCGGATAAGGCGGTCTGGCCAGTCCCTCGGCCTCCCGGCCGAGCTTGATGCAGTTCACGATGTGCGACATGTTCGAGTCACCTAAGGGTCGCGGCCTCGCGACCGTGTCGAGCAAGGTCGCGACCGGGGTCGCGAGGCCGAGCGGGGCCGGTCGCTGCCTGTTATACCAGACCCACCCCCGGTCTTCCATGACCTGCCCTCGCGCTTCCCGCACGTTCATATAAATGGGGTGGATCTCCAGACGGAAATGGGTGAAGACGTGCTGGAACACGTGCCCCCGCTGCACTGCGAGGGGCTCGAGGCCGAGCGAGCGGCAGGTCGTCTCCGGATCGCCGTCCGCCGGACATTCTGGAAAGGCCCAGAGCCCGCCCCAGAGGCCGACGGGGGGACGCCGTTCGAGCAGCACCTCGCCCGAGCCGTTGGTCAGGATCAGAAAGCCTGTACGCCGCACCGGTAGGGGCCGCGCGGGCCTCTGCCTCGGGAGCTCCATTTGACAACCGTGCCGGTGTGCAAGGCAACCCTCGCTGACCGGGCAGCGCCCGCAGGCCGGGACGGTACGGGTGCAGAGTCCGGCGCCGAGGTCCATGATGGCCTGGGTATACTCGGCCACGCGCGCCGCCGGGGTGTGACACTCGGCGAGCACCCACAGCCGGCGTTCCACCGGCGGGCTGCCCGGCCAGCCGTCGATGGCGTGGTAGCGACACAGGACGCGCTTGACGTTGCCGTCGAGGATCGCACGGCGTTGCCCGAGCGCCAGGGCCAGGATGGCCCCGGCGGTGGAGCGCCCGATCCCCGGCAGGGTCATGAGTGCCGCCAGGTCTTCGGGCAGAGCGGCCGCGTAGCGCTCGCAGGCGATCCGGGCGGCGGCGTGGAGGTTCCTGGCACGAGCGTAATAACCGAGCCCCGACCACAGGTGCAGGACCTCGTCGAGCGGCGCCTCGGCCAGGGCCCGGACGACCGGGAAGCGCGCGACGAAGCGCTCGAAATAAGGGACGACGGTCGCAACCCGGGTCTGCTGCAGCATCACCTCCGAGACCCACACCCGATACGGCGTCGCCTCCCGCTGCCACGGGAGGTCGCGGCGGCCGTGGTCCCGGTACCAGGTGAGGAGCCGCCGGCTGAAGTCGCCCGACGGTTCGCGATCAGAATCGCAACAGGTCTTTGATCTTGCCGCCGACGTCGTCCCCAAGCTTTTCTTTGATCTGCTCTTCAATCTTGCCATCGAGTTTCTTTTTCTGTTTGTCGATCTCGACCTGCGCCCGCTGCTTTGCGACGGCCGTGAGGTCCGGGACGAACCGGGGCTCGTCGAAGGTCCCGGTCACACGGATCGGCACGCTGATGCCGTCGAGCTTTTCGGTATTCTTACCTTCCTGACCCTTCGAGGTCTCGACCAGGGAGGCATTCAGCGTGTAGTCGATGCGCTCGCTGCCGAGATCGACCGTCCCCTGACCCGCGAGCCGCAGGAGCGGGGCCTTCATGGCCAGATCGTCGTTTCTGACCACACCGCCATGCACCTTGAAGGTCCCGCTCAGCTCGCTGAAGTCCGTCTGGTTGTTGCCTTCGACCGATTTCGTGCCCTTGCCCTTGGCGGCATCAAGGAGGGCCTTGCCCTGGCGCGCCAAGAGACCGAGGTTCACACCTTTATACGCCCCGTCCCGAACCGTCAAGGCCCCGCCGCCCGCCAAGGTCTTTTTCATGCGATCGCCATCCGCCCCGCTGGCAGTCAGCCGGGCCTTGATGTCGGACCGGCCCTTGAGCTTGGCCTCGCCGGCGAGGTCCGTGAGCAGGGGCTCGATCTGAATGCCGCTCAGGGACTCGTCGAGGCTGAGCCTGGGCTCCTGGCCGCGCACGTCCAGCCCCACATTGCCCTGGTACCGACCGCCGTAGAGACCGGCGCCGAGTGGGCTCATGCGGATGTTTCCATCGCGGGCATCGATATTGAGCACGACGTTCTGGAGCTTGAGATTGGATGCCTTGAGTTTCCCCACCCCGAGACTCCCGTGCACATCGAGCCCACGCAGCATGTCGACCGGCAGCCTTGCAGCGGCCCCGGCCGCGGCCCCCGGGGTCGCGGCCTTGACCCCCTCACCGGCGAGCTTGGGCGGGAGGTAGCGGTCGAGGTCTACCCCATCGGCCACTAGCTTGAACCGCAGCGCCTGCTTTTTGAGATCCGGCACGCCCAGGCTGCCGTTGATGTCGGTGTCGTCGAGCTTGAGGGTGAGCGGGTCGAGGTTCGCCCCCGCCGTCGAGCCCGTGAAGGAAAGGTCCCCGGAGAGCCGGGTCAGGACCTCGGGATCGGCCGTGATCGGCGGCCCCATCCCGAGCTCCAGCATCAGATCCCGTGGGCTGAACACCCCGACCTTCAGGGTGCCATTGAAGCGTGGCGTGGCGAAGACTTGCTCGGCGCGGATCCCGCCCGAAACCTCGAGCCCCAGGCCCCTGGCCGAGAGACGATCGAGGGCCACGGTGCCCTTGGCGAGATCGACGTCGGCCCGTGTCGAGATATCCAGTGGCGCCGGCCCCGTGGTGAGCGTACCGCCGGCCACCATGACTTTGAGCGCAAGGGGATCCAGCGAGAACGCCGCTGTCGTCCCCATGAAGCGCGTGTCCAGCGATAGCCCGGCGAGCGTCCCGGCCGCCGCCGTCTGTCCCAGGGACTCGAGCGTCGCAGAGAGCGTCGGGGCCTGTAACAGAAGCTTGCCGTCCAGCGTCGGCAGAGCGCTCGAGATCCCGGTCGCCGCCACATCGCCCTGCGCGTCTATCCCCAGGGCGCCGATCTTGAGGCCGTCGAGCTTCGCCGTGTCGGCAGCGAGGTCCAGATCGAGCGCGGCCCGCAAGGCGATCTCGACGTCCCCGCCCGGCACGCCCTCGCCCTTGAGCTTGGCGCTGCCCTCGAAGGGGGAGAGGCGGTAGCGGCGCGCCTCGAGGTCGGGCGTCACGGTACCCTTGAGCGTGATATCGCCCGTCACGGCGGGCTTGGCGGCCGCGAGCGAAAAGCGCAGCTCCAGGTCCACGGGCTCACCCGGAGTGATCGCGTCGGTCTTGAAATTGAGCCCGCGGATAGCGTAACGCTCGTTCTTCTGTCGATCGTCCCAGATGACCTCGGCATCCCGAAGATCGATGCCGCCCAGTGCAAAGGCGGCGAGCCCGGCCGGGGGGGTTTCCTTGATCCCGGCCGGGGGCTGGGCCTCCTTCGACTCCTTGGCGCCAACGCTCTTGGCCACGAGGTCGTCCCAGTTCGTCTTCCCGGCTGGATCGCGGGCAAGGTTCACGACCAACCCGGTCATGGTCACGGTGTCCATCTGGACCTCCTTGCGCAGGAGCGGCAGGAGCGCGACATGCACGCGCGTCCGCTCCGCGTTCAGGAACGCGTCGGGCGCGAAGCCCGGGGCGTTACCGAGCGTGAGCGGCCCGAGATCGAAACCCAGCCAGGGAAAGATCGAAAGCCCGATGTCGCCGCTGAGGTCCCAAGTGCGGCCGGTCTCCTTCTCGACCAGCGACTTGATTTCGTCCTTGTAGTCGTTGGGATCGAATACCATCGGTACGATGATGACCGCGGTCACGACCGCCGCCACCACGATCCCGAACAGGATCGATACCGCTTTCAGTATCTTCATGGGGGGGAAATAGGGGTCAGATTGATATTTATTGACGACCGTTGATACGCTGCGGGGAGTGTTCGGGGGAATAAATATCAGTCTGATCCCTATTTCCCCCGAGCGCAAGCACGGCGGGATTTCTGGCGCCTCCGGTCCGCGGGGCCGGTATAATCCTCGCCGCCATGGATCCCGAGACTGTCACCACCCACGACGGGCGCGGCGCCCCGCCGGAGGACACGCCGGCCCGGGCGACGCGCGGCTGGCTCATGACGCTCCTATCGCTCGTGCTCTTCACCGTGGCGGTCGGGGCGATCTACCACGTGTGCAAGGACCTCGATGTGGCGCGCCTCTTGGCGCATCTATCCGCGCTGTCGGCGGGACAAATCCTCACGGCGTTGCTGCTCACCGCCGGGAGCTACGCGATCTTCACGGGCTACGACTGGTCGGGCCTTCGCTACATCGGGGCGCGGATCCCCTACCGGACCGTGGCGCTCGCGGCCTTCTGCGGCTGCGCGATCGCCAATACGGTGGGCGTCAATCTCGTGTCCGGGGGCTCGGTACGCTATCGGATCTATGTGCCGGCGGGCCTGTCCAGCCTCGATGTCGCGCGCATCACGCTCTTCGGCATGGCGGCCTACGGGCTCGGCAACTTCGTCATCGCGGCGGCAGCGCTCTTCGTATATCCGGAGTTGATCGCGGGCTTCACCGGCCTCCCGGCCGCCACCCTGCACGCCATCGGCATCGTGGGGCTCGCGGCCTTCGGGGCGGCCATCGCCGCGACCTTCGTGCGGCACGCCCCCCTGCGCCTCGGCCGCCTGGAGGTCCCGTTGCCCACCCCCGGGCTCGCCGTCGCTCAAATCATCCTGACCCTGACCGACATCGTGCTCGCCGGGGCCTGCCTATACCTCCTCCTCGACTCACCCGGGGTCCCGTTTCTTGGGTTCCTGGTCGTCTACACCCTCGCCACCGTGGCCGGCATGGTGAGCCACGTCCCGGGAGGGATCGGGGTGTTCGAGGGGATCCTGCTCGTCACGTTTCGAGGAATCATCCCGACCGAATCGCTAGCTGCGGCACTGCTCGTCTACCGGGTCGTCTATAACCTCCTGCCGCTCGCCATCGCCACAGGGCTGCTAATCGGAAGGGAAACGTGGGAGCGGACCCGGGCTTAACGGCGGGAGCCGCTCAGCGGGCGTCACATGGTATATTGGGTTCATGGCGACCATTACCTTTGACACTCACAAATTCGTTCGCCGACTACAGGCAGCCGGCTTCGAAGAAAAACAAGCCGAGGCCATCAGTGAGGCCTTCAAGGAAGCCGGCAAACGTGGGGATGGGGGTTGACGGCACTAGCATTCAACCCCCACTTTGATACTCCTGTCGTATGTAGAGGGAGGATTTTTGGACAGGCCGTAGGCAACGGGCTACGCCGTGCCAACTAACATTGCATGTGCGACG
>JBQTJM010000228.1:0-1970 GCA_052387115.1 Gammaproteobacteria bacterium | reverse complement strand
TAGACCATACTGCCGCACCAGGGCACGCGCCTCCGCTTCACGGGCGCCGCCCGCCGCGAGGTCGCCGCGGGCAAGCGCCTCTTCCATGCCCTTGAGCGCCCCTTGGAGCGCATCGTCGAGGATCTGGCGCGCCTCGCCCTGGTCCGGCACCAGGCCCAGGACCTCCTGGGCCCGCGCCGCGGCCTTCGTGAATTCCTGCGACGCAAGCCCCTCCCGGGCGGCGGCGAGGAGCTCGGCTATGCGCTCTTCCCGTTCCGCTTTCTCCCGTTGCTCGCGTTCGAGCGCGCCCCGCCGCGACTCCTCCGCGGCGATGCGGTCGGCGAGCACGACCGCAGCGCGCCGATCCAGCTTGCGGTCATCCAATGCGTTGTCGCCGGCCAGCGTCTGCGCCTCATCGAGGCGCGCCTCGGCCTCGGCGAGATCGCCCTTCTGGAGCGCCGCCTGCCCGGCAGCGACGAGGCGGGCGAAGGCGACTATAAGGACTTCCTTAGCTTCGCCGTCCTCCGGCACCCACTTCAGGACCTCTTGGGCTAGAGAGATCGCCGTGTCATCACCGGGCCCCACCTTTCCCGCCGCCAGGGCCTGCTTCGCCTCTGCGCGCCACAGCGCTATGTCCTCCGGATCGGGAGGTCGCATCCACTCACGGACCCCCAGCGCTACGCCGACCAGTACGGCGAGTCCCAGTGCAGCGCCCGCGACGCGCCGCCACCCGAGCCGCGACAGCCATCCCAGCACCGGCCGCAACGCCTCACCGACACCCCACGAGGGTGCGGGCAGTGCGACGGGTTTCTTGAGCCCGGTGGCCTTCTTCGCGTCGATGACCGCCCCCACCCGGGTCCCGAAGATGGGCAGCTCATCGACCGTGGTGGCCCCGGCCTCGGCCGTCGCCGGGACGTGTGGTCGCTGTGGTGGCGCGATCTCTGCCCCGGCCCGCGTGTCCAAAGCCCGCGTCGGCACCTTGGACGCGCCCGCCGCCACCGGCGTGCGCACCACCTCGAGCCTCGGGCCCGGGGGGGGCCGATGAGGGGGGGCCTGATGGGGGGGGACCTGACGGGGGGGGACCTGACGGGGGGGCGCCTGATAGGCATCGTCCATGAGCCCGCTGCGGCTGCTCGAAGTGGGCATCTCGGCCTGCTTGTGCGCCAGATTGCCGTCGACCACCGGGCGATTCTGCCCGCCCCGCTGTCGAGGCGCGCGCGGGCCCGAATCCTGGTCTTCGTGCACGCTCCTGCGGTGCGACTCCCAGTTGGCCACATCGTCGCGCAGTATCGGCACCAATGCGGCGATGAATTCGGAGGCCCGCTGAAATCGGCCTTCCGGCGCCTTCTCCAGGGACCGCGTGATGGCCGCGTCGACCGCTTCGGGCAGATCCGGAATGATCTGGCGTACCGGCACGGCGCGTTCCTCGACCTGCGCCTTCATGAGCTCGAACTCACCCAGGCCCTCGAACGGCACATGCCCGGTGAGCATCTTGTAGAGCACGATCCCGAGCGCGTAGATATCCGAACGGGTATCGATGCTGCGGCCGAGGATCTGTTCGGGGGACATGTACTTGGTCGTCCCGACCACGATGCCCGCCTTGGTGAATCCGGATTCTCCCAGGACGCGCGCGATGCCGAAATCCAGGACCTTCAGGGTATCGCGCTCGCTGACCATCATGTTGGCCGGCTTGATGTCACGGTGGATGATGCCCTGCTTGTGGGCGTGGTCGATGGCCCGGAGCGCATCCATGAAGAGCTCCAGCGCGTATCGCCACGGCAGCCCACCGACGCAATCCGCGATGAGGACATCGAGGGTCTGGCCCGGCGCGAACTCCATGACCATGTAATAGTTGTTACCGTCATGGATGAAGTTGTAGAGGGTCGCGATATTGGAATGGTTGAGCTTGGCCAGGACTACCGCTTCTTTGCGGAAACGCTGGAGGATCTCGGGCCGACGCGCGAGCTCGGTACGCATGACCTTGATGGCGA
>JBQTJM010000227.1:0-17768 GCA_052387115.1 Gammaproteobacteria bacterium | reverse complement strand
CTCCCGAAACCAGCGCACCGTGTCGGCGAGGGTCTCGTGCAGGGGCCGCGGTCGCCAGCCGAGGTCGTCGCGCATTCGGCGGGCGTCGTACCAGCCGTAGCGGCCTATGAGCTTCGCAATAGCGGGCGGTACCGGCGGCGTTTTGCGCCGGATCCGGGACCAAAAGACGAGGGCAGCGACCAGCACGCGGGGCAGCCACCGCGGCAGGTGCCAGGTACGTGCCCGGGTCCCGGCGATGGCGGCCACCTCTGCGACCAAGTCCTTCAGGGTGGGGTTGTGGGCACATAGGACGTAACGCTGGCCGGGACGGCCGCGCTCCGCCGCGAGCAGGACGCCGTCGGCGAAATCGCGCACGTCGACGCAGCCCACGCCCACGTCGACCGTGGGCACGAAACGCCCTGCGACCACGCGCTTGATGAGGCTCCCGCCGGGGGCCGGGCCGAAGTCCTCCGGGCCGATGGTCAGGGCCGGCGCCACTACTACCACCTCGAAGCCGGGCCGCGAGCGCGACAGCGCCAACTGCTCCGCCTCGCGGCGGGACTCCGCATAGGGCAGATCGATCTTGTGTACGGCCCACTCCGCGTCCTCGTCCAGGGGTGCCGGATCACGGTGGACGCCGACCGTGAGGGCGCTGCTGGTCGCGACCACGCGCGTGACGCCGGCGGCCTGCGCGGCATCGAGCAGCTTGCGCGTCCCGACCACGTTGACCTCGTGCATGTCCTCGAGCGTCCCTCCGGGTTTGACCTCATAGGCCATGTGCACCACGGTGTCCATCCCTTGCACCGCCGCCGCCAGGTCGCCGGACGCGGTGATCTCGCCCATGGGGTCCACCGAGAGGCGCTTGATATACGTGGTGTCGCTGCCCGGAAGCACCAGCGAACGCGGGCGGATCCCGCGCTCGTTCAAGCGTTTGATCACGTGGTAGTCGAGGATGTCCCCCCCGCCGGTGACCAGCACCTTGTTCATACCCCCACCCCCCTTGACGGAACAGCCGCCAGCCGGGACAGGGTAGGCAATTCCGTGCGGCTAGGCAATGACTGGGGCCTCGTGAGATAGGACCGGATCGTGGCCCAGTAATCGCCGTTCTGCGTCACGCCATGCCCCCATCGATGCCGATCACCTGGCCGGTGATATAGGCGGCCTGGTCGGAGCAAAGGAAGGCGACCAGCGCCGCGACCTCCTCGGGCCGCCCGCCCCGTTTCATGGGGACCAACGCCGCGATCCGCTCTGCGGGGAAGGCTTCCTGGGTGGCGGGCGAGTCGATGATCCCAGGGGCCACGATGTTGACCGTGACGCCCCGCGACGCCAGCTCCAAGGCGAGCGAGCGCGAGGCCCCTTGCAGCCCCGACTTGGCGGCGGCGTAGTTAGCCTGGCCGCGGTTACCGATGCGCCCCGCGACCGACGAGATGGAGACGATCCGCCCCCAGCGCGTCGCCATCATCGGTAACAGGAGCGGCTGGGTGACATTGAAAAACCCGTGCAGTGACACGGCGATGACGGAGGTCCATTGCTCGTGGCGCATGCCCGCCAAGGGCGCGTCGGCGTGGATCCCGGCATTGTTGACCAGGACCTGGATGGGACCGCCGTCGAGCACGGCGGCGAGCGCCGATCCCGCGGCCGCACGATCGGTCACATCGAAGGCCACGCTGCACGCGGCCCCACCGGCCTCTCGGATCGCCTGTGCCAGCGCCGCGGCTCGATCCGCACGGCGGTGGGCATGGACCACTACCTCCATTCCGCTGTGCGCCAGCGCTTGGCAGATAACCGCACCGATCGGCCCGCTCGCGCCCGTGACCAGGGCGCGTTTCATCGCCGCCCCCCGGATCTATTCACACACCCCTCGGGGTAATCGAGAAACACGGAGGCGCGTCCGGAAAGGATCTCGCGCCCGCCCGCCGCCACGCGAAAGCGATACATCGCACGTCGGTCGTCATCGAGGATCCGGGTGGCCTCGATCGACAGCGGGGCAGCGACCTCGTCGAGCCGCCCGGTTTCCAGCCTCAGTTCCCGGACCTCGCCCAGGAGGCCGGTCCGGGGCTGCCCGCGGCACCCGGATGCCAGAGATAGGTGCACGGCCATGGTCTGGGCGGCGTACTCCAACCCACAGATCGCCCACAGGACCCCCGCGCGCCGGAGTGGATTGGCCGGGTCGAGGTGGGAGGTCGCCGTACAGCGGATGAGCGTCTTATCGCAGGACTCCACGGTCCCCAAGAGACACATGGCGCCGGAATGAGGCACATACGCGCGCAGCTCGCGATGGACCATCATGACGAGATCCGGACGGCGAGGTGCCGGTCCTCCAGGTACTCGAACACCACTCGCTCGGCCGCGCCGCGCGCGACAGCGGCAAGCAAGGGCAGGCCTCGCGCCGCGGGATTGCCGCGGCAGAGGGCATCGAGAGACGGATCGGATAGGCCCGTCACCGGGGTGTCGTGGTCGCACAGGTCCACCTGGAGGCGTGCCATGACGCCGTTCCTGCTCCCCCCGAGGACGAGCGCCAGCGCGAAGGGCGCGCACAAGGGCCTGGCCGGATACAAGGGCTCCGGGGGCGGGAGATCATAGGCCACGAACAACACCGGGTGCGCCTCCGCCGCCACCAGGGCGGCCGCCTCGATAAGCCCGGCGGCGAAGGTCGCATCGTAGGCGGCGAGCGCCGTCGAGGAACGCCGCGACCCGGTGGCGATGGCAAAGTAACCGGCCGCGGCGTTGTGCACCGAGTGGTGGAACAGGGTAGGCGAGAGGGCCCGCTCCGGGCTCGCGAGCGCGGCGCAGATCCGATCGAGGATCGCATACTCGCCTCCGGAGGAGGCGAACACGGTCGCCAAATCGGCTGCATCGACGGCGGCCGCACGCATCGCCTCCTCGGCAACGGCGAGGGCATGGCGCACCAAGGCGCTGCTCCGGCGGCGTTCGTTCGGGGGCAGGAGCGGGGCGACCGGGTCCGGCGTGGGCTCGAAGCGGTGGAGACGCTGGCCGGTCAGGAGCGCGCGACTGTCATCGGTATAGCCCAGAAGGCCCGGACCCAGGAGGCCGATGCCGTGCAGGTGAACCTCGATCACAGTAGGGCGATCACAGTGGGGCGATCAAAGTGGGGCAATCAAAGTGGGGGGATCGCGGGGCGATCACAGTAGGGCATCGCAGTGAGGCGATCACAGTGGGGGGATCCCAAGGAGGCGATCACTGGGAAATCACAGGCGCCCGAACACCAGACTGCAGTTGTTCCCGCCGAACCCGAAGATGTTGCTCAAAAGCCGGCGGATGGGGCGGGCCTCGTTGTCGAGTCGGATCGCACTCGTCAAGACCGGGTCCAGTCGGGTGGTATTCAGGGTCCCCGGGATGAGCCCGCGGCCGAGACACAGGGCACCGATCACCGCCTCGGTGATCCCCGCGGCCCCGAGCGTGTGACCGGTCCAACCCTTGGTCGAGCTGCACGGCGTGCCGCGGCCGAAGACGATGCTCACCGCCCGGTCCTCGATGAGGTCGTTGGCCCGCGTACCGGTGCCGTGGAGATTGACGTAGTCGATATCACCGGCTGCAAGGCCCGCGCGTGCCAGGCCCTCGCGCATGGCCGCAATGGCGCCGAGCCCTTGCGGGTGCGGGTGGGACATATGGTACCCGTCGCCGCTCTCGCCATAGCCGAGCAGCGCCACCGCCCCCGCGCTGCCGGCTAGGTCCACCCTCTCGAGGAGCGCAAAGCCCGCAGCCTCCCCGATCGAGAGCCCGTCGCGCTCGACATCACACGGCCGACACGGTCCGGCGGCCGTCAGCTCGAGGGCCGAGAAGCCGTACAGGGTGGTGAGACACAGGCTATCCACCCCGCCCACGACGGCGGCATCGCACAACCCGGCCCGCATGAGCCGAGCGGCACTGGCGAATACCTTGGCGCTCGACGAGCACGCCGTCGAGATGACAGCCGCGGGACCGTGCAGCCCGAGATAGCCGCGCACCAAGGCCGCGACCGAAAAGGTGTTGTGGCAATAGGGATAGCGCTCGATGAACTCCGCTGGCAGGGCGCCGCACTCGGGATCGCGCCGCCGGTAGGCGTGCTCGGTCTCCAGGATGCCGGAGGTCGAGGTCCCGAGCAGCACGGCCACACGCTCGGCGCCGTAGCGCTCGCAGGCGGCATGGGCCGCGGACTCGAAGCCGTCCTGTCGGAGACCGACCAGGGCCAGGCGGTTGTTGCGGCAATCGAATGCTCGCCAGGCCACCGGCAGGGGCTCGTCTTCCAGCCCGGCGACCCGGCCGATCCAGGTGTCGAGGGCCGCGTCCTCGAAATCGCAGGGACAGAGCCCGGAGCGGCGCGCGCGCAAGGCCGCGTAGGTCGCCTCGCAGCCCCTCCCCAGGCCGCTCGTGAGGGTGTAATGCGACAGGAGCAGCGGGTCCATCGGCGGGCATGCCATCATGCGCGGGGCCGCCGAGTGGTGACGGCATCCTCTTCACCCCAGTAGTCGTAAAAATTGAACCAGTTATACGGCGCCATTCGGCAATAGTGCTCGAGGCGCTCGGCGTAGCGTTCCGTCCAATAGCGAGCGGCACCGGCGCGGTCCGGGCGGGCGCGGTCGATGCGCTCGGCCAGGAGCTCGAAGTGGATCGCGTAGCGGTTCCCGCCCAGGTACAGACCGAAGAACAACACCACAGGCACCTCCAGGAGGCTCGCGAGGCGGAAGGTCCCGGCCGGGAAGGCCGCGGGCCGCCCGAGGAACTGGCACTCGACGATGTGCGTCGGGTTCACCACCCGGTCCCCGAGGATGCCCACGACCCCGCCCCGCGCCAGGCACTCCTGAACCCGCAACATGGCCTCCGCCGTCCCGGCCGGGATCACATCGGTCACGGCCTCGGGATTCAGCCGCGCGAGCGCCGCTCGGATCATGGGCGCGTTGTCCTCGTGCATGACCAGCTTGACCTCCATCCCATCTCCCCGGCCGCACGCGCGCACCACCTCGAAACAGCCGAGGTGCGAGCCGAGCAGCAGGCACCCCTGCCCCTCCCCGAGACGCGCGGCGAGGACCTCCAGGCCTTCGGTAGAGATGTTGAAACGGTGGAATTGGCCGGTCAAGAGGTAGACCCGATCGAGGATGATCGAGGCGAAGGCGTAAAAGTGCCGAATGAGATCCGACGGGCCGGGGCGGCGCCCCAGGACGCGCGCCAGATAGCGCCGCGCGGCACGCCGGGAAGGCCCCGAGAACACGACGAAGTACCAGACGATCGGATAGAGCAGGGCGCGGGCAGCGCCGCGGCCGAGGCCGAGCGCGATCCCGAAGATCGTTGCCAGTAACAGCCGATGGCCGCGCTCGCGCTGTCTCCGCCAGCCGAGGCTCATCGATGCTGCGGCCGGAAGGCCAGCCGGCCCATCGCCACGGACCGCCCGCCGGCCGTGCAGGTGAAGGCGATCAGCCCTTCGGAGACGCCTTCCCAGTGCAGATCAAAGCTCTCGCCAGGCTTCAAAGGCGACACGAACTTGACCCGCGGCACGGCGGTGAAGGCGATACGCTCGGGGGTGCCTTCCAGGACCGCGGCCATCAACTCCGTGAGGATCACGACCCCGGGGACCACCGGATCACCGGGGAAATGGCCGGCGATCGCCGGATGACCGGCATCGATCACGCAGGTCTTGTCAGCCCCCATGGATCGGCCGCCTGCGGCAGGTCTGCTCCAGGGTCAACAACACCTCGCGCGGCAGCTTGCCGGTGTCGTTGCGCGGCAGGGCCTCGACCAGGTAAAGGGGTCTAGGCAAGAACGCGGGGTCGATGCGCTTCCTGAGCTCGGCCAGGACCTCGTCCCGCCCCTTGCTCGGCGCGACCACGAAGGCCACGAGTCGGGTGACGAGCGCCTGGCCCTCCGGTGGCAGGAAGAACGCCGCGTCGCGCACCCCATCGATGGCGTTCAACTGGTGGTCGAGATCGGCCAGGGTCGTGCGGCGCCCACCGATGTTGACCTCCTCTAGGAGCCGTCCGTGTAGCATGAAGCGCCCCGCTCCGAGGGGAGTGATGCGATCGGGGCACGGGACGCGCCGGGGGAGATAGCTCGCCTCCAGTTGGTCTTGGTCGGCATCCCGGCACACGCGGATGCCGTCGAGCGTCTGCCAGGTGGGGTCCGCCACCGTACGCCGGGTCGCGACGCTCCCGGCCTCGGCACAGCCGTAGATCTCGTGGACGCGTGTGTCGAACATCGCCTCGGCCTCCAGGGCCCATGCGCGGGCCAGCGGCGCCGTCGCACACAGGATGAAGCAGAGCGCCGGCAAGGTGGGCCGCTCCATGAGGCAGGCGCGCAGGTGCAAGGGCGTCGTGACCAGCACGCGGGGCGCGGGTACCCGTTGGAGGGCTAGGCGAATATCCTCGGGAAACAATGGCTTGCCGGCATAGCAACCGAGCCCGCATTGGAGCGGGAGCATGATGGAGGTTTCCAGACCGAACATGTGGTGGTGCGGTACGGTCGCCACCACCGCGACGGCCGGTGGGTCGGCGAGTCCGAAGCGCACGGCGGTGCGGCGCGCCACGGTGCTGAGCGCCCCCCAGGTCTTGTGGTTCGCTTTCGGCGCGCCGCTGGTGCCGGAGGTGAAGGCCACCGCAGCGGTGTGCTCACTGGGGATCTCCGGGATGCGCAGGTCCTGGCTCAGGCGATGAGGCGAGAGGTAGTGGAAGACGGCAAGCCCCTCAACCGTGTCGGGTCCGTCCGTCAGGCAATAGCTCGCGGGGTATTGCTGCGCCAGCCTCGCCAAGGCCGTCGGTGCCCGGGTGGGCGGCAGGAGGGTGGTCTGCCCACGCAGCAGGGCGGCCGCGAAGGTTACGAGGAAGTGATATCGGTCTCGGACGAGGTTGAGGACCTCGGGCCGGTCCGGCAGGTCGTCAGCGAGGGCGCTGACCTCTGCGAGGAAACGGGCCCGGGTATAGGGCTCGCCCTCGGTGTAGGCAATTACTGTATCGTAATAGGCTGCATCGAGGTCGGCAGGACCGAGCAAGGGGAGCGTGTTCATGGATACCCATGCGCCTCACTTGGTACGACAGCGCGCGATGGCACCACACAACGCCCGGAGCGACGAAAAGGTCTCGGTGATGTGGGGGTCGTCGGAGCGCAGCCGGTAACCATAAGCGCGCGAGATGGCGAGCGACAGCTCCAAGGCGTCGATGGAATCGAGACCGAGACCGGTGCCGAACAAGGGCGCTTCGGGCTCGATGTGCGCGGGCTCGATCGTGAGGTCCAGCGTCTCCACGATGAGGCCCGCGACCTCCGATTCCAGGGTGGTGGCAGCATCCGCCAAGATCGCTTCCTCAAAGGGCGTTTCACGCGGGTCTGGCATTTCTTCGCGCACGCCTTCTCAATGGCGCGGTTCCGCGCCATTATCGCAAGATAGCCCGTCACCATCTACACGGGGCGGAAATAGGCGGAAATAGGGGTCAGACTGATATTTCTTGACGAGGGTTCACACGCTGCGGCGCGTTGCGGTAGAATAAATATCAGTCTGACCCCTATTTCCGCCATGCCCGCACGCCACCCGAGATCGCATCCGCTCCCGAGCGTCATCGCCGTGGGGGGCGCAATATCCTTGTTCGCGGCCTACCTCGGCTTCTGGGACTACGTGAGCCCGACGGAGAATCAGGATATGTGCATCGACGTCGAAGAAGCCGCGACCGACCTCTACATCGCCGGGCTCGCCCTCATCGGCGGCCTGATGACGCTCTATGGGCATTTCCGGGGCCCTCCCTAGCAATGGGCACACATCGCCCCCCCCCCAAAAAAAGGCCCCGCTCGAGGCGGGGCCGGGGTCCCGAAATCCGGTGCGAGGGGTCAGCGGGACATACCGCTTTCCCGGACTCCTGTCATCGCTCGCACCGGCGCTCGTGCCTTCCCTTGCAGACGTCCGTCCCTGGACCGCCATCCAACCGGTCCCTGCCACGACCACCCTTCAGGACATCCCGTCCCTGGTTGCCCATCAGGGTGTCATTCCCTGTGCCACCGATCAGCCTGTCCCTGCCCCGACCCCCGGACATCCTGTCCGCGTCGGAGCCGCCGTCGATCCAGTCCTTGCCGCCGCTTCCGAGCAGGCGGTCGAACCCGTTACCGCCGCATATCGTGTCATTGCCTCCCCGGCCGTCTATGCGGTCGTTCCCTGCTAGACCCACGATGACGTCGTTCCCTGGCGTCCCGAACAAGAAGTCGTTGCCTTCCGTTCCCACCATGGTGGCCCGCCTGTCGTTGCAAAGCGGCACATCGACCCCGGTCAGCTCGGTAGTGGAATCGTTGCCGGGATCGGGATCGGCCTTGTTACCGGCCACGCTCGCGGTGTTGCTGATGCTGCCGTGACCCGGCGCGCCCACCCGCACGGTGACGGTGGCGCCGGCCCCGATCGCGAGCGTCCCGAGGTTGCACGTCACCTCCGTCGTGCCTACGCAAGCCCCCTGGCTCGGTCCCGACGATACCAAGGTGGCACCGCCCGGGATCGGGTCGGTCACGGCCACCCCACCGACCTCATCCGGTCCGTGGTTGGTCACCGTCATGGTGTAAGTCAAGGTGCCACCGCCCGGCACGGGATCCGGGGAATCGGTCATGGTGATCGACAGGTCGGATAGCCCCGGGAGCGGGTTCACCGTGGTGAAGAGCTCGGCGCGGTTGTTCGCCACGTCGAGGTCCCTCTGATTGGCTGTCACGCTGGCAACGTTTCGGATCAGTCCCCGGGTCTGCGGAGCCGCCACCACCGTCACGGTGGCGTTGGCACCCGAGGCGACGTTTCCGAGCGCACAGTTCACCGTCGCGCCGCCCGCGCAACTCCCCTGACTGGCGGTCGCGGATACCGGCACGACCGTCGCCGGGAGGAGGTCCGTCACCGTCACGCCGTCGGCGGTCTCGGGGCCCTGATTGGCGATAGTGAGTGTGTAGGTCAAGTTCTGACCCACGGTGACCGGGTTCGGCGTGCCGGTCGCGGTGATGGAGAGGTTGGCCTGCCGGGCCACCGCGCCTACCGACGCATCGGCCTGGATGAGGCCGAAACCGCTGGCGAAGTCGAATCCGGCGTCGAACCCCGGGGTACCCGGGTCGTTCATATCGATGGCGCCTTCTTCGAGAACGGCGTATAGCTGCGCCGGTGCGAGGTTGGGATTCGCCTCCAACATCAGCGCCGCAACCCCCGCGGCATGGGCCGCGGCGGCCGAAGTACCGAAAAAGTTGGGACGGTTGGTGCCGTCCGGATCGTTCGCTCCGAAGAATCGGGTGTCGACACCGTCCGGGGCGACGATGGCGGGTTTTTGCCGCGTCTCGGCGGCGATGCGGTTACCCAGAATGTCGAATAGGATGGGGGTGCCGCCCACCGCCGAGAAATGCTCGATCTGGGGGGGCGAGGTGCCGAACTCCGGGGTCTTCCTGTACCACGCCGCACCGGTGGTCTCGGCCCCTCGGGCATTGGCATGGCCATAAACCGTGGACTTGGCGTTGTCATGCTCGAGGATGGTCCCGCTCCCGATGAGCACGTATTTCATGAGGGTCGGATCCGGTCCACCACAGCGGGTGATGCCGAGCTCGAAACGTTCGGCCGAGGTATTGTTCGTGAACGTCACGACCTCCACCGGATCGCCGCCTGTGTTCACGGCCGTGCCCTTGGCGATCACCTCGGTGGTCCCCAGTTTCATGACCAGGATGTCCATGTCGCTGGCGGAGCCCGGCGCGCCGCTGACCGAGGCGAAGGGCTCGTCCCACTGGAAGACCAGACGGACCTCCCGGTCGGGCGGGAGCTTGATGGTCTGGCGGACATCCCCCGACGCGAAGTTATGCGCCGCACAAGCGCCCTTCCCGTAGCTGAAGGACGTGGCACTGGCGTTGAACGCGGACTCGTACGAGCTCCTCGCGTCGTTGCCGGCCGACGAGAAAAAGGCCACGCCATTGCTCGTCACCTCGTCCACGGCTTGCGCCACCACCCCGTCCTGGAACATCGGCTCGGCCAGGTTGGTGGTATCGTCGACGATGACATCCGCCCCGGCCGCCGCCAGGGTCCGGACCGCGTCGGCGAAGGCCACCTGGCCACCGCGGAAGGTATGGAACGCGAGACCGGCCTCCGGGGCGACATCGTGGATGATCTCCATCATGGCGCGGCCTTCGTCGTCGTCCTTGATACCACACCGGTGATCCTGCTCCGGCGACTCGATCACGTCGATGGCACGGGGCAGATCACCAGCGTCTTTGGCCGCCCCGGCACCGTTCAGGCAGTTATAGCTGTCGGAGATCACGCCCACCGTCACACCGCTGCCGGTGACGCCGACGGCCGTGCGGGCCGCATCGGCCAGGATGGCGCGATCGCCCTGGGTCGTAACGGAGCCGACGTTGGTCACCGCATACGACGGGTGCGCGAACTGGAGACTCGGTATGTCGGCCAGCCCTTGGATCTGGGCGATGGGGAACTGCCCGGATACCAAGCGCCCGAGCACCCTCGAGTCGTGCATGCCCATCTCTTCGAGAGCGGTGACCAGGCCGCCACCGTCGGACGCGGCGATGGCCTCGATCTCCACATAGCCGTCCTGGACTCGAGCGAGCCCGTCGCTGGGTCGGAAGGCTGGGCCGTCCCCGATGAGCCCGGTGCGGCGCAGCTCCTGATGCGCCCGGTACTCCTGATAGAGCGCAAGAAGGGAAGACCCCACCCTGCCCGTCGCGGGATCCGAGTCCTTCGTGATGCCCTCCGTCGCCTTTCCGTGGGCCTGATCCATGTGCAGCTCGACTACTTCTCCCTGCGCCGCCGCCGGATCCGCCGAGGCGGGTGCGGCCAGCGCCAGGGCGAGCGCGCAACAAGCGGTCTGTGTCTGGTGTCTCTGTCCTCTAGCCATCGAGTTACCTCCTTAGTTCGAGTCGATCGTCGGTCCCGTGATCGGGCGTGCAGCGGCGGAGGCAAAGGACAGGCCATATGTTGATTACGGTACCTAGTGAGACGGTATGTGTTTGCTTATACGAGAGTTATGTCTTGGACCCGCAGAGGTCTCACGAGCGCCGGTCGCCGCTGGAACCGCGCCGTGGCGGGGGCGACCACCGGCACCGTCGCCCCCTTGCGCCATGGAGGGCTGCAACAGTACCGTGGCGCCTGAATGACACACGACTACGACCTTATCGTGATCGGCGCCGGTTCCGGGGGGATACGGGCGGCGCGCGCGGCCGCGACGCTCGGGGCCCGTGTCGCGGTCGCCGAGGAACGCTATTTCGGCGGCACCTGCGTCAACGTCGGTTGTATACCGAAGAAGCTCCTGGTCTACGCCGCACACTGCCGCGAAGGCATGCAGGACGCGCGCGGCTACGGTTTCGCGTTCGAGTCACAGGGTTTCGACATGGGCCGGCTGGTGGCCAACAAGGATCGCCATGTGGCGCGCCTGAGGGACCTCTACGAGGGCCTTTTGCGGGAGCACGGTGTGACCCCGATCGAGGGTCGCGCCGTGCTGGTCGATGCGCATACCGTCGCGATCGGCGAGGCGCGGCATAGCGCCCGTTACATCCTCATCGCCACCGGTGCCTGGCCCGAGGTCCCGGATCTCCCCGGGCGCGAACACGCCATCACCTCCAACGAGGCCCTGTCGTTGCCGTCCTTGCCGAGAAGAGTGGTGATCGTGGGCGGCGGTTATGTCGCGGTCGAATTCGCCGGGATCTTCCATGGACTCGGCGCCAAGACCACCCTCGTGCACCGCGGGCCCGGGTTGTTGCGGGGGTTCGACGACGAGGCACGCACCTTCCTGGCCGAGGAGATGAAAAAGAAGGGTGTCGACTTGCGCTTCGACACCGTGGTGCGGGAGATCCGATCCCGGGGGCCCGGTCTGCGCGTGCTCCTGTCGGACAGGCAGAGCATCGAGGCGGACCGGGTGATGTTCGCCACCGGCCGTGCCGCGGCCGTCGCGGATCTCGGGCTCGAACAGGTGGGCGTCGCCCGCACCGAGCGCGGGGCCATCGCGGTGGATGCGAGCTACGGCACCTCGGTGCCGTCGATATATGCTATCGGCGACGTGATCGACCGGGTGCGGCTGACCCCCGTGGCCCTGGCCGAGGGGACGGTCGTGGCGCATCACCTGTTCGGCCAGGACGCGCGCGCGCTCGACTACGAGGGCATCCCGACCGCGGTCTTCAGCCAGCCGACCCTCGCGGCCGTGGGGCCGACGGAGGCCGTGGCGCGCGAGCGCTATGCGGCGATAGAGGTCTTCAGACGCAGCTTCACGCCCCTGCAACACGCCCTCACGCGGCGCGGGGAAAAGGCCTTTCTGAAGCTCATCGTGGAACGCACGAGCGATCGCGTGCTGGCCGCCCATATGGTCGGCCCCGAGGCCGCGGAGATCATCCAGGGGATCGCGATCGCCATCCGCGCCGGGGCCACCAAGTCCCAGTTCGATGCCACGCTCGGCATCCACCCGACGGTGGCCGAGGAATTCGTGAGCCTGCGCAATTAAATTAATGGCGCGCTATGAGCTCCCGCCCGCGCTGCCGGCCTATTTCTGGAATCGGGCCTTCCATTCGCGGTAGGGCATGCCGTAGATGATCTCGCGCGCCTCGTCGTCGCTCAACGCCACCCCGCGTTCCTCGGCCGCCGCCCGGTACCACTTGGATAAACAATTGCGGCAAAAGCCCGCGAGGTTCATGAGGTCGATGTTCTGGACCTCGTTGTGGGTACGCAGATGTTCCACGAGCTGCCGGAACGCGGCGGCTTCTAGCTCGGTGCGCGTGCCCTCGTTTTCGATTGCCATGGCGTTACCTCCTCGATACGACCTTCACCGCCATTATAACGGGGCTGCGTGACGGGCTAGCCGCGTACGAACAAGGCCAGGGCTTCGACGTGGCTGGTGTGCGGGAACATATCGAATACCCCGGCGGCCTCGAGGCGGAAACCGTGTTGCGCGCACAGGACCTTGGCATCGCGGGCCAAGGTCGCCGGATGGCAGGATACATAGACGAGGCGCAGGACCCGGCTCAGCTCCAGTGCCTGGATGGGCCCCAGTGCCCCTACGCGCGGCGGGTCGATGAGGACGCGCTCGAAGGCGCCGCGCAGGACGGGTCCGGCCGCGTCGGGGGCGCTCAGATCGCAGCAAAAAAACGCCGCGTTATCGATGCGGTTGCGCCGGGCGTTTTCCCGTGCCCGTTCGACGAGCCGCCGATCGCCCTCGACCCCCACCACCTCGCCGGCGCGGCGGGCGAGCGGCAGGCTGAAATTCCCAAGCCCGCAATAGAGGTCGAGGATCCGATCGTGCCGGTCCGGTGCCAAGAGGTCCACGACGTTTGCGACCAGCGCACGGTTGATCGCGGCATTGACCTGTATGAAATCGTTGGGCTGGAACTGGATCTCGACCTCGCCCGGCAGACGGTAACTCAGGGCCTGTTCCTCCGAGGGCCACAGACGGGTAACGGTCTCCGCACCACCGGGCTGCAAGAATAGCGCGAGCCGTTCGCGTTCCGCGTACCCGCAGAGGCGCTCCCGGTCGGTCTCCGAGAGCGGTATCAAATGGCGAATGACCACCGCCGTCCCCGAATCCCCGGCCGCCACCTCGATCTGGGGGATGTGGCGCGCAGCACCGAGCCCACCGATGAGGGCGCGCAGACCGAGCAGGTCCCGGCCGACGCTCGGCTGCAGTACCTCGCAGGAGCGAAGCTCCGCGACCCGCTGGCCGTGCCGCTCCGTGAAACCGACCAGCACCCCGCTTTTCTTCTCGACGAACCGGACGCTCAGCCGGGCACGGCGCCGATAAGCCCAGGGCTCGGCGGCGACGGGCTCGAGCCGGCGCGCCGGGCGGAGGCCGCCGATGTGCGCGAGCTGCGCCATCAGCACACCCTCTTTATGGCGCAGCTGGGCCTCGGGCGCCAGATGTTGCAAGCTGCAGCCGCCGCACCGCCCGAAGTGTGCGCAGCGCGGCGCCACGCGCTCGGGCGCTGCCACCAGGAGCGCCGTGGCCACGCCCTCGTCGTGGTCGCCGCGGCGCTTGATATAGCGGAATGCGACCTGTTCCCCGGGCAGGGCGCCGTCGATGAAGACGGTCTTGCCCGCAATCCGCGCTACGCCGCGTCCCTCCGCCGACAGGGATTGTATCCGGGCCTGTGGCGAGGCGGTGGGTGCTGCGATCGTCACGAGCGGGGCGCACGCCGTGCGCCCCTACCCCGTCGTGTGGCCGCCGTGACCGTCATGGGGAATGCCCAGAGCCTCAGGCCGAGCCCGCACCCCAGGCGCAGAGGAAGGTGCGGAGATGCGGGCGGGGCTCTTGCTCCAGCGCCTCGCGCAGGGTACGGCAGGCGAGATCGTAGCCCTCACGGGTCTGACGCCCGCGCATGAGCTCGTAGCGCAGGTAGATGAGGTAGGTGTTGAGGACATCGGTCTCGCAGTAATCGCGGATCGACTCGATATCCCCGGAGCGGAAGCGCCCCCACACATCCGCCCCGGTCATGCCGAGCTTGCCCGGTAGACCGAGCAGGGTCGCGATATCGTGCAGGGAGGCATAGGCGCGCGGCTCGTAGCCGGCCAAAACGTCCATGAGATCGGTATGGCGCTCGTGGAAACGGTTCAGATAATTGTTCCAGCGGAAGCCCGACTCGCTCTCCCCGATCTCCCAGTAACGGGGTGCGGAGACGCCGTGGATGAGCGCCCGATAGTGCAACACCGGGAGGTCGAACCCGCGACCGTTCCAGGACACGAGCAGCGGGGTGTAACGCTCGATGCCCTCGAAGAAGCGCTCGATCAGCTCGTACTCCCCCGAGCCCGGCTCGCCCAGCGACCAGATGTGCAGCCTGCTGTCGGTGCGCAGGACCAGCGAGATCGCGACCACGCGCTGCAGGTGTTGGCGCAGGAGCTCGCCCTTGCCGCCGGTCTCCTGGGAGCGCTTGGCGTGCATGACATGAGCGACCTCGTCGTCGCCGAGATCGCCCAAGCCGTACAGCCGGCGCCCGCCGTCGACGTCGGGGACCGTCTCGATATCGAATACCAGTACGTTCACGGGACGCCCCGATGCGCTGGTTCGGCCGCCGAGGGCCTCGGCCATCGCGGCGGCCTGCGTGCTCGCTGCCCCGACATTCGCTACGCAGGGAACAGGTTGGTCGAGAGGTAGCGATCGCCTCGGTCACATATGATGACCACGATGACGGCACCCCGCACCTCGTCTGCAAGCCGCAGCGCGGCCGCGACGGCCCCGCCCGAGGACACGCCGGCGAAGATCCCCTCGCGCGCGGCCAGCGCCCGGGTCATCGTCTCGGCCTCGTCCTGGCCCACGTCGATGACCCGGTCGACCCGCTCCGGCTGATAGATCCGGGGCAGGTAGGCCTCCGGCCAGCGCCGGATCCCCGGGATACAGGCCCCGCTCCTGGGCTGCACGCCGACGATCTGGATGGACCGGTCCTTCTCCTTCAAGAACCGCGACACGCCCATGATGGTGCCGGTCGTACCCATGGAGCTGACGAAGTGTGTGATGGCCCCATCGGTGTCGCGCCAGATCTCGGGCCCGGTCCCCTCGTAGTGGGCGCGCGGATTATCCGGGTTCGAGAACTGGTCCAGGATGCGCCCGGGCCCCTCCCGCGCCAGATCCAGTGCCCGGTCGATGGCCGCCTCCATGCTACCCGCGGCGGGTGTCAGCACCATCTCGGCGCCAAAGGCGCGCATGGCGCCGCGCCGCTCCAGGCTCATGTGCTCGGGCATGACCAGCACCATGTGGTAACCCTTGATGGCGGCCGCCATGGCGAGCGCGATCCCGGTATTACCGCTGGTGGCTTCGATCAAGGTGTCTCCGGGCCGGATCTCGCCACGCTCCTCCGCGCGCCGGATCATGGACAGGGCCGGCCGGTCCTTGACCGAGCCCGCCGGGTTGTTCCCCTCGAGCTTGGCGAGAACGAGGTTGCCTGCGGCCACCGGCAGGCGCTGCAAGCGCACCAGCGGGGTATTGCCGACGAACTCTTCCAGGGTCGGGGCGTCGAGCCCGGGGGTCATTGGAACCGGATAGGCCATCGCCCGATCTTACCGGATCTCGGCGAGCACCTGCACCTGGGGGCGATTCGGTACTTCCGGCAGATGCCGATGTGCGGTCCGCCCTGCGGGAAGCAAGCGTAGGGCGCGTGTCCGCGCCAATCATTGGCGGTACGATTCCGTCACGCCTGATGATCGTCGCGCCCATGTTACGGGTAGCACCTATTTCTCCACCGCCAACACCGACCGGCGCCGAACGTTTCTCACCGATGCCGATGTGCGGTCCGCCCTGCGGGAAGCGATCGGAACACTTCGTTTGACTCACCCGTTTTTTTATAGAGGCATTGTCGCCTCCTCCGGCGAATGAGTCGGCGCGGACACGCGCCCTACGCCCACTGCGCACGTTTGGTATGGCACCGCTTGTCAGCTCCTTGTAGAGATCGAACAGATGCTCTCGTAGCTCGTCTTCAGTTTCTCCTTGCGTCCAATAATCTGGGAATTCGTCGAAGTATCCTAACCAGGTGTCATCATCTTTCCAGTAAACATACTTTTGTTCGCTCATCGTTGGTAAACTCCGTGTAGCAGCTATGAATTCACCCAGCAAGCGTAGGGCGCGTGTCCGCGCCAATCATTGGCGGTACGATTCCGTCGCGCCTGATGATCGTCGCGCCATGTTACGGGTCGCACCTATTTCTCCACCGCCAACACCGATCGGCGCCGAACGTTTCTCACCGATGCCGATGTGCGGCGGTTGTCCGTCTTACGCTGCCTGGGACAGCGTCGCAATCTTGGCCCGGCGGCCTCCGGTCTTGCGGTCGTTCTGGCGGGTGCCGCCGATCTGGGCGTATTGCGTGGCCGAAGTAGCCCTGTATGCCTTGCGCGCCCGCACCACGCATTGGTTGCCGATCTTGACGCGGCCACCGCGCACTGGATTGTTTCGTCATCGAGCATGACAACCTCTGCTCGGTTACTCAAGGAGGGTTTGCCGCCTTGCCAGGACTTCGTCGACCACATGATCCGGCACGTCCTCTACGAACCTTGCGGCGCGTGCGGCATCGTCGATGGTTCTCGGCTGGTTGCACATCACGACGCCTTGCGTTTCCGTGCCTGTGCTCATCAATGACACTGCGAACCCGGCAAACCGCGCCTGCTTGCCGCCCCGTGTGACCGGACAGATAAGCACCAAGCCGGACCGGTTAAATTCTTTGTCGGACACCACCAGAACCGGCCTGAACCCTTTTTTATGTTCCTTGCGCGCAACTGGGTTCAGATTAACGTGCCAAATCTCGCCCCGGCCGGGGATGCGCATCAGGGTTCCTCTGCGCCGTCGGCATGTTTGTCAAGCCATTCCCTTTCTTCGGTGGTCATAGGCTGCGATAGGTCGCACTGCGCCATCAGGTCGCTGAGGGTGTAGCGTGGTTTTTTCTTGGGCTCAACGATCAGTTTCCCGTCCTGGACATCGATATTCACTTGTGAACCGGATTGCAAATGCACCAAATCCAGTATGCGCTTAGGGATGGCCACGACAACCGAACCGCCCACACTGCGAAGAGTTGCAATCGGCATGACGAGCCCTCTGGATATTCTTACATTACACTAAAGTATAACTTGGTGGGGTAGAGTTTGTAAACTCTCGACTCCCCGCCCCACCTGCTTTTTGATCCAAAGAGGTGCCATCGACTACATCATGCCCCGCCCGGGTTAAATACCTCGACCGGTTGCCATCGGATGGCATTGAACGCGCCCCTGGGCGGAGGGCGACCTCATAGCCCCTGGTTCCGAACGCGGAGCTACCCCCGACCCCGGCGACCGTCGAGGGCCCAGGGGTCGGTTCCTGGTGTACACTTGCCGGCCATGCCCCCGCACTCCCGTATCCATTTCG
>JBQTJM010000226.1:0-16015 GCA_052387115.1 Gammaproteobacteria bacterium | reverse complement strand
GACACCCATGCGGACGTGGCTTAGCCTTCTTCCCGGCGTGGGGCCATAGCTCAGCTGGGAGAGCGCTACAATGGCATTGTAGAGGTCGGCGGTTCGATCCCGCCTGGCTCCACCATCCCGCGAGCCGCTCCTCAAAGAGGGATCGAACTGCGAGGAGCTGGCTTAGTAGCCTTTTCTTTTGGTCGGCCCCGCGGGCTTCATTCCGGGATCAGGGGCAAGGAGAGGATCGAAGATGGACATCGCGCTACTAGACTGGAATAAGGCGAGTAGACTCAGCAACATGAGTGGAACAAGCAAGATGTAAGTGTCTTATCCCGAAGCGTGGGCGACTGAAATGCTCGTAGGATCGCCCTGTAGCCCATGACCACGATCGTTCCCGAAATCTACGACGCGCTCCGCAAGGCGGGCGTGGACGAGGAGACCGCTCCCAACGCCGCGCAAGCCGTCCTCGGCGCCCAGGAAAGGGAGCAGCTCGTTACCAAGGATTTCCTGCGTTCAGAGATCAACGGCCTCAGGGCTGAGATCCAGGCGATGCTGAACCGCCAACTCCAGATCATGATGGGGCTGATGATCGCCATGACCGGCATCTTCGCCGCCATCGTCAAGCTTCTCTGACAGCCCGGGTGAAAAAAAACTCGCCGCGCATTATGAAGGGGTTCAAATTAGTCAAGGAGCTTCGCGCCACGATTGTTGCGGTCATCGAGTTGACAGACAGTGCATACGTGGAATGGCTGCAAAGGTTTCTCCGCATTCTCGCCAGACGACGGTGGAGCAGATATGGGTTCGTACCTGGTGCGGATGCGTTCTACCCACTCTTGAACCTCCACGATCATTGACTTCGCAGACGCCGACAAGATCTTGGATGGCTACACGGTCACGGCCGGAAGATCTCTGTGAGACCTACGGTGAGCAACGGTTCCTCACACTGGGGGTTTGCGCCAAGGGTCGCGGCTATCAGTCACGCAGAACGCCTTGCTGAGGGCGTATATGGAGGCTCACAAATGAGCCGGGCTGCGCACGGGGAACGCCCGAGGAGGTGTCCGATGGCCACAGTGATCCCCATGCGTCATCGGCGTGTGCACCGCAAACTGCGCGGTGCACACCCTACGATCGACTGCGAGGAGGGCCTTTCCGGCCCCTCCCCACCGGCTTCCTCCCTCGTCCCCATCGTCTAGAGGCCTAGGACACTGCCCTTTCACGGCGGCAACAGGGGTTCGAATCCCCTTGGGGACGCCACCAAGTCGTCCATTCGCATTGTGACAGCACGGGCTTAGTCGCAAGCCGGATTCGCATCAGGGACGATTTAACGGGTACTGCTTGATATAAGGACATTACTGTCCTAGCATCGGCACGCGATGAAAGGGATCAATTCGTCAAGCTGCTCAGGCACCACGGCGTGGAGGTTATCGAGAAACGCGGCAAGGGAGGCCATGTC
This sequence comes from Gammaproteobacteria bacterium, assembly GCA_052387115.1. Classification (GTDB taxonomy): domain Bacteria; phylum Pseudomonadota; class Gammaproteobacteria; order JACCXJ01; family JACCXJ01; genus JACCXJ01. Next base: position 14,580 of record JBQTJM010000226.1, on the reverse strand, counting down.
CTGGCGGTGTTTCGCGGCCGGAAAACCACGATCCCCGTCCGCGGCGATGCCGACTTCGACCCCGTATTTCGCCAGAAGATCGGCAAGCAGCTTGGGATTGATCCCAAAGACATCCTTTGATCGAGGGTTCTATGCAGGACCGTTATCCCGTCAAGCTCACCCGACTCGACAACGGCTCCATGACGGCGGAATTCCCAGACGTACCGGAGGCGCTAACCCACGGGGTTGATGAAGACAACACCCTCTACTGGGCTCGGGATGCCCTGCTCGTGGCGCTTTCGGGCGATTACTCCTGCGCGCGTTAGAAGTCTTGGGCAAGCGAGTTTCAGTGGCAATCGATAACGCTGCATAGAGGCGTCCCTCGCAGCTTCCAACCACAGCTTGTGGGCGCGTAGCGAGTCCCTGAGCGGCGAAGGCTTTCACAGCGGCAGCAGGGGTTCGAATCCCCTGGGGACGCCACCCAATCCCCCGTTGCGAGCGGGACGAGGTTGCATTTTTCCCATCCTCGGACTAAGTTTCCCTACATCGACACGCGCGCCACTCAGGGGCGTTGCAAGGCGCGCAGGGCGTCCCCGCCCGGCACTCGCTCGGCGCGCACGTGTGATGCCGTCGCAAGCGGGAGCGCACCTCCAAGGTGCAGCCACCTGACGATCACAGAGCGGTTGAACACCGCTACAGAGGTCGCAAGCGGGAGCGCACCTCCAAGGTGCAGCCACGGTGCAGCGCTCGTTGCCCAGTGCACCCCCATGGGGCACGGCGTGGCTGTAATGTGGCTGTCATACAGCTTGCTGCATGACGTCCTGGTCCCGCTGAGGACCACTAGAAGGAGGGCACATGAGCGACAAGACCACGCAATCCGTTCCGCAAGCACAGGGGCCGCGGCCGGCCCACGAGGATCCCGGGGCCGAGGCCAATGTCCAGAAGATCCGCGAGATCATCTTCGGCGGCCAGATGCGCGAGTATGAGCGTCGCTTCGGCGAGCTGGCCGCCAGGCTCGAAAGCGAGACCAAGCGCACCCGGACCGAGCTCGAACAACGCCTGACAACGTTCGAGGCCTTCGTGCACAAGGAGCTCGAGCAGATCAACGGCCAGATCCAGAAAGAACGCGACGAACGCTCCGGTCTATTGAACAAGGCCGAACAGTCCCTGGCGGCGGCGGATCGGACGCTCACCGACAAACTGGTCCGGCTCGACGATCAGTTTTCCAGGGAGGCGGGCGAGATCCGCAAGCACCTGCACACTCAGATCACCGATCTGGTGAATCGGATCGGTCAACTCGGCGAGCAGATCCAAACGACCATCACACAGGAGACCCACCGATTGCACGCCGACAAGGTCGGTCGCAGCGATCTCTCCGAGCTCCTGACGGAAGTCGCGTTACGGCTCAACGACGGCCTGGGGCTCGCCCTACAAGGCCTGCCGGGCGATTCTCAGCCGGTGCGCCCCGCGGCGTCGAAATAGCGAGCCGAGGCGAGCGGGATGCGGGTGAGCGAGTGATATAGCGCTACGACGGTGCGGGTTGCGATGGGCACAGGATAGTCTCGGGCGTGACCGGCTTTCAGGAATTGAAAGAAACGCTGCTCGGTGACGAGCAGAGACGATTGCACCGGCTCGAGGGCCAGGTTCTGGACCCGGCCGCGTTCTCCAGGAACGTCGCGAACACACTGGCAGACTCCGTACAGATCGCGGCGCGGCGCTCCCCGGGGCTGGTCGGTGCCCTGCAGGACCCGCTCATCGAAGCCACCGCCCTGGCCGCACGGCGCGAACCCTATCGACTCTCCGAGGCCCTGGCACCGGTCATCGGTCCCTCCATCCGCCGCGCCATCGCCGATGCCTTGCGCGGATTTCTCCAGTCGATAGAAACGCTCGCAAGCCACACCCTCAGCATCCGCGCCATTCGGTGGCGCCTCGAAGCGCTCAGGACCGGCGCGCCGTTCGAACGAGTGGTGCTCAAGCACGCGCTGCGCTACGAGGTCGAGGAGGTGTATCTGATCCAAAAACCCTCGGGTCTGCTCATCGGACACGTGCGGAGGGCGGATGCAGGCGAGCGTGCGCCGGATAGAGATGTCGTAGCGGCCATGCTGCTGGCCATCGAGGCATTCGCCAAGGACGCGGCCTTTGCCGACCGCGGAGAGGCGCTTCAGACCGTACAGATGGGGGAGCGCACCCTGTGGCTGGCACACGGGGAAGCGGCGCTCGTCGCCTGCGCGATCCGCGGGACCCCGCCGAGCGATCTGCGACTCCTGGTGAGAGAGACGCTCGATGGCGTTCACGCCTTGCATTACGAGTGGCTGAAGTCCTTCCGTGGTGATGAGGAGCCGTTCCCTGAGGTGCATGCGGCGCTGCGTCCGCTATTGCGCTCGGAATTGGAACCGCCGCCTGCCGCCGGCGCGACGCGCTGGTTGGTCCGGGCGCTGCTCCTCGGGCTGGTTGTCTTTCCCGCAGGCTATGCGCTCTCGAACTGGTTCGAGGGACGCGAGATCCGGGCGCGACTGGAAAAGGTCCTGAAGGACCGACCGGGTATCGTGGTGACATCGATCGTCCAAGAGCAGGGTGCGTTCGTGGTCCGCGGCATCGCCGATCCGCTCGCCGAAAAAGCGCCGGCGATCGCCCGGGACGCGGACCTGCCCGCGCACAAGCTGCGTCTGGAGTTGAGCCCCTACCTGTCCCTGGAAGCGCCCTTCGTGCTCCAGCGCGTGCGCGGCCTGTTGCGGCCCCCCGAGACCGTCACACTGGCCGTGAAAGACCGGACCTTGGTGCTGAGTGGGACCGCCACCCAGGCCTGGAAACGGCGTATCGAGCCGCAGGTGGCGGCCTCGTCCTTTTTCGACGCCGTCGATACCAGCGGCTTGGCCGGCCAGGACACAAGGGAGGTGTCGCGCCTGTCACGACAGATCAACACCGCGCGGGTCTATTTCGCGGAGAATGCCGAACCACAGCCACACACGTTGGGGACGCTGGAACGGGTCGCCGGGTGGCTGCGCCGTCTGAGGTTCCTTGGCAAGGGATTGCAACTGCGCGTCCGACTGACCCTGGCCGGTTTCAGCGACGGCACGGGCTCGGACGAGCACAATGAGCGTGTCAGGGACCGGCGCATCGCGTGGGTGAGGGCCGCGCTCGTGGGGCTCGGCGACGGAGGGCTGGAGGTCCTCACCCGCTCCGTGCCGGCCACCTCACCAAAGGAGGATCTGGACCTGCGGCGGGTCGATTTTTCAGTCGATGTGACGCCACAATCGAACGACGGGGCTCCGGACGCGGCGTCCCGGCCATGACGACCGTAATCGGCGTCGGGCGATCGAACACGGTATACGACGCACGGTCACAAATCGCCCTTTCTTGATCCCCTCACCCTAGCCCTCCCCCGGAGGGAGAGGGGATCTAAGGAGGCGATTTATGACCGGGCCAGTATAGGCTGGGGCAATGGACCGTATGACTCGCAAGGTGTGTCTGCTCGGGGCCGCGGCGGTCGGTAAGACCAGCCTCTCCACCCGCTTCCTCACCAACACTTTTTCGGAGCAGTATCTCTCGACGGTGGGTTTGCGGGTCGGGTCGCGCGAGCTCATGCTGCGCGAGGGCCTCACACTCAAGCTGATTATATGGGACATCGCCGGTACCAGGGTGCTGACCCGGATCAATACCGATTATCTCAAGGGCGCCGCCGGGATCGCGTACGTCGCCGATGGCACGCGGCACGAGACCCTGACCACGGCACTCGATCTGCGTGCCGAGGTGGGGCGTTCGCTCGCGCCCGTGCCGAGCGTGTTGCTGCTGAACAAGGCCGATCTCGAGGCGCAGTGGGATATCGAAGCGGACGTCCTGTCGGCCTTGATCGGCGAGGGTGTTCGCCTGTTCAAGACCAGTGCGAAGGAGGGGACCGGCGTCGAGGCTGCATTCGTCGATCTTTCGCGAAGCTCGGTCCGGCCATGCATCGCGGAGGGGTGATACGCCGGGTCCGCGCGCGGTTGTTGAGCCGCTTGCGGCCGCTCGTCGTGTGTATCGACCCCGAGGGCCTCGTGTCGACGGTGATCGGCGATGCCGGCCATTACGGCTACCCGGACCTCGCGTCTGGTCAGGCCGTGGCCTCGGTCATGGGGTTCGTCGCCGGCCTGCCCGCCGGAGGGAGGCATCACTTGCCCTTTCTGGAGACCCCCAACGGTCGCAACGTGCACGCCGAGGTGGACCTGACGGCGACGCCGGGACTCGTCATCCTGTCGGATGCCGGTGTCGAGCACCGTACTGCTCATCGTAGAGACGCGGAAACCGCTCTGCAGGAGAGCGAGGAACGTTTTCGGGCCATGGTCGACAGTGCCCCCGTCCTGATCTGGATGCGTGGTCCGGACAAGGCATCGACCTATTTCAATCGCGTCTACCTCGATTTCACCGGGCGCCGCTTCGAGGACCAACTCGGTGACGGCTGGGCGCGGGGCGTGCACTCGGAGGACCGGGATTACTGCCTGGAGACCTACGACAGCGCCTTCGATGCAAAGGATTCCTTCGAGCTCGAGTATCGTCTCCGGCATGTCGCAGGGGAGTATCGCTGGGTCCTGGACAAGGGCGTGCCGCGTTATGGGGCGGACGGCCGCTTCGCCGGCTATAGCGGGTCCTGTATCGATATCACGGTGCGCCGGCAGATCGAGGAATCCTTGCGGCAGCAACGGCGGGAGCAGCAGATCATCTTCGATTCGGTCCCGGCGCTCATCTGGTACAAAGACCGGGACAATCGGGTGATACGGGTCAACCGCCAGGCGGCCGACTCGCTGGGCAAGGCGGTCGAGGAAATGGAAGGGCGGTCGTTTTACGACTTGTATCCCGAGCAGGCCGCGCGGTATCACCGGGACGACCTCGAAGTGATAGCGTCGGGCCGGCCCAAGCGCAATCCGCTCGAATGCTTGCGTACCGCCGCGGGCGAGCTGCGTTTGATGCAGATCGACCGGCTTCCCTATCGCAACGAGCGCGGCGAGATCGCCGGGGTCATCGTGTTTGCGCAAGACGTGACGGAGCGTATCCATGCCGAGACCGAGCTGCGCAGGCTCAGTCAGGAACTGGAGCAAAGGGTCGTGGAACGCACCGCCGAGCTGCAGGCGGTCAATGTCGCGCTCGCCAAGAGCGAGGAACGCTATGCGCTTGCGGCGAGTGCGACCGAGGAGGGGCTGTGGGATTGGAATCTCGTGACCGACAGCGTTTATTATTCCCCGCGCTGGAAGGCCGTCCTGGGTTACGAGGAGGGCGAGATCTCCGACTCCAAGGGCGAGTGGCTGGGCCGCATACATCCCGACGAGTTGGCGCATGTGCGCTCCGAGATGGAGGCCCATCTCTGCGGCACGAGGCCGGTGTACTCGTGTGAGTACCGCGTGCGGCACCGGGATGGCCGATACCGCTGGATGTACGAACGCGGACTGGCCTTGCGCGATGCCGACGGCAGGGCCTATCGCATTGCCGGCTCGCTGACCGACATCAGCCGGCGCAAGGCCATCGAGGAACGGTTGCGGCATGATGCGTTACATGACGGTCTCACCGAACTACCCAACCGCGTCCTCCTGGTCGATCGCCTAGAACGCTGCATCGCGCGGCGCCAGCGCGACCCACAGCAATCATTCGCGCTCTTGTTCATGGACCTGACCGCTTCAAGGTGGTCAACGACAGCCTGGGACACTTGATCGGCGACCAGCTCCTGGTGGCGACCGCGCGGCGCCTCCAAGACCTGTTGCGCGGCGGTGACACGCTCGCACGTCTGGGGGGTGACGAATTTGCCGTCCTCTTGGAGGACATCAGCGGTCCCAATCACGCCACCCACGTGGCCGAACGGATGCTGCGAGACCTGGCGCGCCCCTTCGAGCTCGGCGGCCAGGAGATCCACATCGGCGCCAGCATCGGCATCGCCCTCAGCACCTCCGGCTACGAACTCGCCGATGACGTGATCCGCGATGCCGATACGGCCATGTATCGGGCCAAGGCGCAGGGTGCATCGCGTTATCAGGTGTTCGATGCCGCCATGCACGAAGGGGCGATGCGGCGCCTGCGGCTGGAGAACGACCTGCGTCTGGCGATAGACCGCGATCAGTTGCATCTGCGCTATCAACCCGTGGTCGATCTCGACAGCGGCCGCATCATCGGGGTAGAAGCGCTGGCGCGATGGCGGCATCAGAGGTACGGCATCGTGCCGCCCAGCGAGTTCATCTCCCTGGCCGAAGAGACCGGGCTCATCGTGCCTCTGGGCGAGTGGGTCATCCGCACGGCGTGCGCGCAGGCGCAGAGCTGGCAGGACGCGGGTACGCGGCCGCTGTATATCGCCGTGAACATCTCCGGGGTCCAGTTCCGGCACGGCAATCTGGCACAGACGATCAGAGAGGCGCTCCGCGACACCGGGCTCGCCGCGGCGCGCCTGGCCTTGGAGGTGACCGAAAGCAGTTTGATACCGCAGGTCGAGGTGGCGCTTTCCACCATGAGAGAACTGAAGGAACTGGGGCTCATGCTATTCATGGATGATTTCGGCACGGGCTATTCCTCGCTGAGCTACCTGAAACGCTTTCCCGTGGACACGATCAAGATCGATCAGTCCTTTGTACGCGATGTGGCCTGCGATGCCAATGACGCGGCCATCGTGACGGCCATCAACGCCATGGCCAGGAGCCTGCGGATGGATGTGATCGCCGAAGGCGTGGAAACGGAAGATCAACTGCGTTTTCTGCGCGGCCAGGGGTGTGGCAAAGCGCAGGGGTTCTTGTTCAGCCCGCCGCGCACGCCGGAAGAGGTGTCCGCACTCCTCTTGCGGCCCGATAACGATCACAGGACCGCGGACGGATGAGACGCTACCAGGCTACCGTAGGGTCGTGCCTGCAACGGTGGAGGGTGACGGCTCCTGGCCCTTTCCGATGTTCTTCCAATCCAGGCTGACCCAGCGGCCTTCGGCATAGTCATACAGGCCGCATCGTTTCATTACCGCGTAATGACGGACCGGAGTCCAGCGCCAAGACAGGAGGCGAGTACCGGTGCAGGATTCCAGGTGCGTCTCGGCCTGCGCCAGAAAACGCGCCGGGATGCGCGTATCGAGGTGGTGGAGCGTATGATTCATCACGACATTGGGCAGCAAATACCACCAGATCCCGCTGAACGTGACATGGCAGGCCCCGGCGTCCTGTGAGAACTCCTCCCGCCATTTCGCCGCGCAGCCGTACCACTTGAGCCGCGGGTGAGTGTGATTGAAGTACACGACAAAGCCGATGGCCCAGGTGATGATGATGAGCGAGACCGCGGCGAACAGCGCCATGCCGCCGAGGAATCGCAAAACATCCAGATCAAATAGAAACGCCGTGGCGCCACCGACGAGCAACCACGCCGTCACGGTGGTGGCGACATCCGCGTAGGCCGAGGGTGCGACGTTTCTCGGCACGGCCTTGGTCGGCCACGCCAGTCTCCGGCGCCACAGCTCGATGGCGTAGTAGAGCCCGATTCCGGCGCCGGTCGGATGGCGGTAGACACATTCCATGAATTGCCTCGCCTTGGAAAGGCGGCTGAATTCGTCGGGGGATAACGGTGTCCAGACGAAATCGTGTCCGCGCAGGTTGGTGAAGTTGTGGTGCAGGCCATTATGGAAATACGCCCACAAGGAAAAACTGTGGGCGCTCGGCACGAACGCCATCCGGCCGATGAGGGCATTGAGCAGGCGGCTCTTGGTGAGGCTCCCGTGGCACGCGTCATGGCCGATCACGAACAACTGGCTGCCCGCCACGCCGCCGATGATGGATAAAATCACCGCGGCCGGAACGCTATCGACGGCGATGCTGCCGGACAGCGCCGCCATCCAGATCCCCATGGGGAGCAGGGACCACAGCAGGGGGTCGCATCGGTCCTGCGCGTGAAACTGTTCGAGTCCGGTCGATCGGGACATCATCCACCCCGGTGCGCGATGCGACGCGCTGAGAAATGCCGGCCGGCCGTCACGATCGCGATCGCGGGCAGGAGGAGACTATCGCCTCGCGTGCCCTGTCGGGATGGTTGGAGCACAGGCCGTCCACACCCATTGCGAGAAGGCGTCGCATCTGCACCGGGTCATCCACGGTCCACGCATATACGAGCTTTCCGACCGAGTGAACCGCCGCAATGAGCGCGTCGTCGATAAGGGCGGCGTCCTGCCATAAGACCGTAGCGTTTGCGTCGTCCAACATGCGCAACGGGCTGACCGGATAGGACGACGACAGCACGCCGCACCGGAGATCGCGCCGCTCAAACGCGAGCCGCCGCACGATCCGGTGGTCGAACGAGTGAACGGCAAGCCGTGTCCAGTCCGACGCAACGTCGAATGTCGCGATGAGCTTTTCGTCCCAGCGGGGATCTAGAGCCTTCATCTCAATGCAGGCCATCATCTGCGGGACGATCGCGGCCAACGCTTGATCGAGCGTCGGGATGGGCTCGCCATTGGCTAGCCGGTTCGTGCCGACTTCCTGGAAGGCGCACTCGGCGATGCGGTGGGGCCCGATAGTCTCATCGTGATGCACGACGAGCATTCCATCCGCGGTCGCGTGTACGTCGAGCTCCACCGCATCGGCACCCAGAGCGCGGGCGGAACGAAAGGCCGCGAGGCTGTTCTCAGCCTCTCGCGCGGACGCTCCGCGGTGTGCGATCGCGAGGGGACGGTTCATACGATCGGGGTATTACGCGTTACCGGCCGTCCACCATCTGAACCATTACCAGCCTGCCGCCGTCTTCTTTCGAAAGCAGAAGTTGCTGGCCATCCGTCAACTCCACATTGCTGCCTACCGGGATTGGGGTGTTGGTGGTGACGTCGGTCAGATCCGGCATGCGTTCGTTGACCAACCACCAAGCATCCGCGTGAAACACGAAGTAGCCGATGCGCTTTTTCTGGTCCGGCGTTAGGCGCTCATTGGGAAAGACGTTGCGGTTCATATGCCATGGAAACAGGGATTGGTTGGTGTAGACCATCACTCGGTGATTTTCGGGCTTGAACCGGCCCGCTCGGCGCGCAGAATACAGGTTCAAGACCGGGAGTTTCCCCTTGTAGGCCGTACCGCAGAAGGGGCATTTCGGGGCCAGGGTGTTATCGAAGATATACCATTTCTGAGCGCAGTCTGGATTCCGGCAAGGCTGGACCAAGTCTACCGTCTTGACTAGGGCCTGTTCCCAGTCATCGGCCGTCGGACGTTGCGCGGGGTCGTGCAGTCCGTCCATGAAAGCTCGGTTGAACAGCGCCGCCAGATAGGGGCCGGTCACCGTGTAGGGGATCTTGGTGGTGTCTGCCCACGGCAACTCGCTGGGTTTCTTGTTGGGGATCCTGATGCGGTTGCCGGCATCGCTCGGATGCTCGACGAACAAGGCCTTGGCGCCCATGGACAGGGTCTCGTCGATTTGGGGGTCCTCTGCGTGGACCTTGTCGCCGCGCAACGGATGCCGATAAAGCAGGTACATGTAGATCAATATCGCGAGCGCGTGCCGGTCGGTGGCGATGCTCGGGAGCACCCGAGCCGGGTCGTCCTTTTTCAGATGGCCCGTCATCACCACCTCCGGGGCGATGAAGTCTGGTGTGCCGACCACATCGGGCGGAAACTTTCCTGGGACCACCAGCCCGTCGATATCAATCACGCAGGCGTTACCCCGCACCGGGTCCACCAGGACGTTCTTGTAGGAAAGATCGGAGTGTGCCAGGCCGGCCGCGTGCATGCGCCGCACGGCGCGCGAGATGCGGATGCAGATCTTGACGTAATTCAGCCAGTCACCACGCTCACGCGCGTCCAGGAAGCGGTTCTGGTTATTCGCGCTCGCGAACCACTTGCCTTCCTTCTCCCTGCCCTTTATGCCCAGGAAATCCTGGTTCTTGGAACCGTACTCGAAGAAAAAATGCTTCTGGTAGGCCGGGGCGACGACTCCGAGCTTACCGTTCAGCTCGACCACCCCGGTCGGCCAGCAATACAGGTCCTTCCAATACTCTCCCCCGGCCTGGTTGAAAATCCCATCGCGGTATCGACCGGCGATCATCGTGAGCCGGTCCTTGGCCTGGTAATCCTGTCTGTCGCGGAAGAACCCCACCACATAGGATCGGTCCGGGCTGAAATAGACATCCTTCATCCCGCCGGCACCGATGATCTCGTCGACGAACTCGACCGGCCGCTTGTCCAGCGTCTGGGTCCTGATGGTGTTTGCCATGAGTCGTCTGAAACGCCTGGCGGATGCCTGAGAGCGAGGCTCGTAACGATAAAGGACAGCCTACCACAGGACCGCGATGGTTCGATCGTCGTGGTTGCCGTGACTCCAGAAATCCAGCCACTCCAGCAAACGATCGTCGGGGGCATCGCCTGCCAGAAGCGGTTCGACCTCACGCCAGAAGGCGTCCCACCAAGATAGATCCTCCAGATTCCGGTCCGTCTCGAACTTCGGATCACTGACCCCGTCCGTCATGAGCACTAGGGCGGTAAAGTCGGGGAGTAGCGCCACGCGGATGCGCTTCAGGATCTCGTCGTAGGAAGACACCATCGAGCGGTCCAGGAAGCGCGTCTGGCCCGCGAACTCGCCGGAATCGGCCTCCCCGAGGACCTCCACACCCAGCCCCTTCCGATACGCGGCCACGCCGCCATCGCCGACCCAATAGGTGGCCAACAAATGACCGTGAGAAGTCCTCGTATGAACGCAGAGGATGAGCGTCGTCGAGTAGTCCTTGACCGGGAGTCCGTTCGCGGTAGCCTCTTCCTCGATGGCCTTCACCACCTCGAAGACCGCCCCCCCGAGGATCGGATACGCGGCTTTTCTTGCCGCAGCCGGATCGAGCAAAGACATCGAGATCGACCGGGCAACGGCCTCTTCGAGCTTTGTCCCCCGCTCATCGCCGAGAGCGGCCTTCAGAAAATCGCCGGCATTCTGCACAGCAATCTTCGAGGCGCGACGCGACATCTTCGCACTGCCGGCGCCGTCGGCCACCGCCAGCGCGTTCCACCCCGAGCTGACATCGAGATAGAAATCGTCCTCGCGGAAACCGCCGATATGAGCATGGGAGCGGCCACGCTTGCTGGCGGCGGCAAGCCGGCGTTCACCGGCCCCTCGCATGTACTTCTTATCTTCATCCGGTTTCCAGTCCGGGGCGTCTCGATCGGACGGCAGGTGCATCCACAAGGAGCGCGGGTCCGGGTTGACCGTGAGCAGGCATTCGCTCACCAGCAGGGGACGGTCAGGCCCGGCGGGCGCGAAGCGGTAATGGATCCAGAGGACATGGTCGCCAGCCACAGTCGGTGTACCCCGCAGCACGCGCGATGCGGCGTCATAGCCGACCCCGATGCCTTGCGGCGCCATGATGTCGACGATCTCGACGTCCGCGCTCCCGGTGGCGTGAATCCCGGAACAGAACTCCTCGCCTACCTTGGCGTTCTTTTCGAGTGAAAACGATCCCTTCATGGGAGGTGGCTTGTCGGGGTCCCGGCCGACCGGGACCGCCCCGGGTCTCTGGGCCGGTTGCCCCCCAGACTGGCCCGTGGAAGGCGATGAGACGCCATCGGGGGACGGCCTATCGACGAACCCGGAACGATCAGGCGTCGCATTGGGTAGTTCTGCATCGAGGGGAGACGACGGGCTTGCCCGCCCTTTGGGGGTCGATACGGATTCGGATTTTGGTACTCCGGGCGCCGTTGTGTTGCCGGGCTGTTCTTCGAGCTCCATCGCTACCCCCGGCCGCGCCGCACATCGAAGCCTTCCTCACCGGCCCCGGCCTCGAAACGAACCTGCTTCTCGCACCACGGGCAGGTCGCCACACCAGGACCGGCCACGCACAAGAGACCGCCACAACCACACTGGGCGAATGCGGAAGGGTTGCCACAATACGGGCAGCCGGGAACGCCTGCGAGCTCCGAGGTATTGGCCTTGAGGTCCGAGGCGCTCTTGTCGGACCACTCGAAGTAGGCATCGTCCACCGGGCAGCATACGGCGAGCTGATAATAGCTGGTGTCGAGCTTGAAGTCGTTCGTGGCCACGGTCTGGCTCACGCGGTCGTACTTGATCAGATAGGGCTTGCGGGTCTTCTGGCAGCGGCCCGCCAAGACCACGCAGTCCTTGTCGGCCGCCCCCTTTGCGGGGGGCCGTGCGTCCTTCACCACGGCCAGCACCGAGTCGTCGAGCTTCGCGAGCGACAGACCCTCCGTTCGCCCTTCACCGACGCCCTTGCTCTGCAGCGCCACCGAGGCGGTGATCCATTGGATGAACTTGGAAAAATCCCCCGCTCCGGCGGCGTCCTCGAATACGAGCACGTGCTCGCTCAGGCGTTGCAATACAGATAGATCCGCATAGCGCCCGAGCGCCACGGCCACGAGGTCGGTCTTGCGGGCGTAGTCGCGATTCCAGCGCTCGATCGCCGGGTCCACGACATCGGTCGGCTTTCCGTCGGTAAACAGGTAGACGATGGGCTTCCAGTCGCCCTTTCGGTCGGCCGTTGTTCTGATGACGGAGCGGTCGATCTCGGCCATCAACTGATTCAGCGCGGCCCCGAGCGAGGTGCCGCTCCCGATCGGGAGCTTAGGTGGGTAGAATGAAACCAGGTCCACGAGCGGGGCGATCGTCCGCGCCACCCCGGCGAAGGCGATGACCGACAGATAGACGGTTTCCAGCGCGTGCGGATCCCGACGCAGCGATTGGACGATCGAAGACAGCCCTTCCTCCATCTTCCTCAGCTCGTCACCGAACATCGATTCCGATACGTCGAGCAGGAAGAATATGGGTAAACGGCGCATGGCTCAGACCCTCGCTAGACGACCACCTGGACTTCCGGGGGAGGGGGCGGCAGGGTCGTCTGGGCTGCGACACCGGCAGTGTGGCTACCACTCTCGATCGTGCCCGACACCCATTTGAAGAACTGCGAGAAAGTAGCACTGTCGGTCGTGTCCAGCATGACCACGTGGTCGGTGAGCTCCTTCAGGATCTCCGGCTTGGCCTTCGGGCCGGCGGCGCATGCCACGACGTTGCTGAAGTTCCGGGACCTCACCAGCGGGATGATCTCGCGATAGCGTTGTAGATCCGAGGGACTGCCATCGGTCATGATCAGGAGCAACGGCCGCCAGTCCCCCTTCCGGTCGTGGGAAGCACGCATCACGTCGCGGTCCACCCGCTGCACTAACAGCTCGAGCGCCGCTCCCAGGAATGTCGCTCCCGCGGCCGGGACGGCGATCTCCGGGATGCGAACCTGGTCCAGGGCGGTCAAAGGAAAGAGCTCCCTGGCCTCGGTGTCGAAGGTGATGACCGACAGATGGACGGTTTCCAACGCGTAGGGGTCCTGGCGCAAGGTGCTCACCAGGGCCTGCATGCCGACGTTTACGGAGTGGATCGGCTCGCCGCGCATCGAGCCCGATGTATCGAGGAGTATATAAACCGGCAGTCGGCGCGTGCTCATCGCCCGCACCGATGCGGCGGTCTGCAGGGGGCTGCTCCGATCTCGACCATTGTGACAAGCCCCTTATACATAATAGCCGCGCAACATGTGCCCGAATGAATCGAGCTCGAAAGGCTTGCCGATTGCGGACAGGTCGTGATCGTCCTTGCGCAAGCTGACGCCCTGCCCCTTTTTCAATTGGATAGCCATGACGCGAACCTCCGACACATGGATGGTAACTACGCCACGACGTTTATCTCCGGCGGCGGCGGTGGCAGGTCACTCAAACCCGTTACTTCCTTCTGGCCGGATTCGACCTTTTGACTACCGCTCGACACCGAGGCGGACACCCATTTGAAAAAGGCCTTGATAGTCGCGGAATCGGCCGCGTCGAGTTGAACGACTACCTCGGTGATCTGCTTCAAGACCGTAGGATCGGCACCGGGACCCGCCGCACACGCCACCACGATGCCCGACTTGACTTTCTTGAAGTCCCCCAGGCCCTTCTGCCAGCTATCCGTCGGCGCACCGTCGGTCATCAGGAACACGAGCGGTTTCCAGTCGCCCTTCTGTTCAGCGGTGCTCTTCTGTACTTCGGCATCGATACGCCGCGCCAACAGGGACAAGGCCTCACCGAGGGCGGTCGAGCCGGAGGCCGCGATCGACGGGGGCCGGAACGAGGCGAGGTCCGTGAGCGGCACGACTTGCTTGGCCGAGCTATCGAAGGTGATGACCGACAGGAAGGCGGTTTCGAGCGCGTATGGATCTTGGCGCAGAGTGGATACCAGGACCTGAACACCGTTCTTGACGGATTCTATGGGTTCGCCGGACATCGATCCGGATGTGTCGAGCACGAGGTAGACGGGTAATCGACGCATGTATGTCTCCTCTATAATTGTTTGGCGTGTCAAGCCACGCTCACACCGAACTGGCGGCAAAGTGCCTCCAGTCCACGCCTCACAGCCTTGAACTTCCATTCCCCGCCATAGCGGTAGATCTCCCCGAAAATCATCGCGGTCTCCGTGCTGCAATCTTCCGCCAGGTCGAAGCGCACGATTTCCTGGTCATTGTCCTGGTTGACAAGACGAATGAAAGCGCCTGTCACCTGTCCGAAGTTCTGCCGCCGGACGTCCGCGTCATAGATCGTGACGCATACCACCAGACGTTGGATATCGTCGGGGACCTTTTCCAGGGCCACCTCGATGGCTTCGTCATCACCCTCG
>JBQTJM010000225.1:0-12243 GCA_052387115.1 Gammaproteobacteria bacterium | reverse complement strand
CTAGGCCTGGGGGTCGAAGATGAACTCGATCTCGCGCATCTGCTGGAAGAGCCGCGGGTCGTCGGGCACGTGCAGCGGCGAGGCCTTGCGGACGGCGCGCTCGGCCTGCCGGTCGAAAAGCACATTGCCGCTCGATCGTACCACCTTGGCATCGACCACGTCGCCTCCCGGGACCATCTTGACCAGGAGCGTGCACTTGAGACCTCTTTGCGGATTGGTGAAGGCGCCCTCGATCTGATTCTGGATGAGGCGCGTAAAACGATCGATTTCGCTTTGATCGCGCGCGGCCTGCTCTTCGGCCTCGATCTGCTCCGCCAGCTCGCGCGCGAGGCGCTCTTCCTCTTGACGTTTTTTCTCCGCCTCGGCTTTGGCTTCGGTTTCCTTGCGATCCGCTTCGGCTTTGGCTTCCGCTTCCTTGCGTTTCTTCTCCGCCGCGGCCTTGGCCTCGGCTGCCTTGCGTTTCTTCTCCCCCTCGGCCTTCGCTTGTTTGCGCTTCTCCTCCGCCAACCGGGCCTCGGCGCGCTGCTTCTCCTCTTCCAGGCGCTGTTTCTCCAATGCGACGCGGCGTTCCTCTTCCTGTTGGCGCTTGGCCTCTTTGCGCTTGACTTCGGTCGCCTCCAGCTCTTTCTGTTCCGCGGCCTTGGCCTTCTCGACGGCATCCTTTTCCTTCCTGACCTCGGCCAGGCGCCGTTCCTCGGCCTGCCGTTTGGCCTTGGCGGCGGCCAGCTCGCGCTCGGCGGCACGGCGCCGCGCCAGTTCCTGATCGCGCTTGCGTCGTTCGGCCTGCTCCAGCCGCTCGACCTCGGCCTTGACCTTGTGCTCATCGACCGTCACGGCCTGCACCAACTCGGTCCCCTGGGGCTGGCCCGCCGGGGGCGGTGTGAAATCCAGGCTCACGATGAGGAGCCCGATCGCGAGAACGTGGATGCCGACGGCCAGGACGAGTGATCGAAACAAGCGGAACCGGTTGACGCGCATCGCGCTATTTCTTCCCAGGATCGCCAATCTTGGGCGGTACGGTCATGAGACCGACGCCCTTGACGCCGGCGCCCTGCAGGAGCGCCATGAGCTCCAGGACGCGTGCGTAGGACACGCCGCGGTCGCCGTTGACCAGGACCGGGACGCCGGGCCGGTAGCGCAGCACCGCACTAACGCGCGTCAGGAGCGTCTCGGGGGCGACCGGCGCATTCCGGTCCTCACCGAAATCCAGGTAGAAATTACCCTTGGCGTCCACGGATACGATGAGCGGCTCCAGATCGCTCGGCGGCACCGGCTGCGAGGCGACCTCTGGGAGGTCCACCTTGACCCCCTGGGTGATGAGCGGTGCCGTGACCATGAAGATGATGAGCAAGACCAGCATCACATCGATGTACGGTACGACGTTGATGTCCGAGACCAGCCGCCGGCGTCTTTGCCGTCGCGACCCGATGGAGCCGCGGTGCGCCATCAGCTATGGGCCTGCCGGTGCAAGATGGAGTAGAACTCCTCGAGAAAGATGTCATAGCGGCTGAACAGATAGTCGATCTCGCTCGAGTAGCGGTTGTAGCCGACCACCGCCGGGATGGCGGCGAAGAGCCCCATGGCGGTCGCGACCAGGGCCTCGGAGATCCCGGGGGCGACCATGGCGAGGGTCGCCTGATGGACGTTCCCGAGCGCCTGAAAGGCGTTCATGATCCCCCACACCGTCCCGAAGAGCCCGATGTAGGGGCTGACCGAGCCGACCGTGGCGAGCAAAGGCAGGGACTGCTCCAGGTCCTCGATCTCGCGGTTCAGGGCCACGCGCATCGAGCGTTGCGCGCCCTCCAGGATCGCCATGGGGTCGATCCCCTCCTGCTGGCGCAGGCGCGCGAACTCCTTGATCCCGGCCTCGAAGATGCGTTCCAGCCCGGCCGGCTCGTGGCCGCGCTGGGTGATGAGGTTATAGAGGACGGTCAGATCGCCGGCCGACCAGAAGCGCTCCTCGAACTTGTCCGCATCGCGCCTAGCCCTGCGGATCAAGGCCCGTTTGGTGAAGATCACCGTCCATGACCACAGCGAGGCCAGGAGCAGGAGCAGCATTACCAGCTTGACGAGCAGGCTGGCTCCGAGAATCAGGCTGGTCATCGACAGGTCAACTGCCATGGCGTAGCACCGCGAGCAAGGACGGTTTACTCGCCGCCGAACAGATCGAGGCTCCGGGCCGGCGGGGCGTAGCCGAAGTGCGCGAAGGCCGCGCGGGTGGCGGTGCGCCCGCGCGGGGTGCGCATCACGAAACCCTGCTGGATGAGGAACGGCTCGATGACATCCTCGATGGTGCCGCGTTCCTCGCCGATGGCGGCTGCCAGGTTGTCGATGCCCACCGGTCCGCCGTCGAACTTCTCGATGAGGGTGACGAGCAGCTTCTGGTCCATGAGGTCAAAGCCGTGGTGATCGACCTTGAGTAGATCCAGGGCCTCCTGGGCCAGCACCTCGCTGATGCGTCCATCGCCCCGCATCTCGGCGTAGTCCCGCGCCCGTCTCAGGAGTCGGTTGGCGATGCGCGGCGTGCCCCGCGAGCGCCGGGCGAGCTCATGAGCCCCGGCGGCCTCCGTTTCGACCCCGAGGAGCCGCGCCGAGCGCGTGACGATCTGGGTCAGATCGGCGACATCGTAGTACTCGAGCCGTTCGACGATCCCGAAGCGGTCGCGCAACGGCGAGGTCAGGAGCCCGGCCCGGGTCGTGGCCCCGACCAAGGTGAAGGGTTGCAGGTCGAGCTGGATGGCGCGCGCCGCCGGGCCCTCGCCGATCATGATGTCGAGCTGGAACTCCTCCAGCGCGGGATAGAGGATCTCCTCGACCACCGGGCTCAGGCGGTGGATCTCGTCGATGAACAAGACGCCGCGGCGCTCCAGGTTGGTAAGGATCGCGGCGAGATCGGCGGGGCGCTCCAGGACCGGTCCGGAGGTCTGGCGCAGGCTCGCCCCCAGCTCGTTGGCGATGATGTGGGCGAGCGTGGTCTTGCCGAGCCCCGGGGGACCGAAGATGAGGACGTGGTCGAGCGCCTCGTGGCGCTTGCGGGCCGCGCCGATGAAGACCTCGAGCTGTTCGCGCACCGGCCGCTGGCCGACGTACTCCGAGAGTCGGCGCGGGCGCAAGCCCTCCTCGGCGCCGGCATCCTCCGGCGTCGGCTCCGGCAGGACGACGCGGTCGAGCTTGGGCATGAGCTGGGGGTCTCTCGTCTGTGGCGATCGGGTGGTTTGCGCGGCCAGTGTAACGCCAGCCGCCGGACCCAGCCACCCATGGCACCTCCAAATCCGTCAAACCGAGCTTCGATGCCTATCGGTTGTTTTGGCCAAAAGGGCCTGGAAGCTCTCAGACATCTCTCCTTCGTCCTGCGTAACGAGCTTACACGCACACGTCGCGATCATTTGATCTGGTAACGAACGCGATGGGCCTTGACCTTGGAACGGAAGCCTGAGAGATCCAAATGAAGCGCGTCCACGAAACGGGTCGGCGAGCAGATCCGCGATCGCCCGGCGCACCCGACGTTTGATCTCCGGTTGCAGCCGTACAATAAGCGAGGCACGTTCCCGTAAACGCTTTCGCTGCGATATCACCCCGGGTTCGTGATTCCAGACGCACGTAGATGCACGCATTTCGAGGGATACGGCCCTTGGGGATGAGAGGGCGACTGGGCGGAGGGCGGGAACGGGAGACGGCATTCGGCCGGGGTATAATGGGGAGCAGCCGCCAACCAGAGGTCTATCCAGGGAGGCCTACTTAGAGATGCCGAAATTCCACCCGACCCCCGGCGAATAGCCGAACCGGTTCATGTCATCGTTAGCCGCGACAGAGACGCCGTATGACCGGCTGATGGCCCTGCCGGACAACCGGGTGGGAGAGATCGTCGGCGGCCGGCTCTATACCCAGCCGCGGCCCGCAGGCCCCCATGCCGCGGCTTGCACGTCTCTCGCGGCGGAGATTCACCTGCCCTACCAGAGAGGCCGCGGCGGTCCCGGCGGCTGGTGGATTATCGTCGAGCCGGAGTTGCACTTCGTCCGCGACACCGAGGTGCTGGTGCCCGACATCGCCGGCTGGCGCCGCGAGCGCCTGCCGCAGCCCCCGCGCGGTCACCGTTTCGAGGTGGTCCCGGACTGGGTCTGCGAGGTCGTGTCCCCGGCAACGGCAAAAAAGGACTGCGTGGTCAAGCTGCCCGTTTACACCCGCTACGGCGTGGCCTATCTATGGCTGGTGGACCCGCTGGCTCGGACCCTGGAGACCTTCGCCTTGCACGAGGACCGGTGGACGGTCATCGGGCTCTACAAAGATCACGATGTCGTCAGTGTGGCGCCGTTTACCGATCTCCATCTGGAGCTGACGGCCTTGTGGTTGGAGGTCGGCGAATAACGCGGTAAACGCCGCCCCGGGCTTATTCCGGTGCCGGTGCTGCCGTCACCGCGGCCGCCAAATACCGAGCCGACCACGGCCTGGACGAGTGCCGGCGGACAGCGTTCCCCGGTTGATGCTCAGGGGCCTGTCCCACTCGTCAGCCCATTTGCGAGGCGCACGAAATCGGCGACGGCGAGGGTCTCGGGACGCAGCATCGGGTCGATCCCGGCGCGCCTGAATCTTTCCTCATCGATCCATCCCCTCAAGGCGTTGCGAAGCGTCTTGCGGCGCTGGCCGAAGGCCTGCCGGACCAGGCACTCGAACAGGCCGTGGTCGGCAACCGGGGTCGGCGGCGGGCGGGGGACCAGCCGGATCACGGTCGAATGGACCTGCGGTTGGGGACGGAAGGCGTGTGGGGCGACCGGGAACAGCTCGGTGGCGTCGCAGCGGAACTGGAGCATGACGGACAGCCGCCCATAGTCGCGGTTGCCGGGCGCCGCCACGATGCGCTCGGCCACCTCCCTTTGCAGCATGAACACCATGTCTTGGATCGCGTCGCTGTGCGCCAGGAGATGAAACAGCAGCGGGGTCGAGATGTTGTAGGGCAGGTTGCCCACGATCCGCAATTGGTCCCCCCGGGGCGCGAGTCGCGAGAAATCGAAGCGCAGCGCGTCGCTGCGATGGACCCGCAGCTCGCCGAGCGGGCCCAGGTCCTGGGCCAGCGTCCCGGCCAGCTCGCGATCGATCTCGACCACGTCCAGGACCCCGAGGGTCGCGATCAAGGGCCTGGTCAGCGCCCCGCGGCCCGGCCCGATCTCCACCAGATGCTGCCCGGTGACGGGCCGGATGGCGGCGACGATGCGCTCGATGACATCCGGATCGGTGAGGAAATGCTGGCCGAAGCGGCGCTTGGGCGGGAACGGCCGGCCCTTGCCCGGGCTCACGCCGGGACCGCGGGCCGGGCGGACTCGAGCCCCCCAGCCCACGCGCGCCGGGCCAGATCGAGGGCGGTGTGGGTCGCGGCCAGCATGCTGCCCGGATCCACGTCAGCGGTCCCGGCCTTGTCCAGGGCCGTGCCATGGTCCACCGAGGTGCGCAGGATGGGCAGGCCCAAGGTCACGTTGACCGCCGCCCCGAATCCATGGTGCTTGAGCACCGGCAGCCCCTGGTCATGATACATGGCGAGCACGGCATCGACACCGGCGAGCCGGCTCGCGATGAAGGCCGTGTCCGCCGGGACCGGGCCCTCGACATCGTGGCCCAGGGCACGCAGGGTAGCGATGGCCGGGGCGATGTGCTCGGCCTCCTCGCGTCCGAGGTGCCCGCCCTCCCCGGCATGCGGGTTCAGGCCGCACACGATGATGCGCGGCGCCTGCACCCCGAAGCGCTCGCGAAGGTCGCGCACGAGGACCCGCAGGACGCTGGTGACGCGCGCCTCCGAGATGAGCCCGCTCACCTCTCGGGGCGGCACGTGCGTCGTGCAGAGCGCCACACGCAGCCCGGGTGCGCATAACATCATGACCGGCTCGACACTGCCGGTCAGCGCCGCCAAGTACTCGGTATGCCCGCTGAAAGGGATGCCGGCGTCGTTGATCAGGCCCTTGTGGACCGGCGCCGTCACCAGTGCGGCGAACGCCCCCTCGAGACACCCGCGGCCGGCGCGCTCCAGGGTCTCGAGGACATAGGCGGCATTGGCGGGGTTCAGGTGCCCGCAGGCGGCCGGTACGCGCAAGGGCACCCGGAGAACCCGAAGCTCACCGGGCACCCGGCGGCCTTTGGGCGGGACCGCGCCCCGCGGCTCGAAGGGGATGACCCGCAGCGGAAGCGCGAGCAGGGCCGCGCGTTGCAGGAGCAGATCGGGATCGGCCACGGCCACGATCTCGCCCGCAAGCCGCACCTGAGCCAGCCTGACCACCAGGTCCGGACCGATCCCGGCCGGTTCCCCGGCGGTCACCGCGATCGGCGTTGGATCACTCCTCCAGGCGGTATTCGACATAGGCGTCGTCCCGCAGCCGCCGCAACCAGGCCTGGCGTTCCTCCTCCCCCTTGCGGCGGCGGATCGCCTCGCGTGCCTGGGCGCGCATGGCCTCGACGGTGTTGTCGCGCCGGCGCCGCTCCAGGACCTGTACGATGTGCCAGCCGAACTCGGTCTCGAAGGGCTCGCTCACCCCGCCGGGCTCGAGCGCCGTCATGGCGTCCTCGAACTTGGGGACCAGGTCGCCGGGGCTTATCCAACCGAGGTCGCCGCCCTTGGCGGCGCTCTGCTTGTCGGCGGAGTTGAGGCGCGCGAGCCCGGCGAAGTCCTCGCCTGCGAGGACGCGGTCGCGGAGCCGATCGAGCCGGGCGCGCGCGGTCTCGGCGCTCACCAGATCGTCGGGCTTGACCAGGATATGGCGGGTGTGGGTCTGGGTGACGAGCCCGGTACCGCCACCGCGCACCGCGATCAGTTTCACGATGTGATAGCCGTTCGGGCTCTCGATGAGATCGCTGACGCCGCCCTCGCGCAACGAGGTCGCGACCCCCGCATAGATCGCCGGGATCTCGCCGGCCTTGCGCCATCCGAGGTCGCCGCCCTCCAGGGCCTCCTGGTCATCGGAGACGGCGATCGCGACCTGCTCGAAGTCCTCTCCCTGGCGCAGCCGTTCGACGGCCGCCAGGGCTTTGTCGCGCGCCGCCTCGCGTCTCTCGGCGTCCGCGTCCTCGGGCACCGCGACGAGGATCTGCGCCAGGTGATATTCATGGTCGATCTTCTCCTGCCGGGCCTGGGTCGCCAGGTAGTTGTCGATCTCGCGGTCCGAGACATGGATGAGGTTATCCACCTGGCGCTGGCGCAGGCGCGAGACCATGATCTCGCTCCGGATATCCTCCCGGAACTGGACGAAGCCGTAGCCCTCCGACTCGACCGCCTGGCGGAACTGGGCGAGGGTCATGCCGTTCTCGGCGGCGATGTTGCTCATGGCGCGATTCAGGCTCTCGTCGTCCACCTGGACACCGGTCTGCCGGGCCGTCTGGAGCTGGATCTTGGTAAGCACCAGGCGCTCCAGGACCTGGCGATTCAGGATCCGATCGGACGGCAGCTCACCGCCGCGCTGCTCGATCTCCCGTTGGACCCGCCGCACCATGCGCTTGAGCTCACTCGCCATCACCACGTCGTCGTTGACGACCGCGATGATGGCATCGAGCGGTTCTCCGCCCGCGACCACACCCGACCCCAGCCCGAGCGACGCGAGGCCGAGGGCCCGGAAAAGGACCCGAGGACGGATACGAAAGACGTTAAGAAGGCTCATAATCCCGAGCACAGCAGGTTTTTTCACAACCTCTCAGAACTCGTTTTCATAGCCCGGGATACTCTGCTTCAAGAAGCTGGTCGGGGAGCGCCCGAATCCGGCCAAGCCTTTGAGCTCCAGTTGCACGAAGATCTCGTTGTCCAACTCGTCCTCTTTCACCCCGGTCGAGGGATCCGTCGTGGGGTTTACATACCGGCGCGCCAGGGTGCGCACCGCATAGCAGCAACTCTCGTACTCCAGACCCACCGCGGCATCGAGCGTCTCGTTGCCGTCGAGCGAATAGAGCCAGCGCGCGACGACGCTCAACGCCGGTGTCACCGGGAGCCGCAGCGACACGTCCGTCTGCTCGACCCCGGTTTGCCCGAGACCGCGGATGTCGCGGCGGATGCGGTACTCGGCGTTGACGATGGTCCTCGGATCGGGGAAATATCGCAGGCCCAAGAGGCCCAGATTGAAGTTCGTGTCGTTGGGATCGAGGATGACGTCGGCGCGGGCGCTCCATCCGTTCGCCAGGCGCGCGACGACCTCGCCCACCACATCCGAAACGGGATCGTCATCCACCCGGGGGGGCGGGAGCGACACCTCCCGATCGGCGAAATAGTAACTCTGGCCGATGCTCAAGCGCAGGTGCTCGAAGCCGGAATCGCGATCGATGAAGCGCGAGGTCACACCGAGCGAGATCTGATTGGCATCCCCCACCCGGTCCGGGCCGCTGAAGCGATTCTCCCGAAACAACTGGCCGAACGATACGTCGTACTGGCCGGTGTCGAAGATCGGCAGATCGTCCTGGTCGACCGTCGGGATATAGAGGTAGAAGAACCGTGGCTCCAAGGTCTGCAACAGCGAACGCCCGCCGAAGCCCAGGCCGCGCTCGAATTGGAGGCCGCTGTCGACGCTCAGGATCGGGAGGACGCGGTTGGGAGCCTCGTCCGCCGTGGTCCCGGTGGCAGGTTGGTCGAGCCAGTACTGCGTATAGTCCACGCCGAGCCTGGGTACCAGAAAGCTACCCGCCGTGTGGAACGGAACGCTGACCACGGGTCTGAGCTCGATGCGTCCGCCGACGGGCCCCGCGCCGCGACTGAAATAGCTGGTCTGGGTCAATAAATCGAGGTTGAGCCCGCCTTCGCGCCGCGGGGTATAGGCATTGAAGAACACCTGCGGCAAGCGATCATAGGGCCGATTGATCTCGGGTATCGTGTCGTCCACGGTCTGGAAGCCCTGGAAACGTGCCAGGACATTCCACAGATCCCCGTAATAGCGCGCGTCCGCGCGTTGTTCCAGATAGCGCCTGCTGGTCAGGGCCAGGCTGGTCCCGAGGTCGTCGAAGTACTCGTCATCGGAGACGCGGTTGAACTTGACGAACAGGTGGCCGCGGGGGCCGGCGAAGTACTGTTCATGGTTGTAGCCGACGAGCCAGCGGGCATCGTCGTCGCGCTGACTGTCGACGGGCAGATACTCGGCATCGAGTTGGCCATCGCCCCTCGGCACCAGATAGCGGTACTGACCCCCGAGCAACACCCCGCGGTCGCCCAGGATGCGCGGCGCGAAGGTGGCGTCCATCTCCGGGGCGATGTTCCAGTAATAGGGGAGCGTGAAGTCGAAACCGGAGTCGTCGGAGCTGCCGATGGTCGGGGGCAGGAGGCCGCTCTTGCGTCGGTCGCTGATCGGGAAGGTGATATAGGGGGTGTAGAAGATCGGCACGTCCCACACGTTCAGAAACACGTGGTAGGCCTCGCCCCACTGCTCGTCGTGGTTGATCGTCATGCGCCGCGCCTCGAGCCGCCACTCGGGGACCTCGCTTTCGCAGGTGGTGTAGTCGACCTCGGTGAGCCGGGTCTCGTCCTTGCGGCTATTGTGGGTGACGGTACGTGCTTCCCCATGGGCGCGACGGCCGGGGAGCCGGTAGCCTCCGCCCACCAGCCGCGACCGGTCGGTGTCGAACTCGACGAGGGCATGGCGGCCGCTCCAGAAGATGCTCGGGTCCCAGTAACGGATATGGCCCTCGGCCTCGGCGATGCGACGATCTCGGCGATAGGTCAGGAGATCGGCGGCCACCGCTTGCTGGTCACGCACCAGCTCCACCCCACCCACCAGGACCGAGCGGCCGACCTCCGGCACCCGCACCTCGTCGGCCTTGCCTTGGATGGTGCCGGCGGTGAAGCCCGGCGCCCCCTTGCGGCTGTCATAGACGGGACGGGGTGGGATCGCGGTGTCGGGCGGACACAGGGCATAGCGCGGATCGGGTGCCGATGCGGGCTGCGCCACCAGCGCGGCGCTCCAAAGGCCGAGGAGCGCACACAGCCCCGCCCACCCCAGAGACACCCCGGTGCCGTGCGTTAGCCCGCCCACCCGGGAAGGGCGCGGTTTATCATGAGCGACGTTTGCGGTCATGCGCGGATACACGCCCGTGTCCGCGACAGCCCGCGGCTGGGTCCTCGGGTCATGGTAAAGAGCGGAGAGGTCTTATGGCAAGCACACAGGACAGAAGCGTCCTCATCACCGGGGCATCGAGCGGCATCGGCTACACGGTCGCGCAGGGCCTGCGTGCGCGCGGCTACCGCGTCATCGCCAGTGCCCGCAAGCGGGAGGACGTGCAACGGCTGTCGGCCGAGGGGCTTACTGCGGTGCAACTCGACCTCGCCAACTCGGCCTCCATCCGGGCCGCCGTCGAGGCCACCCTGGCACACACCGGGGGGCGAGTCTATGGACTCTTCAACAACGGTGGGTTCGGGCAATTGGGGGCGCTCGAGGACATCACCCGCGACGCCCTGCGGGCCCAGTTCGAGGTCAATGTCTTTGGCGCCCACGAGCTGACGCGCCTCATCCTGCCGGTGATGCGGGCAGAGGGCCAGGGGCGCATCATCCAGAACAGCTCGCTGCTCGGGCTCGTGGCCCTCAAATACCGCGGGGCCTACAACGCCAGCAAGTTCGCCCTCGAGGCCCTGAGCGACACCCTGCGCCAGGAGCTCCACGGCACCGGGATCCGGGTGGTCCTGATCGAGCCCGGCCCGATCACGAGCCGCTTCCGGGACAACGCCTACCGGACCTTCGAGCGCACCGTGCTCTGCGAGAACCCCGATACCGCCCACCGCGGCCGCATCGAACGCTGGCTCAAGAACCAAGGATCGGCGGGCTGGTTCACGCTGCCCGCCGAGGCGGTGCTCGCCAAAGTCATCAAGGCCCTGGAGAGTGACAACCCGAGCCCGCGTTACTTCGTCAGCACGCTGACCTACGCCTTTGCCTTCCTGAAGCGCGCCCTGCCCGATCGGGCCTTGGACGCGCTCATGGCGCGCATACAGGCCTAAGCAAGGCCCTCTCGTGCAATGATTCCCTCCGGCGAAGCAGCGCTACACCGCGACGCCGTCCAGCGGGCTCACACCCCGCGGGCCCCTAGTTCTCGTCCGCATGGTGCCGTCGCACCGCCCCGGAACGCGGATCCACGGAGCGCGTGGGTGAGGGAAACACATACTGCCACGCCCACTCCCGTGGCGCGCCTGGATACTTACGCGCGAGCGCATCGGGGAGATAGACCTCGCCGTAGCCGGCTTCCAGATCCGCCTCGTGAAGCTTCTTGACCCTGACGAAATGGTCTTTGAGCGGGACCGCGAGTCGATGACAGGGTGGGTTAGGCGCGCCGTTTGCGCCGTAACCCACCGAACCCACGCAAGAGGAACCTCCGGCGCCGATTTCATGCGCGGCCTTCCTTCCGGAAGGCGGGTTACGCGATAAAGCCGCTAACCCGCCCGGGCTTCATCCGAAGCCGCACACACTCCATGATCCGCATCCCGGTCCCGTAGAGCAGGCGGATCATAAATCCCACCGTGCCGTTGAAATGCGGAGGATTGATTCGACCTCTTCGCGCGTCAGGACTACCGGCAGGCGCTCCGGCCGCTTTGCCGACTCGATACCGTCGAGCCACGGCAGAGGCTCCCCGAGAACCTCCTTGTAGAGGAACAGGACCGCGCTCTTGGCCTGATTCTACGTCGAGCCCGGCACCCCCCTTCGCGACCGCGAGGTGGTCAGGAACCCCTCGACCTCCGCTGCCCCCATGTCCCGGGGGTGTCGCTTGTTGTGATGCAACGCGAAGCGTCGGATCCAGTCCATGTACGCCTGCTCGGTCCGGATGCTATAGTGTTTGCGCCGGATGCGGTCCCGAACCTCGTCCAGCAGACGGGGTTGTCCGTCACCCATATATCGACCTCCGAAGGTGTGCTTGCTTCTTGGCGTTAGGGGGTACTATAATTCGACAAGTGCTTGATCTGGCGGACTGTGCGCTCGTACAGTGACCCACTATACAGCCTTGTGACGCAGAAGAAAAGCACCTTACCCATACCGACCTACAAGGTGTACTTGCCTCTTGGCTTTAGGGGGTACTATAATTTACCCAAGTGCTTGATCCTTGGGGCCGGGCTGTCCTTTTGCGCAGCGCCCATACCGGCTCCTGACGTAAAACAAGGGCACCTTTTAGGGGGTCTACTTCTAGTTCGGCGTCACGTGAAACGTAGGCCCCTATGCACCTCACAGCGCAACAAGTGATGACACTGACGGAGGAGTCGCTCCGCACGTTCCTCGCACTATCACTGCCTGAAGGGTTGTATCTTGACTACAA
>JBQTJM010000224.1:0-4715 GCA_052387115.1 Gammaproteobacteria bacterium | reverse complement strand
GCCTATCCTCCTGAGAAGCGAGACATGACCACGCTGGAATTGAAACTGTCCCTGCCGGAGCGGCTTGCGAAAGAGGCCCAAGCGGCGGGGTTGCTGACGCCCGAAGCGATCACCCAATTGGTGAAGGAGGCGGTGCGTCGCCGAGCGGGGCAGGCACTGCTTGACGCCGCCGAGCGGGTGGCTCAGGCGGATATCCCACCGCTCTCGATGGAAGAGATCCAGACCGAAGTCGACGCGGTGCGGCAAGCGCGCAAAACCGATCGGCCTGCGTGAGATTGGTGCTCGACACCAATGTGCTGGTGTCGGCCTTTCTGTGGCGGGGTGCCCCGAACAAGCTGCTCGAACGGGCCAGCGAAGGCGAGGTGCAACTCTACACCAGCCGCGAATTGCTCGATGAGTTAGGTGAGGTACTGAAGCGTAGGAAGTTCGCCCGCGTGGTCAGTGTGACGGGATTGACGGCTACCGAGTTGCTTGGTTTCTACCGAAAGCTGGCTTATCGCGTCACGGCCCGCCAGCTTGCTCGGCAAGTCTCGCGCGATAGGGACGACGATGCCGTGCTCTCCTGTGCCCTCGCCGCCAAAGCTGATTTGATCGTCTCTGGAGACGCCGACCTCCTCACCCTCGCCGAGTACCGGGGTATTCGCATCACCAGCCCTGCCGCGGCGCTCACGATGATGCGGTAACGGGAATCGAGAGCGCCAAGCAAAAACACGTGCTGGAAGCCAATGGTCTTCGAGAGACTCAGGTCATCCTCCGGTGACAATGCAAGCCGATGTCAGCGGCGGACCGCGCGCTGCGCAACCGAATTCCTTGGAGCCTGGATGCCCGCGACATGGTTTTGCGTCCTCTTAGCTGGCTTACACGGTTTCTTTCGCGCCGGGATCTCAGAAAACTCGACGGGCGACCGCTGTGCAGCTATCGCTGCACGGACTCTACGGGCCTAGCGCCAGCCTCGGGAGAGGTAGGCCTTGCGTTCTCGGGAATCGAGCACCTTGGCGCAGGATTCCCAATCGACCTTGGTGATCTTATGGTAGCGTAGTTGGAAGGGATGCTGCCTGGGAACGGCGTCGATGATGCGCCGCGCGCGCTCGACCTCACCGATCGCCACGTCGATCCAGACATCCTCCAAGACATCCGGCAGTTGGCCGAAGAGGTTCGAGATGTCCTGTAGCCGGCTCGACAACATCTGGTGGACGCGGTCTTCGACGGAGCCGGCATAGCGCAGGTTGTAGATGTCCACGCTATCGCGGACCTGACCGATACGCTGGATGCGGCCCTTGCGCTGCTCCAGGCGTGAGGGGTTCCAGGGCAGGTCCAGGTTGATGAGGGTTCCCAGCCGTTGCAGGTTCAAGCCTTCGGACGCCGCATCCGTCCCCAGGATCAAGCGCACATCGCCCTTCCGCACCTGCGCCTTCAGATGCTCCCGCGCCATGCGCTTGAACACGCCGCCCTTGATGACGCCGGACTTCGCGGCGCCGGCGTATAGTCCGATCTCCTCATTGGGCATGTCGCTCGATAGCCGGGCCGCGAGCCACCAAACCGAATCGAAATATTGACTGAAGATGATGCAACCCTGCTCTAGCCAGCGATCCTTCAGCAACAACTCACGCACGATCGCGTATTTCGGGTCGCGCTCGCGGTCGGCTGAGCGCCTTCAGGCAACGTTCCAATGCCCCACGCTCGGACGGGGTGAGCGCACCAAACGCCGAGGGCGGATCCTCGTCGTCCTCGTCCTCTTGATCGAGATCGATCCATTCGTTCAGGATCTTTCCGGCGGTCAGACGCCCGGCCTCCATCGTGCTGCCAACACGCCGCAGCAACAAGGTTCGGAAGAATCCCGCTTTGACGCGCTGGCCTAGCTAGGAGTCGGCAGAACTCCTCGGCGTGCGCGTACGCCTCCTCGAGAAACGACGGCAATCGGATCGCGTCCTCGTCACGCTCGCCAAAGAGATTCACGCGTACCGGTTTGAGGTAAGGCTCGCCCGTTTCCGGATCGTGGGTCGTTTCCAGGTAATCCCGCGTTCGCAACACGATATGGCGGATGAAGGGGTTCGCCGACGTCACGAGATCGGGAAAGATCCGTTGCAACCGCGCGCGATCAGGGGACCGCAGCCGCTCGAAATGGCTCCCTGGAACGACTGCCTCGCTATCGGGCACGCGCAAGGCCTGGCGGAGGATCCGATAGTCGATCCCTTCCGAGGCGGGGGGGACAGGGTTCCGAAACCATTCCCACTGCGCAATAGGCTGGAATCGCCCCTTCGCGCCGTCACCGAGCGCCTCCGGCCGCGACTCGCACCACTCGCGGCGCATCGCGCTTTGCGCCGACCGGGCCGTGATCAGATCCTTGGGCTCGATCGCCGAGTTGCACACCATCCGGATCGGGCCAACTACGGTTTCCAAGGCTTCGCCGGCCACTTCCAGCAGGGAGGACGAAAGGTAGCCCGCGATCCGATCATAGCCGAGGGCGCCTTGCAGTCTCGGCGTCAGGAAACTGCGCTCGAGACGTTGGCGGCGGGAGGAAAACCGGTTCATGGCCCTTTCAGCGCCCGGCGCAGCGTCGCCGGCGGCATGAACCGTTCAGGGTTGCCGCAGTCGAACCCTTCGCGATCGTGACGGCGGCTTAATCGCTCAAACCTCTGCATTCAAAGGCGAACGCTGATAGTTGTCTTCAAACCACTGCTTGGGGAGCAGAACCCCAGTGCCGTATAGCCGCTGCATCGCCAGATCACCAAGGCCTGGATGAAAGCCTGTTTCATGACGGCTGGAATGGCCTCCTGAAGCACCAGGACAAAAAGACTACTCGCTCACCGATTGCATCTCGTTTGTTGTGATGCAAAGATTTGGGATCAGCACGGCGTATACGTTCGATCATCACTTCGTGCAGGCCGGGTTTGCCAAGGAACCATGAACCTGTGGCTACGACCATGCCGTGCCACCGCCTCTCTATGGCTTGGTAAAGGGAATAATCCCCCATGTGTGCTACCGTCGTCGCACTCATAAAACGCTCCTTGTCGCATCACCATCGTTGCCCCGGATTCCGCTGTGCTCCATCCGGGCTACGCTTGCTACGCTTGGTCCGCGTCCCGGCGGGTCAGGTGGATGATAAGTTCCCGTTCCAGCACCGCGTGCGCTTCCTTGAGTGCGGCCTGCACCACAAACTGGTTCAGCGTCGCGCCGGAAAGGGCCGCGGCTTCTTCAAGGGTCTCGCGCACCGGCTTCGGTACCCGGGCGCTGATACGATATTGTCGTCTCTAGCAGCCTGTCGGACTTAGCGTGGAACTTTTCAAGCGCCAAGGGATCGGATCAGTCAGGGGTTGACTGAGCGAGCATACATGAGCGAATAGGGATTTTAAACGCCCTTTTTGTCCAGAGGCAGAGTACTGCTTGGCTTCGTGAGTTGTCAAGCATACGGGTCGGCGGCCTCGGATCGGGCCCTTCCTCGGCTCGAGGCGCTATGTTTCGGGGCGTTTTGGGGTTTCGTGCGAGCGAGGGCCAAGAGGGTGCTCAGGGGCTGAACCGGACGGGCAGGATGCCCGGCTTTTAGGAGGTACAGGACGAACCGGATGGGAGGGGGGTCGGTGGGGGATCAGGCCTGTTAGAATCGATCGAAGGCCCTGGCCGCCGCTCGGGGCGGTGCTCGGGCGGGCAAACCGAGATGGGTGAGGATCTTGGTAATCACGGAGGGATGTTCGATGGCGGCAATGATCTTCAAGGTGCCGCCGCACTGGGGGCACTGCTCGATGAATGGCACTGCACGTGGCCGTTGATGCCCACGGGTGCGGATCGGTCATCGAGCGCTGTCCCCGCGCCTCCCCGGCCGCGCAGAGCGGCAGGCCGGTATCCTGGCCCAGGCCTCGAGCCTGCGTAGCCGCGCCCGGTCCGCCCCCCGCGCAACAGCTGGACCACGATCCAGGCCCGCCCCGGGAAGCGCCGGGCGAGCCACCGGGCCTCCTCTTCGTCCCAGGGCGTATCCTCTGGGAGGAGCAGCGCGAGGCAAGCGCATAGACCGTCTCCAGATCCGTACGGCACAAGCGTTAACGGCCCTTCCCGGCCCGCCGGCGCCCGGCGGTGATCAGGGCCGAGAGGTCCCCGTAGGCGTCCCGATCGGTCGCGAGCAGGACGAGCTTGGGGCCGTCGGTGATCCTCACCTCGGTGGCGATGAGGAGCGCAAGCCCGCAGGTCTTGGCGGCCACGTGAGCGCGCACCACCCCCGCGAGCGAGCACTCGTCGGTGAGCGCGAGCGCCTCATATCCGAGCGCATGGGCCCGGGCGACGAGCTCCTCGGGGTGCGAAGCGCCGCGCAGGAAGGTGAAGTTGCTGAGACAGTGCAGCTCGGCGTAGGGAGAGGGCATGGCCCGGCGCGCCTTAACTGATATCATGGGACTGATGTGATATACAGTTTATGCCGGCGGCCGGCGCCTGTCATCCCGTGCTGGTCTTCACGGACGTGTACATGCACGGCCGCGAGCGGCGGCCTGTGCGGGATACGCTCACCGCCATCCGGCTCGGGACCCCGCTCGAGTCCGCGGGTCACGCCCTCTACCCGAACGGCGAGCGCCATCTCCGCGATCGGGAGACGCTGTCCCGTCTTTATCCCGAAAAGCTCCTCGCCGAGACCATCGAGATCGCGCGGCGCTGCCGGTTCTCACTCGATGAGCTCCGCTACGAGTATCCGGAGGAGCTGGTGCCGGCGGGCGAGACGCCGGCGAGCCACC
>JBQTJM010000223.1:0-3257 GCA_052387115.1 Gammaproteobacteria bacterium | reverse complement strand
CTACAGCCGTCGCGCCAGCGCCGCGAGCAGGGCCTGGTTTTCTTCGGCGCTGCCGACCGTGATGCGGATGCAATCTCCCAGGAGGGGATGGGCGCCGTGCAGGGATTTGACCAGGATGCCCTCCGCTTTCAGCCCGGCGTAGAGCGACTCGCCCTGCCCCGGCGCACGCACCAGGAGGAAATTGGTGTGGCTCACCCACACCTCGAGGACCTCGAAACGTCGCAGGGCCGAGCACAGGGCATCGCGATCGCGGCGGATGCGGAGCGCCTGCTCGCGCAACACCTCGGCGTGGGCCAGGGCCCAGTCGGCGCTCGCCTGCGACAGGGCACCGAGGTTGTAGGGCAGGCGTACCTTGTTGATCTCGGCCAGCCACTGCGGGTCTCCGATGAGGAAGCCCACGCGCAGCCCGGCCAGGCCGATCTTGGAAAGGGTCCGCAGCACCAAGACCGAGGGCCTTCCGGTCACCCGGTCGAGCAACGTCTCACCGGAAAAGTCGAAGTACGCCTCGTCGATGAGCACGAGCCCCGGACTGGCTGCGATGACGGCCTCGATCGATCGGCGCTCGAAGAGATTACCGGTCGGGTTGTTCGGGTAGCTCAAGACGACCACGGCCGGCTGGTCCCGACCGATCGCCTCCAGCATCGCCTCATGGTCCAGATCGAAGTCCCGGCCACAGAGCGGGACCCCGACATACCGCATGCCGGTGACCGCGGCCAGGATGCGGTACATCGAGAAGCTCGGCTCCGGGCACAGGAGGCAGCGGCCCGGTCCGCCGACGGTCAGGCCGATCATCTGGATCAGCTCATCGGAGCCGTTCCCGAGCAGGAGGCCGGTTTTGTCCGACAGCCCGAGATAGCCCCGCAGCCGCTGCTTCAGGGCCCGCGCCTCACCGTCGGGGTAACGGTTGAGCTCGACCGAGCGCAGCGCCTCGACCAAGGCACCACGCAATTCGGCCGGCCACGGGTGGGGGTTCTCCATGGCGTCGAGCTTGATGAGGCCGGCGGCGTCCTCGATGTGATAGGGCCGGAGCTCGCGCACCGCCGGGCGCACCCAGCGGTTCAGCCCCGATTCAGGCGACGTAGCCGATGGGGCCCGATCGGGATTCACGGGCGCGCTCGCTCGGCCTCCGCGAGCCGGCACTCCGCCGCGCGGGCATGGGCGGTCAGCCCTTCGGCGCGCGCCAGGACGGAGGCGACGCCACACAGCTCGCGGGCGGTGGTCTCCGAGCACCGGATCACCGAGGAGCGCTTCTGGAAGTCGTAGACGCCGAGTGGGGAGGAGAACCGCGCCGTGCCGGCGGTCGGGAGCACGTGGTTGGGGCCGGCGCAGTAGTCGCCCAGGACCTCGGCGGCGTGGCAGCCGAGGAAGATCGCGCCGGCATGGCGCACCTTGGGCAGCCAAGCCTCGGGATGGGCCACCGCCAGCTCCAGGTGCTCGGGGGCGATGGTGTTGGCGAGCCCCAGGGCCTCCTCGAGGTCGCGTACGCGGATCAGGGCCCCGCGTCCGGCCAGAGACGCCCCGATGATGGCGGCGCGCTCCATCCCCGGCAACTCACGCTCGATGCACGCGGCTACGGCCTCGATGAACTCGGGATGCGGGCATAGCAGGATCGCCTGGGCCTGTTCGTCGTGCTCGGCCTGGGCGAAGAGGTCCATGGTCACCCACTCGGCGGGGGCCGTGCCGTCGCAGACGATCACCACCTCGGAGGGACCGGCGATCATGTCGATCCCGACCCGGCCGAAGACCATGGCCTTGGCGGCGGCCACATAGCAGTTGCCGGGGCCGACGATCTTGTCCACGCGCGGGACGGTCTCGGTGCTATAGGCCAGCGCCGCGATGGCCTGCGCACCGCCGATGGTGAAGACCCGGTCGACCCCGGCGATCCCGGCGGCGCAAAGGACGATGGGGTCGATCTCACCCCCCGGCGCCGGGACCGCCATGATGACCTCGCCGACCCCGGCGAGCTTGGCCGGGATGACGTTCATGAGGACGGTCGAAGGATAGGCGGCCTTGCCCCCCGGGACATAGACTCCGACCCGCTCCAGGGGCGTCACCCGCTGGCCGAGGAGATCGCCGGAGCCCTCGGCCAAAACGCCAAGGCTCCAGGGCTCGATCCTCTGGTGCTCGTGATAGCGCCGGATGCGCGCCGCGGCCGCCGAGAGGGCCTCGCGCAGACGCGCGTCGCAGTCGTTCACGGCCGCCGTGAGGCGCTCGCGCGGCAGCTCCAGCGCGGCGGCCGAAGCGACCTCGAGGCGATCGAAACGCCGGGTGTATTCACAGAGCGCCGTATCGCCTTGCGTGCGGATGGCGGCGATGATCTCCCGGACCGTGGCCAGCACGTCTAGGTCGGCGGTGTTCTCGTAGGCGACGAGGGATCGGAACCGCTCGGGAAACCCCCGATCGCGAGTGTCCAATCGGAGAATTGAATTCGGCTGGATCGTCATGGTATTCCGCGTGGGCCCTGCCCCGCCGCGCGCGCAAACGCCGCGAGTATGCGTTTGACCTCTAGGTTCTTCATCTTCATGGCGGCCTTGTTGACGATGAGCCGGGCGCTGATCCGGGCGATGGTTTCGAGCACGGTGAGCCCGTTGGCGCGCAGCGTATTTCCGGTGTCGACCAGATCCACGATCCGATCGGCGAGGCCCACGAGCGGCGCCAGCTCCATGGAGCCGTAGAGCCGGATCACCTCGACCTGGTCGCCCTTTGCGGCGAAATGCCGGCGCGTGGTCCGGACATATTTCGTCGCGATCCTGAGCCGGCCGGCCGCGCATTCGGCGCCGCCCACGGGTCCCGCGACCACCAGTCTACACCGGGCGATGCCGAGGTCGAGCGGCTCATAGAGTCCTTCCCCCGGGTACTCCAGGAGCACGTCCTTGCCGGCCACGCCGAGGTCCGCGGCGCCGTACTCCACATACGTCGGGACATCCGCGGCGCGCACGATCACGAGCCGCAGCGCCCCGCCACGGGCCGGGATGATCAGGCTGCGCGAGGTCTCCGGGTCTTCCGCGGGCTCGATGCCCATCCCAGCGAGCAGCGGCAGGAGGTCGGCGAGGATGCGGCCCTTCGAGATCGCCAAGGTGAGGCCGTGGCTCATGTGCATGGCTCAATGGAGACCGTGCTGCCTCAGAGTTTGTGAAAAAAATCGTCGCGAGCGAAGGGAGGTCGCGTTCCGCCGGAGCGCAGGAACCGGAGTGTATGTTGAAATACATGAGGATTCCGAGCACCGCCGGAACGCGAGATCCCGAGCGCAGCAGATT
>JBQTJM010000222.1:0-11305 GCA_052387115.1 Gammaproteobacteria bacterium | reverse complement strand
GGGGAGTCCGGATCGCCCCGCGTCACCGGATCGACCAACCGTTCCAAGCGTTCCAGCAATTCTGGGTCGGTGTCGGTGCGACGCTTTCGACCACCGCCCACCCTGCGCAAGCGGGAACCCAACGCAGCCTCGGCATCCACTTCGCGCCCCGACAATTCCGCCAATCCCTTGCGTATGGTGTTCGGCGAGAGGCCGGTCGCGCAACTCACCGCACGCACCCCGCCCCACCCATATGCCTGCGCCTCGGTCGCCGCCCAGCATCGGCGCATGCGTTCGTCCATCATGGGTGCAAGCGAACGGTACTTCAACTCAATTTTCTCAATGTTGGTGGCATCTTGCACAACCACCTTAAAGCATAACCTGACAAATAAGTCAACTTATTTTGACGGGGCTCCTTAGCGTGGAACTTTTCAAGCGCGAGGGGATCGGATCGGTCAGGGTTCCGATGAGCGAGCGCACATGAGCCATTTCCGTTCCTGTGATCGTGACACACCGTACCTGCTGCCGCCATCACTCGATGATTGGCTGCCGAAGGACCACTTGGCGCGTTTTGTAGCGGACATGGTCGATCAGCTGGACCTCTCGGCGCTGATCGGTCGATACCGCGGCGCGGGCTCGGCGGCCTATCACCCGGCGATGCTCTTGGCGCTGCTCATCTATGGCTATGCCACGGGGACCTATCCGAGCCGACGCATCGAGCAGGCGACCTACGACTCGCTGGCGTTCGCTACCTCGCGGCCAATACTCACCCGGATGACGATACGCTGTGCGCGTTCCGCAAGCGATTCCTCAAGGAGATTGAGGCGCTGTTCGTCCAGGTGCTCTGCATCGCGAAGGAGATGAAGCTGTTGAAGCTCGGGACGGTGGCCTTGGACGGGACCAAGATACACGCCAACGCCTCGCGCCATAGCGCCCTGTCGTACGAGCATGCCGAGCAGCTGGAGGCCCAGTTGCAAGTGGAGGTGGCCGAGCTTTTGGCCCGCGCCGAGGCGGCCGATGCGGAACCCTTGCCCGAAGGGTTGGACCTCCCCGAGGAGTTGGCGCGGCGTGAGACGCGGTTGCAAGCCATCGGCGAGGCGAAGGCCGAGATCGAGGCGCGCGCCGCCCAGCGTTTTGCCGGTGAGCAGGCCGACTACGAAGCCAAGAGGAAGGCGCGGGAAGAGAAAGAGGAGTGTACCGGTCGGAAACCTCGCGGCATCCCGCCGGCACCGCCCACACCCGGCCCTCGCGCCCAAGACCAGATCAATCTCACCGATCCCGACTCGCGCATCATGCCCGCGGCGGGCGGGGGCTTCGAGCAAAGCTACAACGCCCAAGCGGCGGTGGATACCGACACGATGCTGGTGGTGGCCACGGGACTGACTCAAGCGGCCAACGACAAGCAGCGAATCGCGCCGATGGTGGAGACGCTCGGCGCCTTGCCCGAGGCACTGGGCGAGGTCGGTGAGCTCTTGGCCGACGCCGGCTATTTTTCAGTGAGGCCAACGTGGCCACCTGTGTCGAGGCGGGTATCGACCCCTTGATTGCAACTGGGCGTGAGTCGCATCACCTGCCTTGGCAAGAACGCTTCAGCGAACCACCGCCGCTCTGTGAGCCGGCGGATGCGGTGGAACGCATGCGCCATCGGCAAAAGACCCGCGCCGGGCGCGCGTCGTATGGGAAGCGCAAGCAGACCGTGGAGCCGGTCTTCGGCATCATCAAAGCGGGGATGCGGTTCCGGCAATTTCTGCTGCGGGGGCTTGAAGCTGTACGCGGGGAGTGGTCGTTGGTGACGATGGCGTGGAACATCCGTCGGATGGCGGTGCTGAAGGGTTGAAAACCGGGCAGGGATTGATCCGTTCGTCATCATTTCACCGCCCCTACAGCATCAATGACCGCTTGACCAACGATGGCCGTGCTCAGCACCCGCGTCGCCGCTGTACCGTTCAACCTTAGTCCGACAGGCTGCTAGGGCTTTATTGGTTGCCCTCCGGGGCGAGGCGGGCCGCCTTCGAAAGCGGACACGCTACGCGGGATCCGTCGGGGGGCGCCCCGGGCGCTCGGGGACGGGCTTCGTGCCGCTCGGGCCGCGCATTCGGCCGGCCCTCGGGTGGGTTGCGTCGTAGACCTTGGCCAGGTGCTGGAAGTCGAGGTGGGTGTAGACCTGGGTGGTGGCGATGTCGGCGTGGCCCAGAAGCTCCTGGACGGGCGCGCAGATCGCCCGAGGACTCGAGGAGATGGCTCGCGAAGGAATGCCGGAGCATATGGGGATGGACGCGCTGGTCCAGTCCCTGACGGAGCCCCCATTCGTACATAGCGCTTCTGCACCGCGCGCACCGAGAGCTGCTCGCCGCGCCGGCCGACGAAGACCGCGCGTTCAGGCGTGCCGACTGGTCCACGTCCAGGATCTCCGGGAGCCGCTTCTGGGCCTTGGGTGCGTAAAGCCCTTTGGTCCGGGCGGTGCCGGCGCTGGCCCCGCCTCGGCCGTGCGTGCCGTGCTCGCGGCGCAGGCCTCCGGGGTGCCGGTGGCCTGGTGGGCGGGTGGCGCCTTCGGTTCCGCTTAAGGCGCGGCTTGCGCGGCGCACGGCCGCGGTGATCGCGGAGGCCTCGGCGGGGTGTGTGGTGTTTTTCGGTTCGACGTCCCCGCGTGGGTCGCTTCTGGCTGTCGAGCTCGCCGCGGCGCGGCGTGGCCGGGGGTGGCGTTTCCGGTTGGGCTTCCCGCCTGCGAGCTCCCCCAGTTTCGGACCGGCCGGCGGGCGCCGGCGGGCTCTGGGGTGGTCTGGTGCGTGGCGGCGGTACCAGCGCAGAGACGCCTTAGGTTATACTAGATTTGATATATTTATGAAGGAAATTCGCTGGGCGGGTTCTAGCTACAAGGACCTCTGCAATTTCCCGGTTGCCGCGCGACATGAGGCCGGCTATCAGCTGTACTTGGTGCAGTCCGGGCTGGAACCGACCGATTGGAAGCCGATGAGCGGCATCGGAACGGGCGTTCAGGAGATCCGCTTGCACCAGGGCGGCGAGCATCGGGTGATCTATGTGGCCAAGCTCAAAGAGGCGGTATACGTGCTTCATGCCTTTCAGAAAAAAACCCAACGAACCGCGAAGCGGGAGATCGAGCTCGCGAAAACGAGATTGATAGAGATCAAGGAGCAAAGGAGACGGCAATGAAAGGCATCACTCATGTGACTCCGGCGGATGGCAATGTCTTTGCGGATCTAGGCCTCAAGGATGCAGAGAACCTCAAGCTGCGGGCGCAACTCATGATTGAGATCGGGCGCTACATCGAGGAGCACGGCCTGACCCAGGCCGAGGCCGCCAAGCGCATGCGGACCACGCAGCCGAGGATCAACGACATCGTGCAGGGCCGGATCGAGAAGTGCGCGATCGACCGGCTCGTGAATATGCTGGCCGCCGTAGGCCACCATGTCTCGCTGGCCGTGGGCAAGGCCGCCTGAGCAGGACAGCACCAAATCTGGGACTCTCAACCCGAGGCGCCATGTTTCGGACCGTTCTGGCGTCTCGGACGGGTGAGGGCCGAGGGCGATTGTCGGCTCAAGGGGCTGGCCCGGATCGAATCGGGTGTCCGCTAGCGTTGTGGGGAGTCGCAGCTCGCCAAAGGCGCGCGGGTCTATCTCAGGCCGAGCAAATCCGCAGGTATTTCTCGAAGCCAAGGGCCGATAGCACTGCTTTGCGGTTATCGCAACCGGGCCCTAAGGCTGCTCGGGTCGGGTCTGCTTTGGCATGCGTGCAGGCCAGAACAGTAACGACCGAACCTTCCACACGATACCAAACGAGGTACGGGAAGCGGTGCGGTGCTGCACGTCGAATATTGCGGTACACAGCAGCGTAGATGAGTGGTGTCTCTGCCAGCCGGGCCAGTACGATACCAAACTCATGGTGGAAGTCGGCAGCCAATCGGGCCTGCTGCTCCTCGTACCAGTTCTGCGCCTCTGCCACGTCAGGTTCAGCAGCCCGACGGACATAGACGGTGAAGCTCAAGGCAATCGCTGCCGAAGACGCGCCTGCACCTCAGCCCAAGGAATGATTGGTTGGGCGCCGGCGGCGGTAACTGAAGTTGGCTCAACAGGCCCAATGTCGAGTTCTTCCCAGTTCGGTTCACCCTCTAGAATGACTTTGACCAATGATCGGCCAACGAGACGTTGCCCTTCCTCAAGCACTTTGCGTACACGGACATCATCCCGCCACTTCTTGGGCGCTCCTTCGGCGTCGAAACGACCGGCATGCACTGCACGGGACCGCAAGTCGTACACGTCCCGAAGTGTTGTAACTGTCCCGCGGCGCACCTCGAGTGCGCCGCCGAGGAACCTTGCCGCGCGTGTGCGGATGGCGAAAGCAATGCCGTCAGAGACCTTGGCGGGCGCGTATAGCGACTCAAGTGCTATTCCAAGCTCGATTGCTTTGTCAACGCTACGCATGGCAGCGCAGTAGGATCGATTCAACCGATCTAGTGGCACCCGAAGCCGCAATCGACTGCTTTCATCCAAGATTCGAAGATGTGACACGCTATCGCGAAGTTGCGGCACCACTGCTTCACTCAGTTGAGTGGTCCAAGGATTAGCGCTGGAGTCGACTCCAAAGTGTAAAGGGTTTACCGCCCACGGCGCCCATTCTTCGGGTTCAAGCCAATAGTGAAGCAAGCGAAATCCCGCGCCAGCTACCGCCGTTACACAACGAAGGACATCGAGGACTGGTTCGAGTGGCAGTGGAACATTGGGACCTAGGGTATCCCATGGACGAGCATGTACCCGCCGGATCTGATGTCGTCGTATGATGGCTGCGGTAGGGGTTTTGCCGCCGAACAAACCCCGTGCTGCGAGTTGGTACTTGGTGTCGGTCATTTCGACATGATTCCACGTAACCAATTCGCACTCGCCAAGTTCGATGTTGCGTGTGACGTGGAATCCATCAATCGCCAGAAGTTCCGTGACCTCCATCGTTTCGGATTCTAAGGCGGCGTAAATGAATAAAGGTTGCAACGTTCATGGCGAATGGAACTATGTTATCAGGCCGACAGCTACCGAGCCGACCGCTACTAAGAAGACGATGAGGAAGTACTTGGCCCTAGCGAGACCTTCGTTGATACTGCCGGTCACGCTGTCACCA
This sequence comes from Gammaproteobacteria bacterium, assembly GCA_052387115.1. Lineage (GTDB taxonomy): Bacteria > Pseudomonadota > Gammaproteobacteria > JACCXJ01 > JACCXJ01 > JACCXJ01. Next base: position 6,199 of record JBQTJM010000222.1, on the reverse strand, counting down.
ACTCTCATATCCAGCTTGTCATACCACACCGGGATTTCCCTGGCCGCCAAGTCGGCGACGAGCCGATCGACGAACGGTTTGTCCACGCTTGAGTGGGACACGAACACTTTCCCAATCGGCTCAGTCATTGGCCTTCCTGGTCGGCCCAACGAATAGTACCTTATCCGCCGTGCGGCACCATGGCAGATAACAGCTGTTGAACTGAACCGCTGGATCGAGGACGATGCACCTTGGGGATTGTAGGGCGCTGGGGACCGCCTTGGGCGGCTGGTGGTCGGCGCGGCGTGTCGGTCATGGCCTTTTTCTTCCCGCTCGGAGGTCCGCCAAGGCTTTCTGGGTTGCGATCGGAGACGAGGCGGGCGGGCGCGGACGCGCTACGCGCGATCCGTCGGGGGACGGCGCGGGCGCTCGGGGGCGGGCTTCGCTTCGCTCGGGCCGCGCATTCGGCCGGCCCTCGGGTGGGTGGCGTCGTAGACCTTGGCCAGGTGCTGGAAGTCGAGGTGGGTGTAGACCTGGGTGGTGGCGATGTCGGCGTGGCCCAGAAGCTCCTGGACGGCGCGCAGATCGCCCGAGGACTCGAGGAGATGGCTCGCGAACGAATGCCGGAGCATATGGGGATGGACGCGCTGGTCCAGTCCCTGGCGGATCCCCCATTCGTACATGCGCTTCTGCACCGCGCGCACCGAGAGCCGCTCGCCGCGCCGGCCGACGAAGACCGCGCGTTCGTCCGGGCGAGTGCACTGTGCACGCACCGGGAGCCAGGACCGCATCGTTTCGACGGCATAGCGTCCCACCGGGACGATGCGTCGCTTGTTGCCCTTGCCGGTCACCCGCACCTCGCGCTCGACCAGGTCGAGGTCGGCGAGGTCGAGCCCTACGGCCTCCGAGACCCGCAGTCCCGAGGAGTAGATGAGCTCCAGGAGGGCGCGGTCGCGGATGACCAGGGGATCGGTCCCCGGGATGGCCATGAGGCGTGCCGATTGGTCCACGTCCAGGACCTCCGGGAGCCGCTTCTTGGCCTTGGGTGCGCGCAGGCCCTGTGCCGGGTTCCTGCTCACCCGGCCCTCGCGCTCGAGATGGCGATAAAAGGTGCGGATCGCCGACAGGCGGCGCTGCAGGCTGCGGCCGCCGAGCCCGCGGCGGTGGCAGGCCGCGATGAACCCCGAGAGGTGCCCAACATCGATCTCCGCCCAGTCACACCACCCGGCCTCCGCGGCATGGCGCGCGAGTGCCAAGAGGTCGCGGCGATAGGCCGAGACGGTATGCGGGGAGCGCTGGGCGATCCCGCCGAGGAAGCGTGCGATGTCGTCCTTCATGGCACGACCCGGTTACCGGGTCGCGGGCGGGCCTGGCAGGTAGGGGTCCAGGATGGCGCTCGTCACCTCGCCGAGCTGCGCCAGGAACGCGACCCCGAGGCCCTCCGGATAGCGGTCCGGATCGCGGCTGCCGGCCCCGAGCACCCCCGTCCAATGGCGGCAGCCGAGCGGCACCAGGGCCGCAGAGCGCACCTCCCGGGCCTCTGCACCGAACAAGGCCGCCCCTTGCGCCGCTTCCGGCGTGCCGCACACCGGCTGTCCGGCGCGGAGGAGATCGATGAACGCCGCGCGCTCGGGGCCTTCCTCACCCACGAATGACCGGATCGCCTCCCCGGGCTCCGGCGTGGGCTGCGCGAACACCAGGAGCCCGCTGATCTCGGCCCGGCCCTCGTCGGCGAGGCCCTCTTGTAGTGCTGCGAGGAACGCCTTCAAGCCCCTGACGCGCAGTAGCCTCAAGGTCAAACGATGCAGGCGGCCCTTGAGGTCTTCGTTGTCACGGGCGATCTGGATCAGCTCGCGATACCCTTGGTCGAGAAAACGCTGCTGCTCGCGTAAGACCTCCACCTGGCGCTCGATGAGCGACACGCTGCCACCGGCCTGGTGCGGGACCCTCATCTCGGCCAGCAAGGCCGGGTGCCGGATCAGGAACTCCGGGTGCTCGCGAAGGAAACTGGCTACCTGAGGCTCGGTGGGCAGGGGGTCGTTCAAGGGCAGCGGGAGGTCGCGATCGTTCACAGCTCGATGCGCCCCTCGAAGGAATGCGTGGCGGGCCCGCTCATGTAGACGGGCTGGCCTTGGCCCGCCCACTCGATGGACAGATGGCCGCCGGGAAGGGCCACATCCACCACCGGCCCCAGGAACCCCTGGCGCCGGCCGGCCACCACCGCGGCGCACGCGCCGGTCCCGCATGCCGGGGTCTCGCCCACCCCGCGCTCGAACACCCGCAGACGGATATGCCCGGCATCCAGCACCTCCATGAAACCCACGTTGGCCCCCTGGGGGAAGAGCGCATGGGTGGCGATGACGGCCCCGAGCTCCGCGACCGGCGCGGCGGCGACCGCGTCTACCCGGAGAACCGCGTGCGGGTTGCCGAGCGACAGGGCGGCGACCCGCACCTTGCCGGTCCCGAGCGGGACCTCGTAGAGCTCGGCCGGAGCCGACGCGCATATCGGGACCTCACCGGGCATGAGGCGCGGGGGACCCATGTCCACCCGCACCGATCCGTCCTCCCGGCAATCCAAGCGGATGAGCCCCGCGAGGGCCTCGATGACGATGGCGTCGTGCCGGGCGTGCCCGCGATCCTTGAGGTAGCGGGCCACGCAGCGCGCGCCGTTGCCGCAGTGTCCGACCTCGCCGCCGTCGGCATTGAAGACCCGATAGCGGGCCGCGACGCCGTCACCTTGCGCGGGCTCGAGCAAGAGGACCTGATCGCAGCCGACGCCGAGCCGCCGGTCGGCCAGCCGGCGCACCTTTGCCGCGTCGATGTCGATGGCACCGGCCAAACCATCCAGCAACACGAAGTCGTTGCCGAGGCCGTGCATCTTGGTGAACGCGACCTGCATGCCCGCTAGCGTACCCGATCATCGCGAAAATGCGAGCGGCCGGTTCCCGTCGACGACCCGCTACGGATTCGAGCCCCGCGGCCGGATCGAAGGTTACAATAGTCCGGTCATTCGGTGGCCATCGGGGAGGCGTATGTCGGAACCCATCGGCGAGGTCGACGAGGCGGACTTTTCAGCGCGCGTCATCGAGCGCTCGCGTGAGCTGCCGGTCATGGTGGATTTCTGGGCGCCGTGGTGTGCCCCGTGTCGCATGCTCACCCCGATCTTGGGCAGGATCGCCGCGGACTACGCGGGCCGGACGGAGCTCGTCGCCGTCAACATCGATGAAAACCCGGATCTGGCCAGGACCTATCGAGTCCAGAGCATCCCCCTGGTCCAGCTCTATCGTGACGGCGCGGTCGTCGAGGAGTTCCTGGGCGCGCAACCGGAGAGTGTGATCCGCGCCCTGCTGGAACGGCATCTCGATCGCCCCTCGGATCAGGTGCGCGCCGCCGCGGCGGCGGCCCTGGCGCGCGGGGACGCCAAGCACGCCGAGGCCCTGCTGCGCGACGCCCTGGCCGCCGATCCCGACAACGACCGGCTGGCGCCGGACCTTGCGGGTTTCCTGATCGAGACCGGACGCTACGACGAGGCCGACCAGATCCTCGCTGGGCTTCCGGCCCGACGCGCCCTGGACGAGGACATCGCGAACCTGCGGGCCCGGATCCATTATGGCCGGCTCGCGGCCCAGGCACCGCCCGAAGAACGGCTGCGCCAGGCCATCGCCGCGGACCCCGGCGACTGCGAGGCGCGGTTTCGCTTGGCCGCGCGCTTGATCACGGAGCATTCTTTCGAGGACGCCCTGGAACAGCTCCTGGAAGTCGTGCGGCGCGACCGGGCTTATGGAGACGATGCGGCTCGCAAAGCCGTGCTCGAGGTCTTCGCGCTCATGGGCGGGGAGGGGCCCGTCGTCAAGCGCTACCGGGCGTTGCTTTCCGCGCTGCTCTACTGAGCCCCTACATTGAGCGGTATTCCCGCTTTCTGCCGGACACGGTGGCGCCGGGCGTAGCGTGTGCGTTTAATTTAGCTTCACGCTTGCTACCGCGTACAGCGGCGTCTTTGCCAGGAAGTCGGCGCAGGCCTCGGCCGGGAGCGGCCGGCTGAAGGCGTAGCCTTGCGCTTCCTCGCAGCCGTGATCTCGGAGGAACCGGGCCTGCGCGGGCGTCTCCACGCCTTCCGCCACCACGCGGATTTTGAGCTGCCTCGCCATCGCCAGGATCGCCTGCACGATCGCCACGTCGTCGGGATCCTCGGGGATGTCGCGCACGAAGGATCGGTCGATCTTGATCCGGTCGAGCGGCAGGCGCTTGAGGTAGGCGAGGCTCGAATATCCGGTGCCGAGGTCATCCATCGCGAGCTGAATACCCATACCGCGCAACTCGTGCAATGTCTTGATGATCTGCTCGGGATCGACCATCAGGCTCGATTCGGTGATCTCGAGCTCGAGGCGTTGCGGCGCCAACCCGGTCTCTCGCAGGATCGCCCGAACCCGCGCCGGGAAACCCCGCCGCCGGAGCTGGCGGATCGAGAGGTTTACCGCCATCCGCACCGGTGGCAGACCCGCCGCCTCCCATTCCCCCGCTTGCCGGCAAGCGGTGCGCAGGACCCATTCGCCAATCTCGGTGATGAGCCCGGTCTCTTCGGCAATCGGGATAAACTCACCCGGCAGCACCAACCTCTGCTCGGGGTGCCAGCGGATAAGTGCCTCAACGCCGGTAACCGCGTCCGTTTGAAGGTCGATCTGTGGCTGATAGTGCAGCACGAATTCCCCCCGCTCGAGCGCGCGCCGCAATCCGTTTTCTAGTAACAGGCGTTCCTGGGCGTGCGCATTCATGCCCGCATCGAAGAACTGGTACTGATTGCGGCCCCGATCTTTGGCCTGGTAGAGGGCGGTATCGGCGTGCTTTAGCAAGGTCTCGGGATCGGCGCCGTCCTTGGGAAACAGGCTCACCCCGATCGTAGTCGATATGTGCAGCTCGTGCCCCAACACCGTGAAGGGTGCGGTCAGCATGCCGAGGGCCTTGGCCGCGACCCGGGCGACATCGCGCGCCACGGAGATGCGCGGCAGGAGGATGACGAACTCGTCCCCGCCCAGGCGAGCAATCGTGTCGCCCTCGCGCAGCGCCGAGCGCAAGCGTAGGGCCACCTGGCGCAGCAGCTCATCGCCTGCCGGGTGGCCCAGCGTGTCGTTGACGATCTTGAAGCGGTCGAGGTCCGTGAAGAGCACCGCGACCTGGGTGCGGTCCCGCTCGGCCTGGGCGAGGGCCTGGCTCAGCCGGTCCAGGAGCAGTGAGCGGTTGGGGAGATCGGTCAACGCGTCGTGGTAGGCGTGGTAGGCGAAGTGCCGGATCTTCTCCTCACGCGAGCGCGCCGTTTCCTCGGCCGCCTTGCGCGCCGTAATGTCCGTCCACGAGCCGACGATCTCGGCCGGGTGCCCGGCCTCGTCTCTCACCAAGCGATAGCTATCATGGAACCAGCGGTAGTGGCCATCGGCATGCCGGAATCGGTACTCGATCACACCGCTTTCAGGCACCCCTTCCGGCGGGAAATGGGCTAGCACCGGAGCGCGGTCCTCGGGGTGGAGACGCGCGAGCCAAAACTCGGGATCGGCTATCATTTCTTCAGGCGCATAGCCCACAGTCTCCAGGAGGTTTCGGCTAACGAAGGTGCACCGATGATCCGCGGTAGCCCCGGTACTGTAGATGATTGAGGGACTGTACGCCAAGATGTGGTCCAGCCGGCCGCGCGCTTCTCGTAAGGAATTCTCCGCGGCCCGCCGATCGGTGATGTCTCGCAGATGGGCGCTAAAGAGCGGGAGACCATCGAGGAGGATGCGGGTCACCGCAAGCTCCCCCGGAAACTCCGTCCCATCGGCACGCAGCGCCGTGATCTCGACGCGCCGACCGAGCACCCCCTCCTCGCCCGTCTCCACACAATGGGTGATGCCGCAGCATCGGTGCGCCTCGCGCAGCGCGGGCGGGATGATGAGCTCCGCCAGATTCTTGCCGAGGACATTGGCCTTTGGGTAGCCAAAGGTCTTCTCGGCGGCGGGATTAAACTCGACGACGCGGCCCTCGTGATCCAAGGTAATGATGCAATCGAGCCCACTATTCAGGATAAGATCATAACGGCGCAACAAGGCTTCGCGGCATTTATTGCCCGAGACGATGACCAGAGCCAGGCCCAGGACCAGGATCGACATGGTCCCCAGGATCAGGACTGCGCTGCCCAGGTGCGAGACGTTCATCGCATAGCTAGTATCGCCCAGTACGCCTGCGCCGG
>JBQTJM010000221.1:0-7838 GCA_052387115.1 Gammaproteobacteria bacterium | reverse complement strand
GTAGTGCCCGCTGCCGAGCGGCTTGAGCTCGCGCTTCTGAGGGTCCTCCGCGAGCGCGGTGAGCATGCTGGTGACGAGTCCAAACTTGAGCCCGAAGAGCACGAGCAGCGGGGCCAGGACCGCGGCCAGCCCCAGGATGAAACAGCCCGAGATGTGCCATTCGTGGCTGTAATCGCGAAACGCCAGGCGCGCCACATCGCGCCACTCCGCCATCGCGCTCAATCCCGGAACAACGATTCCACGACGTTCCCGCCCTTGCGCTCGCGCGACTCCTGATGGAGGCTGCGGAAGTCGAGCTTGTTGACCTGCGCCCAGTCGTGGCTCGCGGTGATGAGCGTGACGCCCAGCTCCTTCACGAGATCCATGACCGCGCCGAGGACGCGGCGCGCGGTGATGGGATCGAGGGAGGCGGTCGGCTCGTCGGCGATGACGATCGAAGGCCGGTGCGCCAGCGCCCTGGCGAAGGCCACGCGCTGGCGCTCACCGGCCGACAGGAAGGCCGGGAGCTTGCTCAGATGGCGCTCCACGCCGAGGATCCTAGCGAGATGCTCGACGGTGCCGTCGGCGGGCAGGCCCAAGAGGCGCCGCGACAGCCCGATGTTCTCGCCCACCGTGAGGTAGGGCAAGAGTCCCCCGGTCTGGAGCACATAGCCGATGTGGCGCTTGCGCAGATCGGAGAGGGTGTCCTGCGCCCCGGCCTTCCAGGTCGCGGCGACATCCGTCGCGCGCACCCCGCGCGGGAGGAAGGTGAAGCGCCCGGCCTCGTCCGGCCGCAACACCAGGGCCAGGAGATCGAGCAAGGTGCTCTTGCCGGAGCCGCTGTAACCGACCAGGGCCACGGCCTCGCGGTCTTTGATTTGAATCGACGGGACCACGAGCCTGAAACCCACACCGTTCACGGCCCGGCTCTTGACCACCCCTTTGAGGTGGTAGACGACGCTCATCGTGCAGCGTTTTTACGGCAGCAACTCGAGCAACACCGGAAACACCGATTCGCCCGTGATCGGGCCGCCGTTGAGCGATACCCACAGATCGGTGTGGTCGTGCAGGGCCTGGTAGTACTGGACCTTGCTCTCCAGGCGGTGCACGAAGTCCAGTTGCCGCTCCGCGGGCCACGCCTCCCAGTCATCGAGTGACAGCCCCAGGACCTCGCTGCGGTAGGGCAGGTCCTCGACGTATTCCCCGATGAGCCCGAGCTCGGCCAAGGAGCTGCCCCCCGGGGGGCCGGCGGGGGCTTCCTGGTCGCGGCTCAGACGCGCGGCCATGGCCTTGAGCTCGGCCACGAAGTTGCGGGGCGAGAGCACCCCCTCCTCGGCCAGCTCCAGGACCTGGGTGAGCGCGTTGCGCAGATCGCTCAACTGGTCGCGCGTGAGGAGCACGCGGACCTCGATGGTGGTTTCCTCGGGGTTGCGCGGGTCGCGGTCCACCAGCCAGGCATCGAAGACCTGCGGGGGCTTGTCCCCGCCCTTGGCCTGGAGATACTTCATGCGCAGGGCATGGCCGAGCTTGGCGATGCGTTTCTGCAGCGAGGTCAGGGCCTCGTCTCCCTGCCCCGCTGGCGGAGGCGACGAGCCGCCCTTCGCCGCGATCTGGACTTGGGCGGCAATCTGACCGGCCAGGGTATGGAGGACGCGTTGGAACTCATCCGCCGACCCCATCCCGACCCCATAATACAACTCGCCGATCCCTGGATATTCGGACAGCGCCCGGTACTGTTGCTCGGCCCTCTGGTGGTCCATCTCCCCCATGGGCGTCTTCAGGTGCATGACCCACACCGCAATGCCGCGGTCGCGCGCCAACTGCCGGATCCCGGCGAGGTCGAGACCGGTGCTGGACAGCGGATCGCCGGCCTCGCGCGCGCTCGCATCGGTCACGAGCACGATGTAACGGGCATCGAAATCCGACCAGGGGTTGCCCTCGATGGCATCCTTGATCCCGGCATAGGCGTCCTCCACGAAGTCGGCGTTGGTGACCTCGGAGGCACGCAGGCCCGCGACCTGCTGGAAGAACCGCCGTGCATCCGTACCGGTGTCGAGGGTGGCGAAGTTCCTGGCCAGAAACCGCTGGTCCGTGGGTGCGGCCAGATGGTCCCGGAAGGCGGTCAGACCGAAGCTCACCTGGCCGCGTAGGCCGGCGCCCGTGATAGCCTCATAGACGCGCCGCGTGACGGCACGGGTGCGCTCGATGTAAGGCCGCATGGACTGGGTGGCGTCCATGACGAACACGATCCCGGTGCGGAACGGACGCGCCACCGCGTCCTGCCCGCCGCCGTCGAGCGGCACGGAGGCGACCTCGAGGAGCCGCGCCGGCCGCTCCTGAAGGTACAGGTCCTCGTGATGTTTGATGGGGACCAGGTAGAAGTCCTTTTCGATGTCGATGCGGGTGCCGGGCTGGATGGCGACGATCGGCGAGTCGGCGGAGGGGTCTCCCCGGATCGCCTCGTCATAGTAGCGCTCGTAGCTCTCGAGGTCGTTCTGGTCGATGAGGCGCTTGAGGCTGTCGCGATCGCGAAACAGGAGCACGCGCTCGCCCGAGGCCGGGTCCTTGAAGGTCACGGTCAAGGCCTGGTTCCACGGGATCAACTGGCGCGTCGGGGCGAAACCGGCCACCTTGCCATGGCTGTCGGGGCCGATCTCCAACCATTCCTCGCCCCCCACCTCGCGGCGGCCATAGACGTAGAAGGTCGTGAAGGGCGTGACGGGTTGGCCGGCGTCGGCAGCACTGCCCGGCTCTTTGAGCAGGAGCGTCCCGGGGCTCGCCAGGACGCGCTGATACAGGGAACGCTTGCCGGCCATCAGGAGCGGCTGCGGGGTCGGCAAGGACTGCACGTCTCCGCACGCGATGGCGAAGAAGGCGATGAGCAAACGGCCCCCGGCGACCGCCGGATGCCTGCGGGTCATCGCCGGCATCTCGCTCAGCGCCACGAAAGGCGCAGGCGCTCGGCCTCCGCGTCCCCGGCGCGGGCCTTGGCATCCACCCAGGACTCGAGAGACTTGAGGCGTGCCTGTGCCTCCCCGTCGCCCTGGTCCGCGGCCACCCGGTACCATTTGAGGGCCTGCACCGGGTCCGGTCTCCCGAGCAGGCTCCGGTCCCGGTCGAAGCGCATGGGGTCGTAGATCCCGGCGAGCACGAAGGCCGCCGGGGCATGGCCACGGCGCGCCGCGAAGAAGTACAGCAGATGGGCGTCCGCGATCCGTCCCAGTTTCAAAGACTCGCCCGCCTTCCGGAACACCGTATCGAGGTCCTCTTCGGCATTCGGGGCGCGCATGGTGGCGATCAACGCCCGGGCCTCTTCGCCCGGACGATCGGATTCGACGCCGGCGGGCGCGACGGCCGTGGCAACCGGCGGGCGCGACGGCGCCTTGGCCTCCGGTTCGACCGCCCCGGGATCGATTGGACCGGGTTTGATCGACCCGGGTTGGGTTACGCCTCGTTCGATCGCCCCCGGTACATTCGCACCCCGTTCGATCGCCCCCTGTTCGATCGCCCTGGGTTCGATCGCCCTGGGTTCTATCGCCCTGGGCTCGATCACACCCGGTTCGGCCGGACCCTCCCCCCGATTACCCGAGACCAGGACGGCGACGATACCGAGGACCACGGCGGCGGCAACGAACGGTAACGGTCCCCCCAAGGCCGGCCGGCGGCGAGCGCCCCCGAACACCGACTGCAACTGGATCGACCCGGGGGGGATCGACCCGGGGGGGATCGACCCGGGGGGGACCGACTCGCGGGCCACCGAACCGATCGGCGCAATGCCGCCGCCTCGCGCCCGCTCCTCTCGCGCCTGCTTCAAGCGATCGCTAAACGCCACGGAGCCCATCCCCTAGAGACCGCTTGCCCGAGACCGAGGCGCGGCTCGAAGAACCGCAGAGCCGCTCGCGGCGCAAGGCCGCCCGTGCCCCCATGGGTCTCTGCATTGCTATGAACCTATTCATTTTTATCACTTGTCCCGTGCTCCCTCCGGGCACCCGCGAGCGGGATCGCAAGATACGCCATTTCGGCGCCTGCGGCAAACCGCCGGGTCCGGCGCTGGTCTGAGATCAAGGCCGGGCCGGCCCCGGCGCCAAGATCACCTGCCCTCGTAGGGGCACCCCCCGTGGGTGCCCCATGCTCATCGCCCAGCCGGCGCGGTGCCGAGATCAGGGCCGCGCCGGAGGCGGGTCGGGGGTCGGGCTCTGCATGCCCTGGAGCCGCTCGGACAGGAACCTGATCTCATGCGGATCCGTGATGCGCCCACTGTCGAGCAGCGCGCGGATCAGGAGCCTCGCGGCCTCGACCTCGCCGATATCCGCCAGCACGAAGATCCTCATCTGCTGGACCCAGTGCGGGACCTCGGGCCCGGTCGCATGCCGAGCCAGGGCCTCGGCGAACCTGAGCGCCAGCCCGGGGTCGTGCAAGCGGTGTCGCGCCACGAACACCCCGTGCGCCAGCCACGGCCAACGCCGGTCGGGGTCCTCCAAGAAGCGCCGGTAGACGAACTCCAGGACCAAGCGCTGCTTCGCTTCCTCCTGCACCTCACCGTAGAGGCGGGCGGCCGCGAGCAACGGGTACTGGGCCCTGGCGTCCAGGTCCAGGATGCGGCCCAGCCAGCCCACCACTTTGTCGTAATCGAGGTCCTTGAACGGCAGGCTGATCCCGGGCTGGTTGTCGTGGGCTTGCAACCAAAGCATCAGGAGGCGCGCCAGGGCCTCGGGGTCGCCCAGGGCCCAGAGCGCCAGACGCCCCGCGGAGGGCGGGCTCGGCAGCGCGGCGGCGCGCGCCTCGGGTGCCGGCCGGAGGTGGTGCCACAGCCCCTGAGCGCAGATCCCGACGATCAATATCGCCAGCGCCCAGGGCGGGACCGAGCGCAGCGAACGCTCTACGGCCATGCACGCGCCCCCGGATCAGAGGTTTTTCCGATACAGGTCGAACAGCCCCACCCCGATCAACAGCACCAGATAGACCGCAGTCTGCCCCGCGATCGGGACCAGATCGGCCCACGCCACGCCCTCGTACATGAGCCAACGGCTCTGGGTGAACCGGTACAGGTCCGGGAGCACGAAGGCGATCCCCGAAACGACCGCATTCACGACCTCCTGCGACGGTTTCCCCGCCGCGACCAGGGGGCTCGAGCCCATGAGCTCGATGGCGCCGATCATCCGCGCCAGGAGATAAAAACCGCACACCGCGCTGAAGGCCGTGGTCAGGTGATGAAAAGAAAAGATGCAGACCAGACCCACCGTGCTCACGATGATCAATTCACACGTGAGCGACGCGACCCAGATGGCGACCTGCAACGGTGTGGCGTATAGCAACAGCCCCGCGGCGATCGCGAGCGCCACCAGGATGGCGAGCACGAGGAATCCGATGAGCTTGCCGAAATAATAGGCGGAACGCGGGAAAGGCAGGGACAGGATGGATTCCAGGACCTTGTCGTTGAAATCGCGCACCACGCTGGTGGTCACGAAAAGCCCGACCAGGAACACGGAAAACAACCGCAAAAACCCGGCGAGCAAGGCGCTCTTGGTCTCCGAGGCCTCGGTGATCGCCACCTCGCCGACGAACTCGGACAACCCGAACGACGACACGACGACTATGCCGAGCAGCCACGGCATTCGGTTCCTGCGCGCCTCCCGCACGGTGAAAGCGGCGATGGTCAAGACCGGATGGATCCACTCGAAGGGATTTACGCGAAGCACGACTCTTGTACTATACCGTAGACGTGGAGCATTGACACCCGTGCCGTCCCCCTCTCTCACACCGGACGATCCGAAAAATGCCACCGGACGCTTTCGGGTGGCCCGGCATCGCAACGCGATCCTCGCCGCGATGCTGCTCTTGATCCACGGCGTCGTATGGGGGGACCTCGACGATCTGCAATCCCGTTCCCTCATGCTGGTCCACCTCGGGTTGTTCATGCTTTGGCAGCCCCTGTGGAGCCAGGAACACCGGCTGCGTACGACGCACGCCCTGGGTGCGGTCCTGCTCGTCCTGTTCGTGATCTACTGGTTCGACCGCTGGCTGCTCTTGGGATGGCTCGTGCTCTTCTGCGGGCTCGTCGCCGGCCTTCCGGTGATCGAGCGACCGGAGCGCCTCGTATACATGCCGACGCTCGCGATGCTGGTGTGCGACTTACTGATCGGGTGTGTCCCACAGGTCTTCGATCTCCCTACCCTCCCGCCGGTGATGCTGACCCTCTTCAAATACGGGCTCCTCGTGATCCCCGGCGGTATCGCCCTGGTCCCGACCTCGAGGCGTCCCGGCGTCGATACCGTGGACCTGCTGCGCGCGGTGACGATGTCCATGACGGCCGCGATATTGGCGAGCAGCGGGGTGCTCGGCGCCTACCACTTCGGGATCGAGTACCCGGTGGCGTTGTTTCAGTCGCTGCTCGGTCTCGCTGCGTTCCTGTTTCTCATCAGCTGGCTCCTGACCCTGCGCGAGGGGCGGGTGGGTCTCGGGCAATTATGGGAACGGTCGCTGATGAACGTGCCCTTGGAGCGCTGGCTGGCGGAGCTCGCACGCCTCGCCGACCGCGAAAAGACGCCGGAAGGATTCATCCGGTCGGCCTCGGAGACGCTCGCCCGTCTCCCCTGGCTCGAAGGCGTGCGCTACCACGTGGCGAACACCGGCGGGGTCGTCGGCAAGACGACGGCTCACGGTCTGGAGCTCGGGCTCGGCGATCTGAACATCGTGCTCTATGCGCGGCGCCCGCTCCGTCCCAGCCTGCGGGTCCACTGCAAGCTCCTGGTCGAGCTCCTGGTGCATTTCCACACCGCCAAGGTCCGCGAGATCGATCTGGCCCGCCGCGCGCACATCGAAGCCGTTTATGAGACCGGGGCAAGAGTCGCACACGACATCAAGAACCTCCTCCAATCGCTCAACACACTGACGACGGCCTTGAGCCTGGACATGGCCCCCGCGAAGCTTCCCCCTATTCAGGGCGGGCCGGACCGGCAACATCGAGGTCAGGAGATCCTGAAGAGGCAATTGCCGATCATCACTGACCGCCTGCAGAGCGCCTTGACCAAACTTCAGAAACCCGAAAAGACCTCGAACCCCGAGACCGCGCTCGAGGGCTGGTGGCGCGAGGCCGAGGACCACCATGCTTCCATGGGTGTGGAGTTCCGGAGCTTGATCGATGATGGCCATGACGGGATCCGCGATGAGCGTCGGGTCCCCGGCGACCTCTTTCACAGCATTCTCGACAATCTGCTCGAAAATGCTTACTACAAACGCCGGGTCGAGCCAAGGCTCGACATCACCGTGACGCTCGCCTCTCGGGACGGCCGTCTGTACTTGACGGTGTGTGACAACGGTTCGGTGATCGGTCTGGAAACCGCCGGCCAGCTCTTCAAACAACCGGTTCCTTCCCGCTCCGGCCACGGGATCGGCCTCTATCAGGCGGCGAAACGGGCGGAGATGACGGGGTATACCCTGGGATTGACCCACAACCGGCCCGGCCAGGTTTGTTTCGAGCTGTCGACCCGCGAAGACCCGCCGGGTGGTCGTGATCCCGCCACACCGACCTCGCACTCTGAGAGCTTGTGAAAAAATCGTCGCGAGCGAAGGGAGGTCGCGTTCCGCCGGAGCGCAGGAACCGGAGTGTATGTTGAAATACATGAGGATTCCGAGCACCGCCGGAACGCGAGATCCCGAGCGCAGTAGATTTTTTCACAAGCTCTCACACCGTCGGTAGCCCGTAACGCTTGATGAGCTCCGGCGGCAGCCGGTTGTAACAGCTCCGGATCTTCCCGACCGGGTTGCGCTCCAACTCGTCGGTGGTGCAGAAACGGATATCGAGCCGCATCTCTCGGCCCAGACGGATGTGCAGCTCTTCGCGGACCCTGTGGGTGTCC
>JBQTJM010000220.1:0-7403 GCA_052387115.1 Gammaproteobacteria bacterium | reverse complement strand
TCGTCGGAAAAATCCAACAGAATAAGGCCGGCGGTCGGGTTATCCCGCGCCGTACGCTTCGCTCGATAAGGAAACCGCTCCGGAGCGGTCATCAGTTTGCGCCGGAATCGGTGATCAGTTTGGTCCGGAATACGCAGGAGAGAAGGGAGGCTGGAATTACGGACGCCTCCTACTCGCAACGGCGGCCTCGTTCACGAGGCAGGTTGGTTGGCGCGGAGCGATCGGCAATCTGCCGGGTGGGGGGTTGCTTGCATTCCCACCAAGGCGCAGCAACGAGCGAAGCTGGTTGCGGGCGCTACCCGGAGGCCGCTGAGCAGGGAACCGGAGCTGAAGCCCAGAGGCTTCGGGTCCAGACGTGGTAACATCTCCCCATGAGACGCCACGCCAACACCGTGTTGCAAGAAGCCCTCACTCTACCTGAGCAGGAGCGGGCTGAGATTGCGGGTGCGTTGTTGGAGAGCTTAGAGCCTGAGCCAGACAGCGATGTCGAGACGGCTTGGCGCCAGGAGGTCGCTGCCCGGATAGCAGCTCTGCAAGCCGGGGAAGTAGAGACGACTCCCTGGGAAGAGATCCGAGATGGCTTTCTAGCGAGACTGAGTGAGCGACGCCCGGGTTGAGCTTATCCCGGAAGCTCTCCGGGAGATCGATGACGCATTCGAGTGGTACCTTCAGCGAAGCGTCCAAGCCGCAGAGGCGTTTGTTCGTGAAACGACGAGCGCGTTTGCTCTGATCGCGAGTTCTCCTACCGTTTGGCCTCGCTTCGAGGCCGGCACTCGACGATACGTTCTCCGCAAGTTTCCCTACAGTGTCATTTACCACCAGATCCCAGGCGGTATCGAAGTGATCGCCGTGGCCCATCACAAGAGGCGACCGAGGTATTGGCGCAGACGCTCGGATGCGAACCGCAGCAACTGAACGCTTGGCAACTCAGTGCCATTCGGGTGATTCGGGACAGACTGATATTTAGTCCACAGAAACACTCGCCGCAGCATATCGACGGTCGTCAATAAATATCAGTCTGACCCCTATTCCCCCATCCCTTTGAGCTTTTCTCGCGCCATCCTCTGATACAGCTTGAGAAGCCTAATCTCAAACTCGGCCTGGCCCCGTTGATTTAGATTCCGCTGGATGACGGCCGGCGGGCGCAACCACCGAAGTGTCCGCGCCGATGCCACCCGCTAACCGTCGGCATAGCCGACGAGCTCCAGATAACCCCTGCCCGTCACCGGCACCCCGCGCGCCGTGCCGCGCGCCTCGACGGCCCCCTCCCAGTAACGGACCGAGACCTCGAGCTCCTGGTCGGGGAGCCGGGGCGTGACCTCCAGCTCCAGGTCGGCCTTCGGGACCCGCAACCGGGTGCGGGCCGGGTAGCGGTGTCCGCCGCGCGGGCTCACCCAGGTGGACAGCGTGTCGATCACGACCTCCCCGGCCGCGAGCGCCACGGGCGTCCCGTCGCGGAGCACGATCGTCCCGGCGCTGTGCGGATCGGTGCTGCCGTCCCGGCGCCGCAGACGATAGAACATCAGCTCCTGTCCGTTCGAGAGTTGGAGTGCGTACCAATCCCACCCGATCTGATCCGGGCCCAGGGCGCTCGTGCTCCACTCCCGATCCATCCAGCTCAGGCCCGAGACCGTGAAACGCTCCCGGCCGACGGTGACGATCCCCTCGGTCGGCATCCGCGTCAGCGAATAGTAGTACGAGGCGTTGCCGGGTTCCGCGCTCTTCTGGCTCAGGCCGCGATCGCCCTGGGGCACGGGCGGCTTGCCCCGAGCGAGCCGGAGGTCGATGGCCACCTCGCCCTCGGCGGCGCGGAGCCGCACCGGCAGCCCTTCGGGGGCGCTCGGGGTGGCCGACCAGTCATCCAGCCACAAGCGCAGGGTGCCGGGCTCGGCACCCGCAAGCCCCATGGCCCCCCGGCCCAGGCGCTCGTGGTCGTGGAAGGCACCCTCTGCGATGTCCGAGACGGTGAAGTGCGCCATATACAGGGTGTTGGCGCGCCACGGGGAATCGGGGGACACCGGCTTTGGGCTCTGAGCGATCCGGAAGAAGGTCAATTGATACCCGAAGGGCCGGCCCTCGGCGCCGTCCAGGTTGCCGGTGAAATACCACCACTCGGTCCGGAATTCGGGGTGCGGGCCGTGGTCGTCGGGGAAACGGAAGGGTCGCGGGGTGTGGGCGCGGGCGTAGCCCTCGTTCGCCGCGGGGTCCCCGCGCAAGGCCGCGCTCGCGGACACCGGGCCCGCGGGTCCTTGCTCCGGCCGAGGACGATGGGGCAACGTGGCCCAAAAGGCGAGGGCCGTGCCGCTGATGAGCACGGCGATGAGCAAGGCCTTGGCCGTCGAGGAGCGCGCGAGACGGCGTTCAGTCATTGCGCAGAATCGCAGCCGGTGAGCTCCGGGCGGCCCGGCGGGCGGGGTAGATCCCGGCGAGCAGCGCCGCGCCGACCGCGAGGGCGACCCCTTGCGCCAGGATCACCGGATCCACGTGGAGGTCCATGCTCCAGCCGAAACAGCGCTCGTAGAGGACATACACGAGCGTCGCGGCGATCCCGATACCGACCGGCACCGAGAGCAGGCCGGCGATGAGACCTATGAGCCCCGTCTCGACGAGTAAGAGGCCCGAGAGCCCCGCGGGTGTCATGCCGAGCGCCCGCAAGAGGCCGAGCTCGCGTGTGCGTTCCAGCTCCAATGCCATGAGCGCGGAGAACACCCCCGCGAAGGCGATCACCGCGGCGAGCAGCCGCAGCACACGGGTGATGGCGAAGGTCCGGTCGAAGAGCCTCATGGATTCCGCGCGGATGGTGCGGCTCTCTGTGATCCCGACCGCGAGGCCCTCCGGGAGGCGCGCCTCGATGGCCGCGCGCAGTCGAGCGTCACCGATCCCGGGGCGGGCATAGACCCCGATGCTGCTGTACCCCCCGCCCTGCCAGTAGCGTTCATAGGTGCGCCGGCTCATCGCCACCCAGCCGCGGTCGGAGCTGTAATCGTAATAGACCCCGGCGATGCGCAAGGCCCGCGGCCCGCGATCGGTGCGCAGCGTGACACTGTCCCCCCGGTGCAGATCGCGATGGTAGGCCAGGGGCTCGGAGACCAGCACCGCCCCTTGTTCCTCGAAGGACCGCCATAGGTCGGGGGCCGCGCCTTCTTTGAAGCGAAAACCCCGGTACGATCCCGGGGCCATTTCATAGACGGCGATGTCCGTGGGCTGCCCTGCGACCTCCACGCGGAAGCGCCGCACCGTGCTCACCGCCTCGACCTCGGGTAGCGCCGCGATGCGGTCCCGGAAGGCGCGATCCAGCTCGAAGGGGGGGGCAGTGGCGTCGGGTCCGGGGGTGGTGATATACACATCGGCGCGCAGGACGCCGTAGAGCCATTCCCCCACCGCGATCCGGAAGCTCTCGATCAGGATCCCCACCCCGATGGTCGTCGCGATCGCCACCATGAGCGCGGCCGTGGCCACGGCGGTGCGGCTCAAACCGGCGCGCACGTTGCGAACCGCCATACGGCCGTGGCTGCCGAGCCATTGTGCGATCAAGGGATCGAGCAGCCGGAGTCCGCCGAACGTGAGGGCCGGGGTCAGGAGCGCTGCGCCGCCGATCAAAGCGAACTCCGCGGCGAACCCGAGCTCGAGGCTCTTCCCCGAGGCCAGGAACATCGTCCCCGAGATCACCAGGAAGAGACCCCCGAGCCACCCGGCGCGCGGGAGGGTGCGGCGGAATCGCGCCTCCAGGTCGGCGCGCGACAGGCTGACCCGCGGGGGGACGCGTGCCGCCTCGAGCGCCGCGCCCTGGGCCGCCAGGAGTGTCGTGCAGAGACCGAGGGCCAGACCCTTGAGCAGGAGTTGCGGCGTGAAGGACAGCTCGCGCACCGTCACCGTGAAATACAGGTCGTTGATGGTGCGCGCGACCAGCCCCACGAGGCCGTGTCCGAGCAGGGCTCCGATCCCCGACCCCAGCACCGATGCCAGCGTGCCGATCGCGCATGCCTCCAGGATCACCATCCGATAGATCTGCGCGCCCGTGACCCCGAGCGCCCGCAGCGCGCCGAATAGCTCCCGGCGCTGTACGACGGCGAGGTTCATGGTGTTGTAGATGAGGAAGGCCCCCACCAGGAGCGCGAGGAGGCTCATGGCCACGAGGTTGGCCTCGAAGGCGCGGGTCATGCCCTTGGTCGCGTCGCTGCGCCTCCCGGAGGTAGTGAGCTCCGCGCCCGGGGGGAGGAGGGCGCGGATACGCCCCTCCGCGACGGCACCCGCCGCGTCTTCGGCGAGCTCGAGGTCGATGCGGGAGATCCTGCCGGCCATCCCGAGGAGGGTCTGCGCCGTGGCGATGTCGGCGATCAGGAGATCGTCGAGACCGCTGGGGCCCTCCCCGCTCTCCGGCTCGATGAGGCCGATGAGCTTGAGCGCCCCGAGCCGGGTCCCGATCTGGAGCGTCAGGTCCTGGCCGGGCCGGACCCCGAGCCTGTGTGCCGTGGCGGGGCTGAGGACAGCAGTGCCGGGCTCCGTGACCAGTCTGCGCATGAGCTCGCCGTTGGCGCGGCGGTCGCGATCCCGCCGCCCGCGCGCACGCAAGTGATCGCGGAACGGTAGCTCCGCGTAGGGATCGACGCCGAGGATACGGAGCGCCGTTCCCCGTTTCCCGACCGGCGTCACCTGCCCTTCGACGATCGGGGCGGCGGGATAGATCCCCGCGCGCGTCCGCAACCGCACATACAGCGCTTCGTCCAGGCCGTCGGGTCCGCCGAGGATCTGGTGGCTGGCCCGGCCCGCCACGGCCTCGAAGCTCACATCGAAGGCGCGCTCCGCGCTGACGCGCGCGATGTCCACCGAGGTGACTACCGCCACCCCGAGCGCGATGCCGAGGATCGCGAGCCCGAGCTGCAGCGGCTGCGCCAGGAGGAAACGCCGGCTGGCCCTCGCCAGGAGTGTGTCCAATCGAGGCGGCGGGACCTTACGCGAACGCATGGTGCTAGAATTCTAATCCGTGGCGACCAGGATCTCAGCAGTCACTTCCGACGATCTGCTGCACATGCCGGACGACGGGGCTCGCTACGAGCTATTGCAGGGAGTTCTCAAAGAATTGGCGCCAGCCGGGCAAATGCATGGACGGATCGCGATGAACATCGCGGCATCGCTGCAGGGGCCGGTACGAGCCCGGCACCTGGGCGTGGTGTACGCCGCCGAGACCGGTTTCTTGCTGGCCACCGCCCCCGACACGGTGCGTGCCCCCGACGTGGCCTTCGTCTCAAGCGAGCGCCTGACGCGGCTAGGCGAGGTGGAAGGGTACTGGCCGGGTGCCCCCGATCTGGTCGTCGAGGTTATCTCGCCCGCCGATCGATATGCGGATGTCGAGGACAAGGTAGTCGACTGGCTAGCCGCAGGGGCAAGGCTCGTGGTGGTCGTCAACCCCCGCAAGCAGGTCGTGACCCTGTATCGATCGTTCACACAGATCGCCGTGCTGGGCCTCGGGGAGACCCTAGAAGCGCCCGATGTCGTTCCGGGCTGGGCGCTGCCGGTCAAGGACGCGTTCGAATAAGGACGGGATAAGTACGACGCCGCGGGCTATTCGCGATCGACACTCACGGGCCCGCTTCCGTACACCGTGACATAGAGCAGGCCGCCCATAATGGCGACGTTCTTCAGAAACAGGATCCGCTGCATCCCGATCTCCTCAGGCGGCATGGCCCAGAAGGCGTGGAAGACGAAGGCCGCGACCCCGGTAAAAACCAACAGCGCTGCAGCCGCGGCGC
Organism: Gammaproteobacteria bacterium; assembly: GCA_052387115.1. Classification (GTDB taxonomy): domain Bacteria; phylum Pseudomonadota; class Gammaproteobacteria; order JACCXJ01; family JACCXJ01; genus JACCXJ01. The sequence continues at coordinate 1,653 of JBQTJM010000220.1, read as the reverse complement.
GGGCCTTCCAGCCGGCGACGAGCAAGAGCCCGGCGCCCAACTCGACGACGATGGCCGCGATGGCAAGGATCTGCGGCATGGGCAGCGCCTTTGCCGCGATATAGCCCACCGTGCCGTCGAAGCCCGTGACTTTACCGATGCCCGACAACACGAATATCGTCGCCAACAAGATGCGTCCCGCGAGAGGGCCGAAACGGTTCAGGTATTCCATGATGGTCAGCCTCTGTAGTTCTGTAGGATACTCACCGCGTAGCTGTTCCGCTCGCGGCAGCTTACGCTAGGGAGCCTCGCGGAACCGCCGCTGGCGTCATGGTACGCGATGCACATCCTGGGGCGCCAGGGTGTGTTGCGCGCGCCACCCGATCACGGATGGCGGTGAGTTTGGTGCCGCGGAACGTGCCCTCAAGGGCGGCGCCTGCGCCCAGCCAGAAGCGTGTTGACCGTGGTGACATCGAAGTGCTCCGGGTCGAACGCTCCGCCCACCCATTCGAGCATCTCGTCGTGTTTGGGATGAGAAGGGTCGCCGAGGGTCCTCAGGAACCTCCTGTACCCCGGAATACCGCCACAATCCTCGGGCGGACACGCGCGGGCACCGCCCGTGCAGATGGGAGCTCCAGTCCCTTCCTCGGCCTTGTCGATCTTCTCGAGGACTATCTCGTGCCTCCATCCATCGCCGAAGTCGTATTCGTAGTGCATCGTGTCTTTCACGCGAATCAGGACCTTGTCCAACCGGACACGCGCCTCATCGATGTTGTCGGCTCCGAACTCCGGATCGCCGAAGATATCTTCCCCGGCCTCGAACTGATGCAGGTGTGAGTTCTCCCATCCCATGGCCGTCTGAAGCACGCCGTGCAGCTTCTTCAGCGAGATTGACGCCGGTACGAGCAAGCGGCGCCAGATGAGCGGGGTGGTCCCGTCCAGCGTCACCTTCAGCTGATATACACCGGATTCACGGATGGTCGTCATGGCGAAGTCTCTCCTGTTGGGAAGAAGTAACCAGGGTGAGAGATACGCCGCTTCTTGTTGCCACGCCTGCGCGGAGCAGTCAGGTCGGGCGCAGTGAGTCAGGTTTCGTTACCGGGATACGTCCGCTGAATATCCGTAGCTAACGTTCGTAAATCTGGGTCGCCTAACCATTGATGTCGTTCCTCAGTGTAATTCCCCCATCCCGTTTCTGCTTGCTGCAGAAAACGCACCATCGCCACTACGCCTAAACGCTCTCCCAGGATTCGAATGCCTCGCTCTCGGATTTGTTCCATCGTCAGTGCTTGCTCACTCATGGCTCAAAGTACCTCCTGCAGCCAGGTCAAGGGATTCTTGACCGAGACTTTCAACTGGTGGACATTACGGGCGGCCGCGCGCACTAAGCTATCGTCTGTGGTCAGCAGGACATCGACCAGGGCTTGCTCGGCGCAAGCTACATGCAGCGCATCATAGGCCCTAAACCCCATCGCTTTCAGTTCTTCACCGCGCTCAACCGCCGTGTCGCTGAGAGGCATGACCTCGCTCGCCCCCCGGGATATCGCCTTTACCCGGTTGCGGCGCTCCCAATTGGGAATGCAATCCACCTCGCGACTGACCACTGCACTGGTAATCCAATGCCCATCCATAGATTCACAGCGCTTCAGAATCAAGAGGACAGCCTCGGCGTCC
>JBQTJM010000219.1:0-2029 GCA_052387115.1 Gammaproteobacteria bacterium | reverse complement strand
ACATTATGACTTTGGGGCCTCTCGAGCCTACTACGCCATGTTCTACGTCGCCGAGGCGCTCCTGCTCGAGATCGAACGATCCTACAGCAAACACTCTTCCGTCATTTCCGCCTTCGGCCGGGAGTATTCGAAGACCGGAATACTCGACCCCAAGTTTCATCGCTGGCTGCTCGATGCTCAGGATCTAAGGAACGTCGGTGACTATGGGATACACACCCACGTGCCGAAGGAGAAAGCCGAATCGGTCTGCGCATGGGCCGAAGAATTCATCCAGGCCGCTGAGGCGTATCTGTCGAAGAAGGGAGGCGATTCAGCGTGACGGATCTCAAACCCTGGTACGCCGTGGCGACGCCTCACGAAGATATCCGCGAAGGACGTCTCGCAGAGGCGGTCTTCGCGGCGAACGTCTGGGCGGTGGTCCAGGGCACGGCGCCAGAGGTCTACCTAGATGCCGAGGAGTTCTTTCGCAAGACCTACGTGACCGCCGGACTCTCCACGGTGCTGAGTCGAGTTGCGGGGGCGCTGCGAAGCGGCGGGGAGACCGGAGACCGCATCATCAGTCTCCAGACGGCCTTCGGTGGCGGCAAGACGCACACGCTCGTGGCCCTGTGGCATCTGGCGAAACACGCGGATCGGCTGAAGGGGTCGCCTCACACCGAGGGGCTCCGGAAGGCCATCGGCGGGCGACTGCCTGAGAAGGTGAAAGGCGTCGCCGTCTTTACGAACCAGACCTGCGATGCGACGCAGGGACGCAAGACGGCCGAAGGCGTTCACCTCCGCACGTTGTGGGGCGAGTTGGCGTTCCAGCTCGGGGGAAAGGTTCTCTACGAGCGCGTGCGGGCGAACGACGAGAGCCAGCGCGTGCCGCAGGGGATCTTCTTCGAGATTCTGCAAGCCGCTTCTCCGTGCCTGATCCTGCTGGACGAGCTGGCCGACTACTGCATTGGCGCGGCGGCGGTGCCGGTCGGTGACACGAGCCTGGCGGATCAGACCGTCTCCTTCATCCAGCAGTTGACCGAGTCCGTACAGCAAGTTCCGGGTGCGGTCGTAGTTGCCACCCTCCCGGCGAGCAAGTACGAGGTTGCCCAGAGCGAGAAGGGACAGGAAGCCTTCGTGACGTTGGAGAAGCGCTTCCAGCGACTCGGGGCCGACGTGAAGCCGGTCGCCGACGAGGAAATCTACGAGGTCGTCCGCGCCCGCCTGTTCGAGTCCATCGTACCGGACAGCGAACCGGACTATCCGAAGAAAGTCGCCCAGGTCTACCAGGGGATGTATGCGGCGCATTCCGGAGAGGTGCCCTCGGAGGCCGCGAAGAACACGTATCGCGAGCAGCTCCAGCGGGCCTATCCGTTCCACCCCCTGCTCATCGATGCGCTCTACACCCGCTGGGGCAGCCATCCCGACTTCCAGCGGACGCGGGGCGTGCTGCGCCTGCTTGCGAGCATCGTGGGCGACCTCTGGATACGCCGCCTAGCTAGGACTGACGCTCCGGATCGAAGGAGATCCAACGCGGGTTTGCAACGGAGTGGCTCGAGAGTGAGTCTTGGGGGTGGTGTCCGGTGCCGCGGCACCCGTGCCGGCCGAGGTACAGCGACCGGCAGGAACCGTAGGAAGTAAGCCTCGTCGGAGGGCGGGTATGGCCGACATCCGTGTCATATCCTGTGAGGTGAGCGCCCGACGGCAGATCCTTGCCCGATCGAAAAGCGATAGGATAGGCATAGCGCAGGGTGGCGCATCGCCCGCTCGCCGATGCAGAAGAAGGTGGCTTTTACGATGCCGGTCGAGGAGTTCGAGGACCGCGGGTGTGACCGTCGGCGCCGGGCCGTCAACGGGCGCCCCGGGATCGCGGTCATCGTGTTCGCCATATCCACGAAACAGCTCGCCGACCAGGTGCGCGTGTCGCTCGAGGCCATCCAATGCCTGGGCGCCAGGGGTTACATGAACGACTCGCCCGCCGGGCGCCTCCTGCGCGACGCCAAGGTCTACGACATCGGCGGTGGCACGAACGAGATCCGGCGCTGGCTTATCG
>JBQTJM010000218.1:0-3377 GCA_052387115.1 Gammaproteobacteria bacterium | reverse complement strand
CCGAACGCTACCAGCATGTGCTGGGGGAACGGGGTGCCGATTCCCTGCTTGAACCGGATGCGATAGCCGATGCCTACCTGGCGATACACCGGCAACAGCGCAGTGCTTGGACGCTGGAGCTCGATCTACGGCCTTGGGTCGAGAAGTTTTAAGCAGGCCTTATACGCATTTTAATCCACAAACCGGGTCACCTCGAATTGACAAACGAAAGCCGCCCGCGCAACGGATGCATTCAGGAGAACGCCTTTTCGCGGCATACCAGGAGGAACCTCTTCCAGCCTGCCGCATTCGTCACACCGCCAGTGATTCCGAGTCCTGTTAGAACCTGGTTGAGCGCCGTTTCGGTGTCGTGTGCGAATATTCCGTCGACGCCGTCGTTATCGATTCCGGTGTTCCCGATGTGCTTGCCGAAAAGATATTTGAGGCAGGCCTGCAAGAAGAACGTCTGCGCATTCGATTCGGGACGGAATTTGAATGAAAAATTGAAGTCCACGTGGAAGTGGTCGTCGTGTCTTGGATAGTGATAGCTCAAGACCTGTGAAAAATACAAAAACAGGTGCGCGTTGATCCCAAGATAGAAGACCCTGTCCGTGGGATAGAACAACATCATGAATTTCTGGTCGCCCCAGTAGAATCCATCCAGGTCGAACGCGAGGCCTTGTCCGTGCGCGCCTCCTCCGTCGCCGATCGTGCCCGCGGTCAGGATGATCGACGGCTTTTCACGGTTCCAAACCTGGAAAAGGTCTTCGAAACAGTCTTCCAGGGTCGATTTCAGCTTGGTGGTGCCTTTGAACGTTCTGCTCCTTCCTTTGCTCCCGTAGCCGTCGGGCGGGTCGAGCCGATCGTAGTGGACGGGCACCTCGACAAGCTTCTTGAATGAGGTTTCCTGGGCGGGCATGCGTCGCTCCCCTTGTCTTTGGTGGTAGCCGGTCTCTCCCGGCCTCGGAAGGATAGGAGATTCAATGCGGGTTCGCAACGGGTACTGGTTCGTCCGGGCGGGCCGGGCGTTGATTGGGCGGTCTGAAAGGGTCATAATAACGCCGCATTGACCGAGAGGTGATGCCGGCCGCGTATCCGAGGGCGATGGCCCAGGTCCATTTGAGGTGGGAAAAGAACGTGTAGTACCCGCGTTGCCTGTCCCATGAGCGCCACACCGGCGGCCGAGCCGATGGACAGGAGCGACCCGCCGACCCCGGTCGTGAGCGTGATCAACAACCACTGACCGACGCTCATATCGGGATGGACGCTCAACACCGCGAACATGAGGGGGATGTTATCCACCACGGCCGACAGGACGCCGATGAGAACGTTGGCGACCGTGGGGCCGAGATCCGCGTACAAGAAATCGGAAACGAGCGCGAGATATCCCAGGGCCCCGAGCCCACCCACGCACAGATCACACCGTAGAAGAACATCAAGGTATCCCATTCCACACGCTTCATGCTGATGAAGATGTCGAAGGGCTTGACAGCGGGTTTGTAATCGCGGAGGCTGAATGCCTCGCTGTCCAGATCCACGGGTGGCGAGAAACCGCTTCAAGGAGGAGTGTGTGACACCAACCACCATCGAACTGATCGGCGCAGCGCTGTTTGCGGTTGCGATCTTGCACACTTTTGCCACCAAGTTCTTCGAGCACTTGGCGCATAGCCGGCCTGCTCATGCCGGGTTGTGGCACTTGCTGGGTGAAGTCGAGGTGGTGTTCGGCTTCTGGGCTTTGGTTCTGGTCGTGGCGATGTTCGCCACCGATGGCGCAACGGTGGCAACGCGCTACATCGGCTCGCGCAACTTCACCGAGCCGATGTTCGTCTTTGCCATCATGGTGATCGCGGGCACCCGTCCGATCCTGCGAACCGCCATGGCCGGCGTGCGCCTCGTGGCTTGGGCCATCCCCTTGCCGGGCAGCATGGGGTTCTATTTTACCGTTTTGGCGCTGGTTCCCTTGCTGGGATCGTTCATCACCGAGCCCGCGGCCATGACACTGGCCGCACTGATCTTGGCCGAGCGCATCTTGGCGCGCGGCGTTTCATTGGGCTTAAAGTACGCGACGTTGGGCGCGCTGTTCGTGAATATCTCCATCGGGGGCACCTTGACACCGTTTGCCGCACCGCCCGTTCTGATGGTCGCCGGGAAATGGAACTGGGATATCGCCTTCATGATGTCGGCGTTTGGCTGGAAGGCCGCCATCGCGGTCGCCGTGAATGCCCTGGGCGCCACGTTGCTGTTCCGGAGGGAATTGGGCCAACTGTCCCCGGAGCCACACACGCCAACCGCAAACCCAGGGGATGGTAGCGGTAGCCGGGCGCGCCGTCGCCGCGGGAGGCGCAGCGCGCGTCGACTGAGACGAGGTCCCAGGAACCGCCGCGCAGAGGCAGACAGCCGCGGCAGCAGTGACGCGGTGCCTCTCGTTTTGGTGTTGGTTCATCTGGCGTTCCTGGTAGGCGTCGTGGTGTTCGCTCATCACCCGGCGATGTTCATGGGCCTGTTTCTCTTCTTCCTCGGCGTAGCCCACGCCTATCAACGGCACCAAGACCCCTTGATCATCCGTGAAGGCCTGTTGGTCGCCTTCTTTCTGGCGGGACTGGTTGTTTTGGGTGGGCAACAGCAGTGGTGGTTGCAGCCGGTGTTGATGAGCATGAGCAGTGAAGCGGTGTTCTTCGGTGCGGCCGTTCTGACGGCTTTCACCGACAACGCGGCGCTGACCTACCTCGGATCACTGGTTGAAGGACTGTCCGATGGTTTCAAATACGCCTTGGTCGCCGGCGCGGTTACGGGCGGCGGCCTGACCATCATTGCCAACGCGCCCAATCCCGCAGGCATTGCCATCTTGCGCAGGCACTTCGAGGATGAAGCGGTACATCCAATGGGGCTGCTGCTGGCCGCCCTACCACCGACCATCATCGCGGCGTTGGCGTTTAGATACCTATGAGCAGGGTACGAGCAGGGCACGACATCTTGCGAGCGCACGCTTAAGCCTTAGCATGCTTTGTTTTCTGAGACAACTCCAGGAACTGTTCGAACGACACACCACGCCTTTCTGCCGCACCGCGATGTCGCCGAACGGGCCGTAGGCACCGCAGGCGTTGGCCGCGACCATGACGGGCTTGGACTTGCGCAGGCGCAGGCTTTCCTCGGCGATGACCAGGGCATAGGCCACGGCGAAGATCGATTCGAGCGCATCGCCCCGCTGCAGATCCACCAGCCCGCTGTGCCGCACGGCGCATACTTTAGGATACGATCGATCGTCCCCCATCGCTCAAGGTGCAACTCGATTGTTCGAGCAAGCCCGGCCTCGAAGTTACGCTTGACTTCATCGGTTGTTGCGCCAGTCGCAGCGTAGTCAATTTCGATTCCTTGGGCGTACCAGAGGTCCCCATCAG
>JBQTJM010000217.1:0-1650 GCA_052387115.1 Gammaproteobacteria bacterium | reverse complement strand
CGACCATCCTCGGGACGGCTCTCTTCATCGTGACCTTGCCTTTCAGCTTCATCGGAGGCAATGTGGACGAAGCGGGGCAGGTCCTGGTCCAGGAGCCGGCGGGGTATACCTTCGGGCGCTGTCTGGGATGCTTTTAAGGGCGATACCCGGACGGTCAGCTCGCGTCTCTTGATCCGCTCACCGTGGCCCTGCCCCGTGCGCCAACAGCACGGACAGGGGAGGGAGATCCCCGCCCCGGTCCCCTCCCCTGCGCAGCGGGGGAGGGTAGGGTGGGGGTAACGCCGGCTACGCCCCTACCTTCAAGTCAAAAAAACGACTTGAGGACCAACGCGACGACGCCGCCGATGAGCATGCCCAGCATGAACTTGATGAGCTTGAATTCCCCATCGTGCTCGATCAGTTTACGCTCGATGCGTTCCAAATCGGAGTGCGAAGCGAGGCTCAATCGAGCGCCTCGGCGAAAACCTCGCGCTGGGCCTCGGCGAAGGCCTTGGCCTGGGCCTCCGGGACCCCGGCGGCCTTGAGTCGTTCGACGAACTTCAGAGTATCGAAGGTCACCGTCGCCATGCCCTCAGTATAGCATCGTGTCAGCGTCACCTCGCCGGACCCCCACCCCACGCTTCCCCACCCGCAAAAGAACGCGGACAGGGGAGGGGGTTTCCGGTCCCCTCCCCTGCGCGTAGCGGGGGAGGGTTAGGGTGGGGGTAAGGGCGCCGCGGCGGGGAACGGGCTTGGTCAGCGAACGTCGCGCTTGGCCCCCACCCCACCCTCCCCCGTCCCGCAGAAAGCGCGGACAGGGGAGGGGGTTTCCGGTTCCCTCCCCTGCGTAGCGGGGGGTCAGGGTGGGGGTAACGCCGCGACGATCTGCGCCACCACGGCTTCAGTCTCGTACAGCACCTGATCGTTCCAAAATCGAATGACACGATACTTCTTTTGCTCACTTAACCAACGACTACGTTCCGAATCGCACTCCGCTTGCGCGGGGTCGCCGTGGCTGTCGCCGTCTACCTCGACGACCAACTTGGCTTTGGCGCAGAAGAAGTCCACGATGCAAAAACCCACGGCATGCTGCCTCCGAAACTGCATGCCGAGTTGGCCATAGCGAAGGTGTCGCCACAGTTTCATCTCGGCAGGCGTCGTGGCGCGGCGCAATTCGCGCGCGCGCGATTGGATGGTTTCGGAGGAACGCCAGCGTGGCCTGTTCATGTCGATGGTGAGGCATCTCGCATGCCCTCCCTGCTGTGCGGGGGCTGGTTGAAGCGCTATGGCCCAAACCGGCCTTGGTCAGCGCCTGAAAGTCTTGGCCCCCACCCCTACCCTCCCCCGTCCGCAAACGCGCGGACAGGGGAGGGAAATCCCCGATCCCCTCCCCTGCGTAGCGGGGGAGGGCTAGGGTGGGGGCCAGGCGCGTCAGGCGGAGACGGGGCTTGGTCAGCGGCTGAAAGGCCTGGCCCCCACCCCGACCCTCCCCCGTCCGCAAAAAACACGGACAGGGGAGGGAGATCTTTGGTCCCCTCCCCTGCGGAGCGGGGGAGGGTTAGGGTGGGGGTAAACGCCGGGGTAAACCCCCTCGCCGAAGCTGACGCACCTCGTCACAAGCCGACGCGCCGCGTCAATTCCGCCGCCTGCTCGACCCGTATCATCAAGGCC
>JBQTJM010000216.1:0-19708 GCA_052387115.1 Gammaproteobacteria bacterium | reverse complement strand
GCGCGTGACGGCCTTCGTCGAGCAGAGCCGTTATCAGCTCGTCGAGGCGCTGGCGGAGGCCGTGGCCAAGCTGGTCCTCGACGAGTTCCCGGTGCCGTGGCTGCGCCTGTCGGTCAACAAGCAGGGGGCGGTACGCGGGGTGCGCGACGTGGGTGTGGTCATCGTCCGGCACCGGCTGGAGGACGGGGATGCCGAGGGTCTACCTCGGGATCGGTAGCAACGTCGCGCGCGAGGCCAGCATCGCGGGCGCCCTGGAGTCGCTCCGCGAGCGCTTCGCCCCGCTCATGGTCTCGCCCGTCTACGAGAGCAAAGCCGTGGGCTTCGACGGGGCGCGTTTCTACAACCTGGTGGTGGGCTTCGATACGGAGCTGGACCTCCTCGCCCTGCACGGCGAGCTGTCCAGCGTAGAGCACCGCCACGGGCGCCGCCCCGAGGCGCCGCGCTACGCGCCCCGCCCCCTCGACCTCGATATCCTGTTGTATGGAAACCGGGTGTTCCGCACCAACGGGATCGAGGTGCCGCGCCGGGATATCCTGGAGTACGCGTTCGTGCTCCGGCCGCTCGCCGACATCGCCCCCGATCTGCGCCACCCCGCGAATGGTCGGCGCATCGCGGACCTCTGGCAAGCCTTCGACCAGACGGCCCAGCCCTTATGGCCGGTGTCGAGCGCCCGTCGCTAGAGCGAGGCCCCCGCCCCTACCCTGCCGTTGACTGGCGGAGGCGATAGCATAGAATGATGACTTGCCCCGATGCGGGTGTAGTTCAATGGTAGAACATCAGCTTCCCAAGCTGATAGCGTGGGTTCGATTCCCATCACCCGCTTTCTAAGCTTCCTATTCTGGTTGCTTTTTGGAGTGTAGGCCACTCACCTTTTTTCTTACGGAAAGGCGCGAACCGGTGGGGGTTCGTGAGGGTAAGTCCTTGCCCGTGGAACTGAGGAGGCAAAGATGGGGGAACGAAAGATTGTCACCATCCACTCTTATCGCGGCGGGACCGGGAAATCCAATATGACCGCCAACATCGCCGTTTGTGCTCAGGCGGTCGGCAAACGGGTGGCGGTGCTCGATACGGACTTGCAATCGCCCGGGATCCACATCCTTTTCAACTTCGATCAAGAGCGCATCAAACTGACCTTATACGACTTCTTGCGCGGTAAGTGCGCCATCACGCAAGTCGCGTACGACGTCTCCGAGCATGCCGGTCCGGAGGCCCAAGGGAAATGCTGGTTGGTGCCGGCGTCGTTGAACGCTCGGGCCATTACTCAGCTCCTTGAGGAAGGCTACGACATCAACCGGTTGAGTGACAACTTCGATGAACTGCTGGACGCATTCGATCTAGACTATCTATTTATCGACACCCACCCCGGGCTGAACAAGGAGAGCATGCTCGCCGCGACGCTCTCGGATGTCCTGATCATCCTGATCCGGCCCGATCAGCAGGACTACTACGGCACGGCGGTGCTGACCGAAATCGCGGCCAAGCTGGAGGTCCCAAAGGTTTACCTCATTGCCAATAAGGTGTACGCACGCCTCGATCCGGCCGAGCTACGGGCGCGCCTGCAAGAGGTCTTTGGCCACGAGATCATCGGAATGATCCCTTTGAGCGAAGACTTTGCTGAGCTCGCGAGCGAAGGCCTGTTCGTCCATCGCTATCCCGAGCACCCAATCAGCCTCAGCATCCGGGACATTACCCAGCGCATACTGAGCACATGAATCGCGGCCGCCCGATATCGAGCGAGGCATAAGGCCCCGGGAGCGGATGATGTCCGATGCCGCCGAGCAGGACTACGTGGCGCAGCTCATGGCGCAGCGCGAGGAGATCGAGGCGCCCTGCAACCCCTCGCACTACCGTATCCTGAAACGGATCGCCTCTAACCCGGACAACCATCTGGCGATCGGCTTCGGTGCCGGAAGTGCGCCTGGCCTGGCCGGCAACCTCGCCCTTGCTGCTCTCTTGACAGAGCTCGAGCTCAGACCCTATATTCAGGAGATCTGGGGCGTCTCGGTGGGCGCCATCGTTGGTGGAGGCTGGAGTACCGGGCTATCCGTCGACCATATGCTGTCGCTCGTCGACGAGCTCGATCGCAAGGGCGCTGTGGATTTTGCTCGTTGGGAAGTCCTGGGCGTGGGACTGGCGCGTCTGCTTCTTTTCAAGCAATTACCCGACGGTCTGGTGCGCGGCCGCCGCTTTCGTACGGCGATAGCACACGGGCTTCGGGTCCAGTGCTTCGAGGACTGTGAGATCCCGTTTCGTGTGATCGCCTGTACCGATGACGGGCACGCCCAAAAGATCGTCTTCCGCCAGGGGCCGTTAGTGAACGCCATCACGGCATCGATGTGCATCCCCGGCGTGGTGTTTCCGATCCCCGATTGGAACGGTCGAGACTACGGTTACTTTGATGGTGCCGTCGTCGAAAAGACCCCCCTGCCTTCGATCATTGAAGAGCACCATCGGGAGGGGCGCAAGAGCCAACTGGTAGTGATCTGCACCCACTTTAGCGACTCGGGCCGCATCACGAAACCGGTGGGGTTTATTCAGCGCATGTTGAATGCCATGCACCGCTTGGAAGATGAGGTCTGGGAATACCAGGTCCTGAAAGCGCGAGAGGCGTCAAACTGCAAGTTTATGGTTCTGAATCCACACATGAAAGAGGGTACGGCCTTCGATTTTTCTGTGGTACGCTTCAACTATCTTTGGGCGAGAAAGATGTTCAAAGAACAACTCTCCAACGCCAAGCTCGGCACCCGTTTCGAAGCGAGGTGAAAGAGGTGACATGCCCGACCCAACCGAGCAGAAGGTAGCGACAGGGGTTGAGCAGGATGCTCAGGCGCAAGAACCTGGCGCAGCTTCCTCTGCCACCCTCCGCCATGCATTGCGCCAGCCGTTAAACCACATTCTCGGTTACAGCGAGCTGTTGTTGGAGGAGGCTAAGGGCAGGCAGCTAGAAACCTTCAGCACCGATCTCCAGAACATCCACGCGGCCGCCGTCACGCTCTTAGCCCTCATCGATTCCATCGTCGTTTCGCCCACACCCGGATCCGGCTCTCAGTCACCTGTCCCGCGTCTAGCGGGCGATGGATCCCAGCAACAAACTGACAGAGTGCCCGTGAGCGCCGGGCTTGACGTCACCGCTCGCTCATTCGGGCACCTCATGGTCGTGGACGACGATGATGTTAACCGCGACCTGCTCTCCCGGCGATTAGGGCAGCAAGGCTACCGGGTCAGTGTAGCAGAGGATGGCCATCGGGCCTTGGAGTTGATCCAGACCCAGCCGGTCGATCTCGTGCTGCTCGATGTACTCATGCCGGAGATGGATGGGTTCACCACCTGTGAGCGGCTCAAGGCGGATCCCGGCACCCAAAATATTCCGGTCATCTTCATGACCGCGCTGGCCGACACCGTCGATAAGGTGAAGGGCTTACAACTTGGCGCCGTCGATTACATCACCAAGCCCTTCCAGCAGGAGGAGGTGCTCGCGCGCATTACCACCCATCTCGCGCTCCAACGACTAAAAAGCAGTCTCCAGGAGAGCGAGGAGCGGCTCTCCCGCATCATCGAGAGCGCGATGGATGCGATCATTACGCTCGATGAAGCGGGTCGTATCGTCCTCTTCAATCGGGCGGCCGAGCGGGTGTTCCGATGCCAGGCAACAGACGCCATCGGCGGACCTGGTAAACGAATTCTCTCGGAAGGGTTGTGCCGGGTGCTCGCCGAGTACGTGGGCGCGGAGCCGGCCGGCCCGAAGCCCCCGATCTGGGTGCCCGAGGGTCACAGCGCGCTGCGCGCCGATGGCGAGGCCTTCCCCGTCGAGGCCACCGTCTCCCATGCCGAGGCCAACGGCCAGCCGCTCTACACCATCATCCTCCGCGATGTGCAGGAGCGCCACAAAGCGGAGGCCGAGCGCCAGCAGTTGCAGGGTCTTAATCGTTATCTCCAAGAGGAGCTGCGGGTGTCCCAGGCGGAGGAGGACCTCATCGGCGCCTCCCAGGACTTGCGCGAGGTACTGGAGAAGGTCGAGCAGGTCGCCCCCACCGCGGCCACCGTGCTCATCCTGGGCGAGACCGGCACCGGCAAGGAGCTGGTCGCGCGGACCATCCATACCCTCAGCCAGCGTAAGGACAAGGTCCTGGTCAAGCTCAACTGCGCCGCCATTCCCAACGACCTGGTCGAAAGCGAGCTCTTCGGCCACGAGAAAGGGGCTTTTACCGGGGCGCTTTCGCGCAAGCTCGGCCGCTTCGAGCTTGCTGACCAGGGGACGCTATTTCTCGACGAAGTCGGCGAGCTGCCGCTCGCGGTACAGACCAAGCTCCTGCGCGTCTTACAGGAGGGCGAGTTCGAGCGCGTCGGTGGGAGCGAGACCCGCAAAGTAGACGTGCGCATCATTGCCGCCACCAACCGTGACCTCGTGACCCACGTGAAGGAGGGCAGCTTCCGCCCCGATCTCTTTTACCGCCTCAACGTCTTTCCCATCACGCTACCGCCCTTGCGCCAACGCAAGAAGGACCTGCCGCTGCTCATCGAGCACTTCGTGCGTACCTATGCCGAGAAGTACGGCAAACGCCTCACGACCGTCCCCCCGCGCGCCATGACTGCCTTGCAGGCCCATGAGTGGCCGGGCAACGTTCGGGAGCTACAGCATATGATCGAGCGGGCACTGATCCTCACCCGCGGGGCCGAGATCGCCTTCGATGAGGAGTTTTTAGCCTCAGGGCCAGCGGCGCAGGGGAGTCCGCCGCGCATCGATAGATTGATCGATCGATTGGAGGAGGCCGAGCGGGCGCATATCCTCAATGCCCTGGAGCTGGTTGGCTGGCGGGTGAGCGGCACGGGCGGCGCGGCCGAGCGTCTCGGCCTCAAACCCTCCACCCTGGAATTCCGCATGAAGAAACTCGGCATCACCCGCCCCGCCTGACCGCTCACAATATCTTGGGACGCTCCCAAAATATTGGGACCAAAGGCCCCTTGAAAGCGGTGCCGTTTCTTCCTTCGCCTTCCTTATTAGGCTTGCAGAAATCTTCTTAAGACAATAGGTTACATACACCTTGCCAGGGTTTTCACGCGGCTGGCGTAGACTTTGCGCTAGAGGACTGTGAGGGTGCAGACCAGGTAAAGCTCGATCATCGAATCTACAGAAACATAGGAGGAGAATCTCTATGAATACCCAACGCTTGACACCCAACATGCTCCCAAAGTTTAGGAATGGCTTGAATTCATGGATCTCGCTTTGGCATTTCCTCGTACACCTAGACAACCTGGATTTCTACCAAGGCCTAGACGAGCTAAACGAGTGCGAGATTCAGCGGACTCGCGAGGCATACCAAGGAAGCGACCTTTGTGCCCCGAGTGAAAGCGATCGAGCCATGGGCGAAGCGGCACTCCGCGCGCAGCTCCGAGTCGCCGGCCATTCGGCCGCGAGGACAGGGCGCAGCCGCGAAGTGGTGTCCGCTTCAGCTATAGTTAGAGGGAACGCTCGCGCGAGCTGCTGAGAGGTTGGCCACCAGGGGAACTGATTCATGCCTAGACGTGAAATATCTGAGGCTCGCCGCCGTGATTTGGCGAGTATCTTAAAGATGCCGCATTGGCGAATGCTCTCTTATAGCGTTGCGCTGCTGGCACCTCCCGCATTATTGCTGCTTCTTTGGCCCAGGTTGGCGGCCAACCTTTTCGCGACCAGCGTCGGAGAGCAGACGTTTATGCCCCACGGCGTGTGCTACCTCTGGGTGCCGCAGCTATGGTTAATGCATCTGACCACCGACCTCGTGATCGGACTCTCATACTTTGCGATCTCGATTACACTCGTCTATCTGATCCATCGCGCTCGCCGCGACATACCTTTTCAATGGGTCTTTCTGGCCTTCGGGTTATTCATCATCGCCTGCGGCGTTACTCATTTCATGGAGGTGTGGACGATCTGGCAGCCGACGTACTGGCTCTCAGGGTACGTCAAGCTCATTACTGCAGCGGTTTCGGTGGCGACCGCTGTAGTGCTCCCGCCCCTCGTTCCAAAAGTTCTCATGCTCATTCAAGCCGTGAAACTCTCCGAGGAGCGGAAGGCGCAATTGGAGAGCGTCCACGGTGAGTTAGCAGAGGCGCGTGACGCGGCGCTCGAAGCCACGCGGCTCAAGTCAGAATTTCTAGCCAACATGTCTCATGAGCTGCGCACCCCGCTCAACGCGATCATCGGTTATAGTGAGATGCTCGCGGAGGAGGCCGAAGATGCGGGGCGAGACAACGATCTCGGCGACCTACAGAAGATCCGCGCGGCGGGCAAGCACCTGCTGGCCTTGATCAATGACGTTCTGGACCTCTCGAAGATCGAGGCCGGGAAGATGGAGGTGCATCTCGAGACCTTCGACGTGCCGGCCATGCTCCAGGAGGTGGTATCGACCATTGCGCCTTTGGTCGAGAAGAACGGCAACCGGCTCGAGGTTCGCTGTGCCGAGGGTCTGGGGGCCCTGCGGGCCGATCTCACGAAGGTGCGCCAGGCGCTTTTCAACCTACTTAGCAACGCCTGCAAGTTCACGAGTAGCGGTGTCGTCACCCTGGCGGTTGGGCGAGAGAGGGTAGACGGGGCGGACTGGCTCCGTTTCGGGGTCAGCGACACGGGCATCGGTATTTCCCCGGAACAGATGAAGAGGCTCTTTCAGGCCTTCTCGCAAGCCGATGCCTCGACCTCCAAGAAGTACGGCGGTACGGGGCTGGGGCTCATCATCAGTCGGCGCTTCTGTCAGATGATGGGGGGCGATATCACGGTGGAGAGCACGCCGGGGCAGGGCTCGACTTTCACCATCCGGCTGCCCATCGATAACGTGGCGCCGAAAACCACAGTGACACTGGACGGGGAAGGGAGTCATGTCGCCTCGACTCCGCCCAAGGGCGTACCGACGGTGCTGGTCATCGATGATGACCCGGCGGCGCGCGAGTTGATGCAGCGCTTTCTGGCGCAACAACAGGGACTGCACATGGCGGGAGCGGGAAGCGGCGAGGAGGGGCTGCGACTCGCCAAGGAGCTGCGGCCGGCGGTGATCCTACTCGATGTATTGATGCCGGGGATGGATGGTTGGGCGGTGTTGACGGCATTGAAGGCTGACCCCGAGCTGGCGCCCATCCCGGTGATCATGGCGACGATCCTCGACGAGGAGAATATGGGTTTTGCCCTGGGGGCGACGGATTTCCTGACCAAGCCGATCGACCGGGCGTATCTGGCCCAGGTGCTACAGAAGTACCGCTGCGCCCATCCACCTTGCCCGGTGCTGGTGGTCGAGGACCACGCGGATCTGCGGGCGCTGATGCGGCGTATGCTGGAGCAAGAGGGCTGGGTGGTCGCGGAGGCCGAGAATGGGCGGGTAGCGCTTGATCGGGTCGCCGAGAACCGACCCGAGCTCATCGTGCTCGATCTCATGATGCCGGAGATGGATGGCTTCAGCTTTCTCGAGGCCCTGCGCCAGCATGAGGGCTGGCGCGCGATCCCCATTGTGGTGGTCACGGCCAAGGACCTCACCGCGGAGGATCATCAGCGGCTCAGCGGCTATGTACAATACATCGTCCATAAAGGGGCGTATGCGCGCGAAGAGCTGCTGCAAGAGCTTGGCGATCGGATCGCGGCGTGCTTGGGCCAGGTCGCGTAGGAGAAGAAGGCAATGGCGAAGATATTATTGGTAGAAGACAACGAGATGAACCGAGACATGCTCGGGCGGCGTCTGCAGCGCCGTGGCTATGAGGTGCTCATCGCGGTCGATGGGGCCGAAGGCGTGGCGATGGCCCAGCGTGATGGGCCGGATTTGATCTTGATGGACATGAGCTTGCCGGTGATCGATGGGTGGGAGGCCACCCGGCGCCTGAAGGCGGCGCCCGAGACCCAAGAAATCCCCATCATCGCCTTGACGGCCCATGCCATGTCGGGCGACCGCGAGAAGGCGATGGAAGCGGGCGCCGATGACTACGATACGAAACCGATCGAGATCGACAAGCTGCTCGCGAAGATGGAAGCCCTGTTGAACAAGGGTGCTGGGGGCGACCCGTGACGGCCAATGACTCGCCTGAGCCCGGTATCGACGCAGGGGCGGGGCCCGAGGGGGGCGCTGCGATCCCGGATCCATACTCGGTTTCCCACCTACGCCATGAGTTGCGCACACCCATCAACCACATCATCGGCTATAGCGAATTGCTGTTGGCGGAATCAGAAGACCTTCAGCTCAAGCCTTTCACGAGCGATCTCAAGAAGATCCATACGGCAGGTAAGACCTTGCTCGGGATGATAAACGCCCTAACGCTGACCACCGGCTCGCGCCCATCTGCCCCGCAGGCGGCGGGCGATCTGTTCCCGCTTCGTGATGACGACGGCGACGGAGGGGTAGCGACCGCTGAGCCTGAAACGAACGCTGTCCCATCTGGGCATCTTCTGGTCGTAGATGACCACGAGGTCAACCGCGACATGCTATCGAGGCGCTTGCGACAGCAAGGCTATCGGGTCAGCGTGGCGGAGGACGGCCTGCGCGCCTTGCGAGCGGTCCGGGCCGAGCCCGTCGATGTGGTGCTGCTCGATGTGCTTATGCCGGAGATGGATGGCTACGAGACGCTTAAACAGCTTAAGGCCGACCCGAGCCTCCGCGACATTCCCGTCATCATGATCTCGGCGCTCGATGAAATCCAGAGCGTCGTGCGCTGCATCGAGCATGGAGCCGAAGACTACCTACCCAAACCCTTCAACCCGGTGCTGCTGCGTGCGCGGATCGGGGCTTGCCTGGATAAGAAACGGCTGCGTGACCAGGAGGTGCTCTATCTGCGGGACGTGTCCCGCGTCACTACCGCCGCGGCCGCCGTCGAGTCGGGTCAGTTCGTGGCCGACACGTTAGCCGAGGTGGGCAAGCGTTCAGACGAGCTTGGGCAACTGGCCCGGGTCTTCCAGCGGATGGCGCAGGAGGTCCAGGCCCGCGAGCAACGCTTCAATCAACAGATCGAGACCCTGCGCATCGAGATCGATGAGACTAAAAAGGCGCGTCAAGTCGCAGAGCTCACCGAGACCGATTTTTTTCAGCAGTTGCAGGCGCAGGCACGGAATCGCCCGCGTTCCAAAAAATAGCCTTAGTGCCGTGGAGAGCGCAGTGAGGCGAAACGATGAGTACCGAAACTTCGAATATAACTGTTGAGGTCGCCGACCTCATCAGGCGGGCCAGGCAGGCACAAGAGGCCATCGAGAAGTATACACAACAACAGATCGATGCGCTCACCACCGCAGTCGCCTGGTCGGTGGTGCGCCAGGATCGGGCCGAAGCCTTAGCGAAGCTCGCCGTCGATGAGGGCGGCTTTGGGAACTACGCCGGGGAGGCACACCAGCCTATTTACCCGACGATACTGCCCGGGCGGGCGAGATCTTCGACCTTACCAAGCGGCACGGCAAGGAACCGGCGGCGACCGCGTCGGTGGTACCGAAGGCCTACCAAGCGCGTATCGATGTCCTGAATCTCGAGAACTGTGGCCGGCGCAGCGACGACATGAGCGGCCTCGAGATCATGAAGGCCCACCCACTTCCGGCGAATATCTGCTTCTGGGCGGGGGTGATCGACGTTAAGAGCACGATCACGGAGACCGCCGAGCAAGTCGCGGATAGGATCCGGCGATTGTTGCAGGTGGTGCCCGCGGAGCGTCTCGGCGTCACGACTGACTGTGGTTTGATCTTGCTGCAGCGCTACATCGCCATCGAGAAACTGCGAGCGCTCGTGCAGGGGACGGAGCTGGTGCGCGCGGAATTGGCCAAGAAGGCCGCTTGACGCGCCGAATTCGTTCGCAAACCAGGCCCCTCGGCTCTGTCGCTCGTGCAACTCGCGCTGCACCTCGCGAGGCGAACCCATGCACCGCGCCTGGTCCTCGTTGCCGGCGCTACCTATGGGGTGAACCCTACCCCACCGTTCCTCGCCCCGACCACCAACGACTGGGTGATGAACCGCGAGGCCGAATGCCACCTCGACATCGAAGAGCTATTCGACCTCGCGGCGAGTGGGCGTCTGGGCCGGATATTTCTCTCCGGTCTACAGATCGACCGCTGGGGCAACATGAACGTGACCCGCGTCGGGCAAGAGCGCCTGCAGCTCAAGCTGCCGGCGGGGGGGGCGGCTGTAATCTGTCGTGCGACGTGCAACATGTGAGCATTTGGACCGCCGCACACCGGACACCGCCTGATCCCAAAGGCCGACGCCGGTTTCGACTGGTCGAGCACTGCGATTTCATCACCAGCCTGGGACATCGTACGGCCGAGGGAAAAACGCGCGTCGAGATGCGCTATCGGGGGCAGGGACCCGATAGCCTCGTCACCGAGCTCGGGGTCTTCGATTTCGATGGATCTGGCCATGCGCGGCTCGCCGCGCTTTACCCGGATATCGACGTCGCCGAGGTGCGCGAGAACACGGGTTTCGCGTTCCCGGTGCGCGAGGACCTCGGCCTGGTCCCTCTACCTACACCGGAGATGGTGGAGTTTATCCGAGCCCTGGACCCGTTACGGATCCATGAGCGGGAGCTAAGGCCCGAGGACCAGGCGCGTAGGTTTACGCTGGTTTGAACGACGGACGGCGGGTATGGGTGGCGAAGTGCTCAAGGTCGGGGATCTCAAGTGCCGGAAGAACTTCGTGCCCCTGCCCTATCGTCGGGTGAGCTATCAGCCCTATGAGGGGGCCATGACCGAGGCGGCGATTTGCGCGCATCTGCTGGCACGCGAGGTCTACCGGCGCACCGACGTCGTGGTCCTACATCAGGCAGGGCATGAGGTAGCGGTGGCGGCGGTGCAACGGATCGAATCGGACGCGCTGTTCACCCGTGTCGAGGCCGTTGAGGTACTGGCCTTGCCCACTGATAGTGTATTGATACGATCCCCTGAAACGGATCCGGCCAACCGTTCGGCACTTGCCAAGCTCGCCCGCGAGCACCGCATCGGTTCGAGTCGGACGGCGATCGAGTCGCCCGACCCTGCTCAAATGCTGCCTCCTCGAGTTCGGCATCGAACACGAAGGCATGACGGCGGTGGTTCCCTGGGGTGCCGACCTTCCGATGGTCGAACAGGCCCTTGGTCTCCTCTCGCGGGGTGTGGCGTATGCCTGATCTCGCCTGGGATCCCATCGTCAAGAGCCTCATCGGCGATCGCACGCATAAGCCTCGAGTCGCCGGGGTCACGATGGTCATCGACACGGGCGTAGGCCTGGGCCTGCTGTGCGATACCCTCGAGCTCGCGGGTCACTGCATCGACCACTGGAAGCTCAGCTTCGGAACCTCCGTGTTCCTCACCAAGCAGGTCCTGCAGCGCAAGCTGGCGCTACTTGCCGAGCACGAGGTGCTGACCTTCCCCGGCGGTACGTTGCTCGAGGTCGCGCTCGTCGAGCGCCATTGCCGCGATTACACATGAAGCACGCCAAGACCTTGGGCTTCAGCGCCGTCGAGATCTCCGATGGCACGATCCCGATGCCCGCCTTTCGGAGAAGGAACATCATTCACTGCTCGACACGCGCCGCACCGGGCGGCGCGGCACCCGAGGCCATCAATGCGATGATCGCCCAATGCGAGCAGACTCTGACAGAAACCGACGCGTGGACCAGCCAGCATCGCCGGCGGCTCCGGAAGGCGGAGGACGCGCTGTTGCAAACGGCCCGCGCGCGCTCGCCGGGTTCGGATGCTTCGAGCCCGGCTTCGGCGTAGGTCAGGCAGACATCATGCTGCACTCGAAGCCGCAACACTGAGAGCTTGTGAAAAAATCTACTGCGCTCGGGATCTCGCGTTCCGGCGGTGCTCGGAATCCTCATGTATTTCAACATACACTGCGGTTCCTGCGCTCCGGCGGAACGCGACCTCCCTTCGCTCGTGACGATTTTTTCACAAGCTCTGGGAGCAACGAGCCCACAGTCGGATTCCGCTCGGGGGCGTAGCGACACTTGGCTGCGAATCGATTTGATCGACCGTCATGCTCGTGTTACAGTCATGCAGAAATCGCATCTGGATGCCATGAGAACCACGCTCGATATCAACGATGCGCTGTTGGCCAAAGCCAAGGCCGTAGCCGCACAGGAACAGACCAGCCTGACCCGCCTGATCGAGGAGGGGCTGGTCCTTCGGCTGCGCCCGCAAACTGGACGGTCTGACAGTGGCCGACCGCCGCTACCCGTCTATGCCGGGAGCGGTGGATTGACGGCGTCTGTGGCCGACCCTTTGACTAACCGTGCCCTGTTGGATGCGGCCGATGATCCGGACGCTTAATGACACCCGATGTCAACGTCTTGGTAGCCGCATCTCGGTTGGACCATCCACACCACGGGCCGGCTCTGGCCTGGCTGGATGTCGCACTGGAGGATTGTGAAAAAGGCCGTCCCTTGGCGATTTATCCCATCGTTGCGGCCGGGTTTCTGCGTCTGGTCACGCACCCGAAGGTGTTTGTTCAGCCGACGCCACACGACGTCGCTCTCGCATTTCTGCGCGCCGTGCTGAATTCCCCCGGAGTGGAGATGCCTCGATTGGGAGGCGAATGGCCACTGCTCGAACGCCTGTGCGAGCACCATCGCCTGACCGGCAACGATATTCCCGATGCCTGGATTGCCGCTGCCGTGCTGGCCCATCACGATCACCTGGTCAGTTTCGACAAGGGATTCCGCCGTTTCCTGAAGCCAAAGGAATTCACTTTGCTACAGCCGTGAGCCTGAAGGAAAGAGCGCTTCTTAGCCTTAAGACCACGTTCTGTACCGAGCCCGGCCTGAAGGCAAGGTCTTGCATGACGCCCTTCGTTGACGAAGCGAAGCGCTTGTTGCGCATCGCCGGGCGGATCCCGTGATCGGTGGAGACTCACGCGTGACGCGACAACTTCGAATTGCGGACCAGCCACCTCGCACGTTGGTCTCTCTGTTCACAGGTGCGGGCGGTCTCGACCTCGGCCTTGAAGCGGCAGGGTTCTCTGTTTCAATCTGCACGGAAATTGACGAGGATGCTCGGGGAACGCTCCGGGCCAACCGCCCAACCTGGTTGCTTGCTGAGCCGGGAGACATACACAAGATTGCACCCGGAGAAATTCTCGCTCAAGCCAACCTGCGGCCGGGAGACCTGACTCTTCTTACGGGGGGTCCGCCCTGCCAGCCATTCTCGAAGTCGGCCGTGTGAAGATCCGGCCGTTGATGCTCGCCAGGATAAAGACCCGCTCGCGAATTTGGGGCACGCCGTCCCGAGCGTTTCGCGTCATGGCGCATCCGAGGCCCGTCTACCAGCGCGCGTCCCCGGATGCGCCCGAAGGCTTAGTATTGCGTCACTGGCATTTGCGTAATACACTGCGTCTATGAAGACCCTGACGGTACGATTGCCCGAGACGCTGGTGGCAGAAATCGAGGCGGAATCGCGTGAGCGCCAGGTCTCGAAGTCTGATGTCGTTCGCGAGCGCTTGCGGCACCCGAGCGGGTCAATGCGAAAACGACCCGCGCCACTCGATACCATCGCCGATCTCATCGGCTCGGTGGATGGCTTGCCCAGTGATCTGAGCACGCGAAAGAAGCACTATTTGAAGGCCACAGGCTATGGCCGCAAGGGTGCTCCTTGATGCCGGCTTTGTAGTCGCGCTGCTCAGTCGCCGCGACGCTCATCACCCCTGGGCGGTGGCACAGGCGTCGCGTCTGGCCCCGCCTTGGGGCACGTGTGAAGCCGTATTGTCTGAGGCCTTTCATCTTCTCGGAGCACGCGGCACACGTGGACTGAGCGCGCTTCTGCGCCGCCGTTCCGTGGTCGTCGCTTTCGATTTCGCCAACGATCTGGAACCCGTGCTAAAGCTCATGCAAAAGTATGCAAACGTCCCCATGAGTCTCGCCGATGCCTGCCTGGTACGCATGACCGAAATGCGCTCCGACGCGGTCATTCTCACTACCGATACCGACTTTCGCATCTACCGGCGCCACGGCCGCCAGGTTATTCCGTGCGTGATGCCATCCTGACCGGGGCGCACCCGGCGTGAGGCACTCCTCAAAGTTGCCAGCACCTAGCGCGCGGCGTGGGCACTCAAGGCGATCACCCGCGCGCGATGAACAGGTGCACGATCTTGCCAAGCGGTAACTCCAGGTCGAGAGGCCCACCCAACCCCTGGGAAGCCCTCACGCAGCTCCGACGCGAACGCTTGGCGGAATTACCCACACCGCTGTTACCGATGCGACGACTCAGCCGGGCGACCGGCGGCCCGGAGATATGGTTCAAACGGGACGATCTGATCAGCTTTGGGCTTGGGGGCAACAAGGTCCGGGGCCTGGAGCTGCTGGTGGCCGATGCGATGGCCCAGGGTGCCGAGGTCCTCGTGACCGGTGCGGGGGCTCAGTCGAACCACGTCCGCGCGACGGCGGCGGTGGCGGCGTGCTGCGGATTGCGCTGTGCCGCTGTCTTCTGGGACGATGCGCCCGACCGGGTCGACGGGAACTACCGTGTCACCCGCCTGCTTGGGGCCGAGGCGGTGTTCACCGGCGACCCGGACCGCGCCTCGGTGGATCGCGGTATCGAGGCGCTCTGCGAGGAGCTGCGCCGCAAAGGCCAGCGCCCCTATCCCATTCCGCGCGGCGGCGCCTGTGCCCTCGGCGCCCTTGGGCATACGCTGGCGGCGCACGAGCTGTTCGAGCAATGCCGCCAGCTCGGCCTTGCGGCCGAATCCATCGTGCTGGCCACCGGCTCGGGCGGGACCCATGCCGGCTGGCTGGTGGGGACGCGGGCACTGGGGTCGCCGTGGACGGTCGAGAGCTTTACCGTGAGCCGGGAGGCGGAGGCGACGCGCATCGAGATCGCCCGTCTCGCGACCGAGGCAGCGGCACTCGGCGAGTCGTCCTCGCCGCCGGCTTCGAGCAACAACACCCGACAAGCGCGGTCTTCCGTCAACCTGCTTGCCAACACGCAACCGGCCGAGCCTGCACCGACAATGATGTAGTCAAACATTAGCCAAACTGCGGGCCCGGTTTCGCGTTCGATACGATCCGATAGGTGTTTTCGATCGTGGCCGCGGCCCCTGTGGCCGGGCGTCCATGGCTGAGCGAGACCCCCTGCCCACCCTGACTCCTCCGTTGACTGGCGGTGGCGATGCAGTAGAATTCCGGCTCGTCCATGCGGGTGTAGTTCAATGGTAGAACATCAGCTTCCCAAGCTGATAGCGTGGGTTCGATTCCCATCACCCGCTCCACTCCGCTAGCCCGGGTTGCACATCCCCGCATCCGAAGTAGCGTCCGCTGGCTTCACACATCCCGGCTTACCGGGCGCGCCCCCACCGGCGGCGGGCCGGCGAACGCCGTCCGGCGCTTCAGCGATACCGGGTCGGATCGGGGATGCCGGCGGCGGCGAAGCCCTCACTGCGGAAGCGGCAGGCATCGCAGCGACCGCAGGCGCCGCCGGTGTCGTCGGCCTGATAGCAGGAGACGGTGAGCGCATAGTCGACGCCTAGGCGCGTGCCCGTCTGGATGATCTCCGATTTCGAGAGGGCGATGAGGGGGGTGTGGATCCGAAACCGTGCGCCTTCGACGCCGGCTTTGGTCGCCAGCCGGCAGAGTGCCTCGAAGGCCCGGATGAACTCCGGCCGGCAATCGGGATAGCCGGAATAATCCAGGGCATTGACGCCGATGAAGAGGTCGCGGGCCGCGATGACCTCCGCGTAGGCGAGCGCCAACCCGAGCAGCACGGTGTTGCGCGCCGGCACATAGGTCACGGGGATGCCCTCGCTCGGGGCTTCGGGGACGGCGATGGCGGGATCGGTCAGGGCCGAGCCGCCGAGGCGGTCCAGGTCGAGACGCATGAGCTTGTAGTCCTCGACGCCGAGCGCCGCGCCGACCGCGCGCGCCGCGCCGATCTCCGCACGGTGGCGCTGGCCGTAATCGACCGTGAGGCCATGGCAGAGGTAACCCTCGGCGCGGGCGATGGCGAGGGTGGTGGTCGAGTCCAACCCCCCCGAGAGCAGTACCACGGCGCGTTCAGCGTCCCGGGACATCGCCCCACAGGACCTTGTGAAGCTGGATCTGGAAACGCACGGCGAGCCCGTCGGCCAGCACCCAGTCCGCCAGGAGTGCCGGGTCCAGTTGACCATGGCTCGGTGAGAACAGGACCTCGCAGGGGAGGGCGAGATCCCGGAGCCTGGCCCGCGCCCATTCATAGTCGTTCCGATCGCAGATCACGAACTTGACCTCATCCCGCTCGTTGAGATAGCCCAGGTTGTCGTACAGATTGCGGTGCGCCTCGCCCGAGCCGGGTGTCTTGAGGTCCATGACCTTCATGACTCGCGCATCCACCCCGGAGATGTCCAGGGCCCCGCCGGTCTCGAGGGAGACACGGTAGCCGGCATCGCACAGGCGCGTGAGGAGCGCGAGGCACGCCGGCTGGGCCAGGGGCTCGCCGCCCGTGACCGTGACGTAGCGGGGCGCGTGTTGCCCGACCTCGACCAGGATCCGATCGAGCGACATGCGCCGGCCGCCGTGAAAGCCGTAGGTGGTGTCGCAGTAACGGCAGCGCAGCGGACAGCCGGTGAGGCGCACGAACACCGTGGGCAGGCCGACCCGCCGCGTCTCGCCCTGCAGGGAGCGGAACACCTCGGTGATGCGGAGAAAAGGGGTCAGACGAGAAATGGGGTCAGACTCGATTTATTTTCCCGCGTACGGGAAATGTCCGGGGTTGCAAGAAATAAATCGAATCTGACCCCATTTCTTATCGGTGTTCGAGGCGGATGCGCTGCAGGCGTTCGTCGGCGAGCCGGGCGGCGGTAGTGCCGGGGTAGCGCAGCTTGAGGTCCTCGAGGCTGGCCTTGGCCTCCGGGATCTTGCCGAGCTCGTGATAGCTGTAACCGACCTTGAGGAGGGCGTGGGTCAGCTTCTGGCTCTCGGGATAGCTCCCCACGAGCTTGTTGTATTCCGAGATGGCGGGCTCATAGCGGTGGGTGACGTAATAGGCCTCCGCCAGCCAGTACTGGGCATTGTCCGCGTGCGGGCTGCCGGGAAAACGGGTGACAAAGTCGCCGAACGCCGTGATCGACTTGTCGTACTGGCCGATCTTCAGGAGATCGAAGGCGGACTGGTAGCTGGCATCCTCCGAGGGTGGCTGCGTGGCCGCGACGGTGAGCGGCGCCGACCCAGGGACCTCCGATCTGATAGCGCCGATATCCGGTGTGGCACCACGCGCCGACTCATCGTCCGGCTGTGAGTCGGCAGTCTGCGAGGCGCCGGGCTCGGCCCCTGACGCGGGGACGTTCGCGACGCTCGGCGTGGCCGGGGCGGTGGGAGCCCCTGCCGGGGCTTGCGCGGCACCGTCGGTCGTGGGGGGTTGGGCCGCACCGCGCTCGATGGCTTCGAGGCGCGCTTCCACATCGTTATACAGCCGCTCCTGCCGCGCGCTCTGCCTGTCCATGCCGTGCCGCTGCACCTCCATCTCGCCACGCAGGCGCCTGATCTCGCGGTTCAGCTTTTCGACTTCACCCAGGAGGTCCAGAAGACCGCGGTTATCGAGGAGGCGCTCGACGCGCGCCAGGCGACCCTCGACAGATCCGGCGCCCGGTACATAGTCCTGACCCGCTGCCGCGCCCGGCAGCACCAGGCAGAGGGCCAGAACCCCCCGGAGCCCCGGCCGTCGCGGGCGCGAGGGCCCGTGCTCAGTAGACCCGTGCTCAGTAGACAATTTCGACGCGGCGGTTCTGGTCATAGGCTTCTTCATCGTGTCCGTCCGTGGCCGGCCGCTCCTCGCCGAAGCTCACGGTCCGGACCTGTCCCTCCGAGCCGCCGAGCAACGTCAATTGCCTGCGCACGGCCAGCGCGCGCCGCTCGCCCAGGGCCAGGTTGTATTCGCGCGAGCCGCGTTCGTCGGCATGGCCCTCCAGGGTGATGACGGTCTGGGGGTGGCCCGCCAGGTAGGCGGCCTGCGCCTCGATGACGGGGCGGTACTCGGCCTTCACCTCGTCGCTGTCGTACTCGAAGTAGATCACGCGCCTTTGACCCGGTGTACCGGCCTGGGCGTCCAAGCCCTGGGGCCCGGTGCTGCGGAACTGGCCCGGCCGGTCGCCGGCGGCCCGCGCCTGCGCGTCCATGGCCTCCATCTCGGCGGGCGAGATGCCCTGGTCCTCGACCGGGGCCGCGCCTTCCTCCTTACCCGTGCCGTCCACCGTTTCGCAGCCCGCCAATATCAAGACCCCAATCATGAGGACCCCGATCGGGATGGGTAGAGCGAAGCTCCGGATGTTCTCCACAGTGTCTCCTCCAGTTTACCGTTCCGCCGGTGCGCGCTATTCTCGCGCGCCAGCGGGGCCAATGCCATCGATTAATCTCGAAATGGCCCCCAGGCCGGCTCGCGCACCTCGCCGCCGCCGGCCGCAAGCTGTTGCCGGATGCGACCGTCCACCGAGATCGCCGCGAGCTCGGTCCCACCCGCCCCGACCGTCGCATAGATGATCATCCCGCCGTTGGGCGCGAAGCTCGGCGACTCGTCGAGCCGCGTCTCTGTCAGCACATCCAGGCGCTCGGCGGCGAGATCGAGCGTCGCGATGTGATAGCCGCGGCCATCGCCGTGCACCAAGGCCAGAAGCTTGCCGTCCGCCGAGTATCGCGGGCGGGCATTGTAATCCCCCTCGTGGGTGACCCGCCTCGGCGCGCCGCCCGAGGCGCTGATTTCATAGACCTGCGGACCGCCGCCGCGGTCCGAGGTGAAGGCGATGCTCCTGCCGTCGGGGGACCAGGCGGGCTCGGTATCGATGCCCGGGTCATGGGTGAGGCGCCGGAGCGCGCGGCTACCGAGGTCCATGACATAGACCTCGGGGTTGCCGTCCTTCGACAGGGTCAGCGCCAGGCGGGCCCCATCTGGCGAAAAGGCCGGCGCGCTGTTGATCCCCGGCTCAGCGGCCAGGGTCTCGCGCACGCCGCTCTGGACCTCCTGCAGATAGATTGCAGAGCCGAAGCCCTCGAAGGAGACATAGGCGAGATGCCGCCCGTCCGGCGACCAGGCCGGCGACATCAACGGCTGCGGCGAGCTCAGGAGGGTGCTCGGGTTCTCCCCGTCGGCGTCGGCGACCTCCAGCTTATAGACCTTCGTGCCCGCTGCGGCCCGGGACACCGCGACATAGGCGATGCGGGTCGCGAACGCCCCGCGCGTGCCGGTCAGCTCCTTGAAGATGAGATCGGCGATCTGATGGGCGACGAGCCTGAGCTGGGCCGTGTCCGCCGGGACGCGATAGGCGATGATCTGGCTACCCTTGTAGACGTCCAGGAGCCAGAACTGGATCTCGTACTCGGCCTCGGTGCCGGGTCCTATCCTGCCGATCACGAGGTTCTCCATGCCGAGCCTGCGCCAGTCGGCGAAACCCACGGCCGCGGGCTCCGCCGGCCGGCCGGGCATGTCCGCGCGCGCCATCGGCTTGAAACGCCCGCTGCTCTCGAGGTCGGCGGCGACGATGCGGGCCATGTCCACCGGGAGGGCCGGACTGGTGTCGCCCCCGAACGGGACGACGGCGATGGGCAACGCGCCCTCCACACCCTTGGTGATCTTGATGGTCAGCACGGCTCGCGCTTCAGGCAGCCAGCACAGCACCAAGAACGCGAGCGGCCATAGGCGATGGGATCGTTTCATGGGGGGCTAGGCCTGGGGGTCGAAGATGAACTCGATCTCGCGCATCTGCTGGAAGAGCCGCGGGTCGTCGGGCACGTGCAGCGGCGAGGCCTTGCGGACGGCGCGCTCGGCCTGCCGGTCGAAAAGCACATTG
>JBQTJM010000215.1:0-8244 GCA_052387115.1 Gammaproteobacteria bacterium | reverse complement strand
TCCCCCTTCGTAAGGGGGAGATTTGAATCGATTTCCCTCCCCCTTGCGAAGGGGGAGTCCCCTATTTTCCATCCCGGTCGCAAGGGGGAGGTGGGGAGGGGGTTGGGCGATTTGTGACCGTGCGTGGTATACGAATGGCCGGTACCATGGACGTTGCTGCCCGCGGCCGTGCCGTGTCATTCGGCGTTCATGAGTCCGTCTCCGTAGTGTAATACTGGCTCCCTACGCTGTGCCGAAGCGGCGTGGGTCCACACCGGTCTTCTATACTGGCCACGGTCATAGAGTGCCTAACCCCCTCTAAATCTCCCCCTTCGTAAGGGGGAGACTTGACAATTTCTCTCCCCCTTCATAAACGGGGACTTGAACGATTTCACTCTCCCTTCGTAAACGGGGACTTGAACGATTTCACTCCCCCTTCGTAAGGGGGAGATTTGAATCGATTTCCCTCCCCCTTGCGAAGGGGGAGGTTGGGAGGGGGTCAGGGCCGATGTGACCGTGCGTGGTATATCACAAGGGGTAATCACACGCGGGGGGAGCGAATGAACACTTCGAAACGACTGTTGGTCTTTTTCAGCCTTTTCATGGGTGCCGCCATCTCGTGCCAGGCGGTCGGCAACTTTCCGACCCTCACAGGCGCACCGCCGCTCGTCATCGGCCATCGCGGCGCGAGCGGCTACCTGCCCGAGCACACGCTCGAGGCCTATCGGCTCGCGATCCGGCAGGGGGCGACCTTCATCGAGCCCGATCTGGTCTCGACCAAGGACGGGGCGTTAATCGCACGCCACGAGGTCAACATCACCCAGACGACCGATGTCGCCGAACACCCGGAGTTCGCCGCGCGCAGGACCCAGAAGACGATCGACGGCGCCGCGGAGGAAGGCTGGTTCGCCGATGACTTCACCCTCGCAGAGATCAAGACCCTGCGTGCCGTACAGCGCGTCCCGTTCCGCCCGCAGCAATTCAACGGCCTCTTCAAGGTCCCGACATTTCGGGAGGTGATCAAGCTCGCGTTGCGGCTGGGGGTCGGGGTCTATCCGGAGACCAAGCACCCGAGTTATCACCAGTCGGTGGGGCTCCCACTCGAACGGCGGGTGGTTTCGATACTCAACGCCAACGGATTAACGACACGCCGCGACCCGGTGATCATCCAGTCCTTCGAGGTCGCCAACCTGAAGGCGTTGAACCGGCTCACCGGCGTACGTCTGGTGCAACTCATCGACGCCGAGGGGATCGCCCTCGACGGCACCCTGATCCCGAATCGCCCCTTCGACTTCGTGCTCGCGGGCGATCCGCGCACCTACGCGGACCTCTTGACCGATGCGGGCCTATCCGAGATCAAGACCTACGCGGACGGTATCGGACCCTGGAAACGCTACATCGTGAGCGTCAAGGGCGTCGACCAGGACAACGACGGCCGAGCCGATGACGTGAACGGTGACGGCGCCGTCAACGACGCCGACCTTAGCCGCCTCCCGCCCACGGACCTCATACCACGCGCCCATGCCGCCCGTCTCCTCGTCCACCCCTTTACCTTCCGCAACGAAGGATTGTTCCTGGCGAGCGACTATGGCGGCAATCCGGTCGAGGAGTATCTCCAGTTCTACTGCCTCGGCGTGGATGGGCTGTTTTCCGATTTCGCGGACACGGCGCTGAGCTCGCGCCACCTCGTCGGCATCGCACCCACGATCTGCAATCAGAACCCGTAATGTAGGGTGGGTTGGCCGCCGTTGCGCTCGGTTTTCGACCGGCGCCTACAAGGGCAGGCCGTTTCGTGGTAGTCTCCAGGCGCAAGCCATGGCTAGCACGACGAACGGAGACGCTGGCGAACCTTCATGCACCCGCCGCGCGTTCCTGACCGGGGCGCTCGCGGGCGCGTTCGCCCTCGCGAGCCCGATCGTCCGCGCCGCGCCGCGTAAGCCACGATTTGCAAGCTATCCCTTCGCGCTCGGCGTCGCGTCCGGCTATCCCACGGAGAACGGCGTGGTGCTGTGGACGCGCCTGGCACCGGACCCGCTCCGGGGTGGCGGGACGGGCGCCCCCATTGAGGTGGCGTGGGAAGTGGCCCATGACGAATGCTTTCGGCGCATCGCGCGGCGCGGCGTCACCTTGGCGAGACCGGAGGACGCCCATTCCGTGCACGTCGAGCTCACGGGATTGGCGCCGGAGCGCTGGTACTGGTATCGATTCAAGGCAGGCTCGGAGCTGAGCCCGGTCGGACGGACCCGCACCACACCGGCCGGCGGTAACGCGAAGCCAGCGCTGCGCTTCGCCTTCGCCTCGTGCCAGCACTACGAGCACGGCTATTACACGGCCTATCGGCACATGGCCCGCGATGCGCTCGACCTCGTGGTGCATCTCGGCGATTACATCTACGAGGGCTCTTGGGGAAAACACCCGGTCCGCGCACACATGGGTGCGGAGGCCGTAAGTCTCGGCGATTACCGGAACCGCTACGCGCTGTACCGCTCCGATCTCGATCTGCAAGCGGCCCACGCCGCCTTTCCCTGGGTCGTGATCTGGGATGACCACGAGGTCGACAACGACTATGCCAATGACCGCTCCGAGGATCTAATACCGCGCGAGCAATTCCTGGCTCGCCGGGCGGCCGCCTACCGGGCCTATTACGAGCACATGCCCCTGCCCGCGAGCGCGCGCCCGAGGGGACCCGATATGCGGCTCCACGCGCGGATCGGCTTCGGGGGCCTCTGCGCATTCCATCTGCTCGATAGCCGCCAGTATCGCGACTATCAAGCCTGCCCCAAACCGGGACGGGGCGGTTCCAACACCGTAGAGGCGTGTGCGGAGCGCAGCGATCCGAACCGCAGTTTCCTCGGATCCGAGCAGGAACGCTGGCTCACCGACGGCCTCGCCCGCTCCAGGACCCGCTGGAACCTCATCGCCCAGCAGACCCTGATGGCCCGGATCGATCCGACGCCCGGGCCCGGGCAGTCCTTCTGGACCGACGGCTGGGACGGTTATCCCGCGGCCCGCTCGCGCCTCTTGCGCTCGCTCGCCCTGCGGCGCGTCTCGAACCCGATCGTGCTGGGCGGCGATGTCCACGCCTTCTATGCCGCCGATCTCAAGCTCGACTTCGACGATCCCCGGTCCCCGGTCGTGGCCACGGAGTTCGTGACCACCTCCATCAGCTCCGACGGCAGGCCGCCGGAGCGCATCGCCGCGGACCTGCCCGAAAACCCGCACATGAAGCTCGCCGACGGCACGCGACGCGGCTACACGCGCGTCGCCCTGTCGCGCGATCGCGCGGTCGTCGAAATGCAGGCCGTGGACACCGTGAAGACGCCGGGGGCGCCGATCTCGACCCTCGCGACGTTCGTCGTCGAGGACGGCAAAGCGGGGGCGCTACGGGGATGAGATCGGGGGCGCTATTTCTCGCCTGCGGTTGTCGCCTCGTAGGCGACCACGAGCATGCCGCCGATGAAGATGACCACCGCAATCACTAGGGCCCAAACCATTAGAGGTCCTCCAACTCTGCAATGCGGCGAAAAGCCGCGTGCCAATTTAATAATGAAAGGCCCCCACGATGCCGGCGGTAATGCACGCAACGGCGATGACAGCCAACACTACCGACACGGCGTCAGCGGAACGGAAGTTTGCGCCAACCAAGCGATTAGCGATACGTCGATGGCAACCAGTGCGGCAAAGACAATCTTGAGCCAGCCAAGAAGTTCTTTGATGCGTTCTGCCTGCGACATGGGCCGATTGTAGCCTGTTGCTGCGTGTAGGCCCAACGCCAAATCCAGGCCCGCCACAATGATGCGCTTTATTCGTCACCGCAACCCACGGTCCTATATCGATCGCGCCCCATAGACCCCGCCGGCGCCGGAGACCGGCCCGAAGAGCGTGCGGAAGAGCCGCCGGGTACGTGGCCGGGCGAAGCGCTCCCAGGACGCGTCGAACGTTGCCCGGTGGGCCTGCTCCTCCTCCCACAGCACCGCCTCGAGCATCTTCATGGCCACGCCGGTCTCCTCGGGGGCCTGGTCCTGGAGTGCGAGCGCATCGCCGAAAAGCCGCAGGAGTCGGCGCTGGACATCCCGGTCCACGATCGCCCCGAGACAGTCTTGCAGGTGTTTCAGCTCGCCGACCACCTGCCGCACGGAATTGGCCCGGTACAGCGACTGAAAGGCCTCGAGGAGATAACGGAGCTTCTTGCCGGTCTTGCGCAGCTCGTGCAGGGCCTCGACGGGCGTGTCTTCCATGACCGCGAAGCCTTCGCTCAGGAGGGCGTGGTAGGCGCGCCGGATCGCCCGGCTGGCGAGGTCGGCGGCGCGGCCGGCCCCGGGTCCATTCTGTACCCGGCGCCTGGCGGCCCGTGCCAGCCAGGCCGGGTAATCGCGCTTGAAGCCCCGATAGCGTTCCGAGGTCAAAACCTCGACCAACCGCCCGTGCTCGACCCGCGCTTGTCGGCCCAGATAGGCACGCAAGGGATCGAGATGCGGACGCCACAGCGACGGCAGTCGTGCCGTGTGCTCGTCCAGATCGCCGAGAAACACATCGAGATCGCGTTTGGGACCCGTGATCTTGCCGAGCCAGGCGAGGTCCGCGCGCGCCTTTTCGTGCTCGCGCTCGGGAAACACCTCGCGCATGCGATTCAGGATCGAGCGCGAGGAACGGGTCGCGACGCGAAAATCGTGCAGGAACTCGATATCGAGGTCGGCGACGACGCCGCTCTCGTTAGCGTCCAGGGTATGGAAATAGGCCCCGAGGACCCGGGCCACCGCTGCGGTCCCGAGCATCGCCGGGTCCAGGGTCACCTTGGGCCGCGCCAGATCCACCGGTGCCGGGTCGGCGCCTGCCGCGAGCGCGGCCTCGAACGGATCGCGGGCGGGATCCTCGACCCCCTCATGGTCCTCGATGAGCGCCTGGACCCGCTCGCGCAGCTTGCGCGGCCCATCGCCCTCATCCAATCGCACCCAGCACCCCAGCGCCTGCTCTTCGACCCGGGCGCCGTTTCGCAGCCGCGCCTCGTCGAGCTCGAGCATGAACGCCAGCTGGCCTTGTTTATCGAGCACCGAGAGCGGCGTGACGCGCGAGCGCACGCGCGTCACCGGGAGCAGCACGCGCGGACCCGCGAGGGCCGCCAGCGTTTTCCGCAGGGTCCCCTCGGGCAGGTCCCTGGCGAAGCGCAGAGGCGCCGCGATGGCCTGGGTCGCGAGCGCACGGCCGTTTCCCAGCGCTCGCAGGAGCAGGCTGCGCTCGCCGCGCCGCTCGATCAGCTCCAGCACCCGCCCGGCACGGTACAAGCGCCGATCGGGGGTGTCGTAGTAGGTGCGGGACAGGGCATGGACGCGCGCCGAGCGGACGCCGACCGCGGCCCGGAGCGCGGCGCGCAACGCCGCCAGGGCGCCCTGGTCCGCGACGCTGTAACAGCGGATCTCTCTGGCCATATCGGGGTGGATCGGGCGGGCGGCTGCGGGTAAACGCTTGAAAGTATAACGTGTCATCGCAACCGCGGCGCGCGGCGCCCCGATCAGGGGACCCCATGCCAGAACAACGCGTAGAGACTCAGGAAGATCTCGGCGACGATCAGCACCACAATGTACCACTCGACCCTCAGCGAGCGCCGCGACTGCAGGAGATCGAGCACGGTCTCGACGGTGTGGCCGATGACCTCCAGCTTGCGGTGCAGCGCCAACTGGCGTTCCTTCAGCTCGAACTCGTCCTCGAGCCGTAGATAGAGGCGCTCGAGATCGGGCCGTTCCCACAGGGCATCGGGCTTCTCCCCGACCTCGACCCGCCCGACCATGCGGTGCATGACCAGGAGGTTGCGACCGGTATGCCGGATCAGCTCCCCGGCGCGAAACCCGACCCCGCCGCTCTGCTCCAGGCGCGTGGCCAGGGGCTCGATGCGGTCGAACGTGCCGGCCACGCGACGCTCGTACTCGGCCAGCACCACGCTCTTGGCGAGCACGTCGGCGACGATCTGCAGGCGTTCCAGGCCCAAGTCCTGGAGGTAGAGCTGATCGCGCTCGAAGCCGTCCTTGGCGTCGGGCGCGATGTGGAGGTCCAGGGTCTCGATCTCGGGGTCCGGCAGGGGATCGGCCAGCAGCGACTTCACGTGATCGAGGAACGCGACCTCCTGCAGCGGCGGGACATCGAAGAGCACGGCGGCGCCGTAGCGAAACAGCACCACGCACCCCTGGTCCGCGATGGGCAGGGTAAGCGGCTGGGCGGCGAGCTGCTCGGCGTTCCGAAGCGGCTTCAGGTCCAGGCGCTCGCCTAACAGGAGGGCGCGGGCGCGGATCGTGGTCTTGTTATTGAAGAGCGGCATGTGCCCGTGCGCAGGGAGACCCCAAGAGAGTGGCGCCCGAGCCGCCGGCAGCGCCTCTGCGATGAACCGCGCAAGCGGCGACCGACGGGGCCTGGCGAGCTAGTCTACCCGAAGGGCGCGGACGTGGCCGAGGGTCCCGCCGGCTCGATCAGGGTGGCGAACGCCTCCGCGGAGCGGCGCCACGAGTAACGGCGGGCGTGGGCGATGCATCCCTCGCCGTTGAGCTTGAGGGCCTCCAGGGTCGCCCTCTGCAGGTCCTCGTGCAAGACGCCGGTGCGGTTCTGGATGACCACATCGCTCGGCCCGGGGACCGGGTAGGCCGCCACCGGGACGCCCGAGGCCATGGCCTCCAGCAACACCAGTCCGAAGGTATCGGTGCGGCTCGGGAACACGAACACATCGGCCGCGGCCAGGTAGGCGGCGAGGTCCTCGCCATACCGGTACCCGACGAAGCGCGCCTCGGGATAACGATGGGCGAGCGCCTCTCGGGCCGGCCCGTCTCCGACCACGAACTTGCTGCCCGGCAGATCCAGGGACAGGAACGCCTCCAGGTTCTTCTCGATGGCAACCCTTCCGACATACATGGCGATGGGGCGAGGGGCGTCCAAAAAGCCTTTATCGCGCGGATGGAACAGACCGGTATCGACGCCGCGCGCCCACACCACCACGTTGCGGAACCCGTGCGCCGCGAGCCGTTCCCGGAACGATACGGTCGGCGCCAAGGTCAAGCGCGCGCTCCCGTGGAAGCGCCGCAGGTAGGCATAGGTCCAGCTTACCGGCACTGGCCAGCGCAGCCGCAGGTATTCCGGGAACTGGGTATGGTAGGAGCTGGTGAAGCGCAGGCCGGCGTTGAGACAATAACGCCGCACGGCGTGCCCGATCGGCCCCTCGGTGGCGATATGGACCGCATGGGGCGCAAACTCGCGCAAGCGCGCCGCGACCCCCCGCCGGGGGGCGATGGCGAGCGGGATCGAGGGGTAGCTCGGGCAGGGGATGGTACGGAACAGCCCCGGGTTCAGGACCAGGACCTCGAAACCGAGCGCCCCGAGCTCGGCCGCCGTCTGCTTCAAGGTGGTGACGACCCCGTTGACCTGGGGGTGCCAGGCATCGGTCGCGATGGCGATGCGTGTCGGGGTCAAACCCTTCGGATTAAGCCGCGGCCTGCACCTGCTTCTGCGAGTGACAGGCGTCGGACCAGTGGATCAGCTCGAGCGTCCCGTCATGAAGCTCGACGAGCGCCGTGCAGCTCTCCACCCAATCCCCGCTGTTGCAATACAAGACCCCGTTCACGTGGGTGATCTCGGCGCGATGGATGTGGCCGCAGATGAGCCCGTCGACCCGCTGGCGGGCCGCCTCATAGGCCACCGCCGACTCGAAGCTCGACATGTACTGCACGGCAGTCTTGACCTTGTGTTTCATGAAGGCCGCCAGCGACCAATAGCCGAACCCGAAGCGCCTTCGCACCTGGTTCACCACCCCGTTCAGACGCAGGAGCCAGTCGTAGGCTTTGGTCCCGATCAGCGCCACGGCCTTGGAGCACTGCACCACGACGTCGAACTCATCGCCGTGCGTCACCAGGAAACGCCGGCCGTCGGCCGTGGTGTGGATCACGCGGTTCTGGATCGAGAGGTTGCCGAAGGACAGACCCTCGTAATCCCGGAACACCTCGTCGTGGTTGCCGGGTACATACACGACGCGCGTGCCGTGCTTGGCTTTACCGAGCAGTGTCCGCACCACGTTGTTGTGCTCTTGGGGCCAATAGAGTCGCTTTTTCATGCACCAGACATCGATGATGTCGCCGACCAGATAGAGCTGATCGCAGCGCGTCGAGTGTAGGAAGTCGAGGAGGAACTCCGCCTTGCAACCCGAGAAGCCGAGGTGGACGTCCGAGATCCAAACGGTGCGGTAATACGCCGGCCGATTCGTCGCGTGCAGCGTCTTCATGCCCGTAGCCC
>JBQTJM010000214.1:0-5078 GCA_052387115.1 Gammaproteobacteria bacterium | reverse complement strand
TCGGCGTGCGATGGCGGCGTAGTCGTGGCCGAGGAGCGCTAGCCAGGCGAAGCCGAGGTTGGTCGCCGCCTGTAGCAACCCGAAGCCCAGCAAGGCGGTGCTAGACTACTCGCATCGATGAGCCCGTCCTCCCCTTTCGCGGATCTCGCCAAACGCCTCGCCGACGTCTTCGGGCGTTTCCCCGAGGTCCTGGCCGTCTATCTCTTCGGCTCGATGGCCGAGGGCCGCGCGCGTCCGCACAGCGATCTGGACCTCGCGGTGGTACCGACGAGCCCGGCGGCCCGTGGGCGCCGCCTCGACATCCTCGCTGCCTTGGTCGCGGCAGGACTGGACGATGTGGACCTCGCTATCCTCGACGGCGCGGACGTGGTGCTACGCTTCGAGGCGGTGCGCCCCAACCGTCTCGTGTACGCACGCGAGGGCTTCGACCACGGCGCCTATTACTCGCGCGCCGTGCGCGAATACTTCGATCTCCTCCCCATCCTGGCGATACAGGGTGAAGCGCTGAAACACAGGCTCCTCCGTGCTTAGGCCCGAGATCCTCCGCCGGCGCCTCTCTAAGCTGGAAGAATACCTGGCCATCCTGGAACACGTGCGCGGATACAGGCTCGAGGACTTCCTGGCCGATCCGGAGCGCTACGGCAGCGCCGAGCGCTTCTTGCAACTCTCCATAGAAGCCCTTTCCGACATGGCCAGCCACCTTATTGCCGAGCGGAACCTCGGCCTCGTGCAGCAAAGCCGAGACCTCGCGAGGCTTCTTCGCGAGCACGGCTACATCGACCAAGCCCTCGAGGGACGCTGGATTCGGATGATAGGTTTCCGCAATGTCCTCGTGCACGATTACCTGGAGGTAGACCGGTGCATCGTGCATCGCGTGTTGCAAGAAGACTTGGGCGATATCCGAGCGTTGGCAGCCGTCTTCGGGCGTCTCTCTTGACTAGAGGGAAGAAGATAGGAAGATCAACGCGGCCTTCAAACCACTGCTGCCGGCTCGGACGGGGCGGCCGGTGACTGGCTGGTCCGATCGCGGGCGCGAAGTGGGCGTTTGGGCTGGGCTGGGCCGGAATTGCCTTTCGGGCCGCTCGGGGCATCACACGCGGCCGGGGACCGCTCCCCAGTCGCAGGCAGGCGCCGGTAGCGTGCCCGGAACCCGAGCCAGGCGGGGAAGGGACAGCCGATCAGGTGGGGATTCCGGTAGAGGGGAGGTGACTTTGCGTCGAACGCTACAAGTTGGGTACATGCTCCTCGGGCTCGCGTGCCCGGCCGCCGGGGTGTCCGCGGCCGAGGTCCGGGAATTCACGCTCGACAACGGGCTCAAGCTCATCGTCCAGGAGGACCACCGCGCCCCGGTGGTGGTCTCCCAGGTCTGGTACAAGGTCGGATCGAGCTACGAGCATGCGGGCATCACCGGCGTCTCGCACGCCCTGGAGCACATGATGTTTCAGGGCACCGAGCGGCACCCCGCGGGGGAGTTCTCGCGCCTCATCTCCGCGTCCGGCGGGGAGGAGAACGCCTTCACCGGCAGCGACTACACGGCTTATTTCCAGAAGATGGCCAAGGAAAACCTGTCGCTCAGCTTCGAGCTGGAGGCCGACCGGATGCGCGGCCTGACCCTCCCTGAGCAAGAGTTCGCCAAGGAGATCAAGGTGGTCATGGAAGAGCGCCGGTTGCGCACCGACGACAAGCCCGAGTCCCTGATGGTCGAGACCGCCATGGCCGTGGCCTTCGAGACCAGCCCCTACCGCCACCCCGTCATCGGCTGGATGCACGACCTCGAGGCCATGACGGTCGCAGACCTGCGCGCCTGGTACGAGCGCTGGTACGCGCCCAACAACGCGACCTTGGTGGTGGTGGGGGATGTCGAGCCCGGGGCCGTATTCGACCTCGCCACGCGCTATTTCGGACCGCTGGCCTCGAGCACACGTCCGGCGCTCAAACCGGCGCGCGA
Organism: Gammaproteobacteria bacterium; assembly: GCA_052387115.1. Taxonomy (GTDB): domain Bacteria; phylum Pseudomonadota; class Gammaproteobacteria; order JACCXJ01; family JACCXJ01; genus JACCXJ01. Next base: position 3,130 of record JBQTJM010000214.1, on the reverse strand, counting down.
GGTGGCGCAGAAGGGCCCGCGGCGCGTGACGGTGCGGGAGGTGGCGCGGCTGCCGCAGCTCCTCATGGCCTACAAGGTCCCGGTGCTCACGAGCGCGGTCGCGAGCCCGTCCCCGGCAGCGCCGCGCGCCGAGGTCTTCGCCCTGGAGGTCCTGGCGGAGCTCCTGAGCGGTGGGGACAGCGCGCGCCTCCCACGCCACCTGGTGCGCGGGCAGGAGGTCGCCGCCAGCGCCAACGCGGGGTATAACCTCGGCGATCGCCTGGAGAGCCTGTTCACCTTGGAGGCGATCCCCGCGGAGGGTCGCGATCTCGGCGCTCTGGAGTCGGCCCTGCGTCGCGAGATCGAGCGTCTGCGGAGCGAATCGGTGCCGGCCGAGGAGATCGATCGGGTCAAGGCCCGGGTCATCGCCCGCAAGGTGTTCGAACAGGACTCGATGTTCTACCAGGCCATGGTGATCGGTTTCCTGGAGAGCGCCGGGCTCGACTGGCGGCTCAAGGACCGGTACCTCGAGGCGGTGAAGGCGGTCACGGCCGAAGAGGTCCGCCAGGTGGCGACCCGATATCTCGTCGATGATGGCCTGACCGTCGCGGTCCTCGAACCGCGGCCGGCGCCGGCCGCGGGGAAGGACTAGCATGGCCCGGCGCGTCTGGCTGTGCTTGGCCCTGTGGCCAGTGGTGGGGTTCGCCCTGCCGCAGATCGAGACCTGGAACACCGCGAACGGCGCGCGCGTCTACTTTGTACGCGCCCCGGAGCTGCCGATGGTGGACATCCGCGTGGCCTTCGATGCCGGCAGCGCGCGCGACCGGGGGCAATGGGGACTGGCCGGGCTCACCAACGCCGTGCTGGCCGAAGGCGCGGGCGGTCTGACGGCGCAGACCCTGAACGAGCGCTTCGAGGCCACGGGGGCGCAGTTCGGCCACAGCGCGGGACGCGAGATGGCCTCGGTAGAGCTACGCAGCCTCACCGAGTCCCCCTATCTGGAGCGCGCGGTCGAGACCCTGGGGCTGGTGCTCCAAAAACCGGATTTCCCCGCGGAGGCCCTGGAGCGCGAGCGCAAGCTCATGCTGACCGCCTTGAAGCAACGCGAGCAGGAGCCCGGGGCGATCGCCGAGGACCGCTTCATGGGCGTCCTCTATCGAGACCACCCCTATGGCTCGCCCCCGCACGGTAGCGCCAAGACCCTCGGCTCCCTCAAGCGCGAAGACCTGCTCGGCCACTACCGGCGCTATTACTGTGGCCGCACCGCGATCGTCGCACTGGTCGGCGACCTCACGCGCCCGCAGGCGGCGTCGATGGCGGAACAGCTCGTCGCCGCGCTCCCCGAAGGCGCCGCGGCCCCACCCCTGCCACCGGCGCCCGAGATCGAGAAACCCGTCGAGATCCACGTCCCCTATCCCTCCAGCCAGACCCACATCTGGGTCGGGCGCGCCGGCCTCGCGCGGCTCGATCCCGACTATTTTCCGCTCTATCTGGGCAACCACGTGCTGGGCGGCGGCGGATTTATCTCGCGGCTGTACAAGGAGGTGCGCGAGAAACGCGGCCTGTCCTACAGCGCCTATAGTTATTTCCAGCCCATGCGCGTCGCGGGGCCTTTCATCGCCGGCCTGCAGACGAGCTTCGAGCAAGCGGATCAGGCGCTCTCCGTCATGCGGGACACGCTCGCGAAGTTCGTCGCCGATGGGCCCTCCGCCACCGAGAGGGAGGCCTCGGTCAAGAACATCACCGGTGGCTTTCCCTTGCGCATCGACAGCAACAACGAGGTCATCGATTACCTGATCCTCATCGGTTTCTACGGCCTGCCGCTCGATTTCCTCGATACCTATGTGGATCGCATCCGCGCCGTCTCACTTCCGGACATCGGGGCCGCCTTCAAACGCCGCATGGACCCGGCCGGCCTCGTCACCGTCACCATCGGGCCGGAAGGCAAACCCCCGCCGGGCGCCGCCGCCCCACCGCTCGAACCGGCGCCCGCCAGCCGGGTTCATTAGGGCATTGACGCCGCCGGGCTCGGTCAGGGTCATCGGCGGCAAATGGCGGCGCGCGCTCGTCCCGGTCCCGGACGCACCGGGGGTGAGGCCCAGCCCCGACCGGGTGCGCGAGACCTTGTTCAACTGGTTGACGCCGCGCATCGCCGGGTGTACCTGCCTGGATCTCTTCGCCGGAACCGGGATCCTCGGGTTCGAGGCGGCCTCGCGCGGCGCCGGGCGGGTGGTCTCGGTCGATCACGACCCCACCGTGGTGCGGGCGCTCCAGGCACTCGCCACCCGGCTCGGGGCGCACGAGCTGCGGATCGTGAGGGCCGACGCCTTGGCGTTTCTCGCCGGGGCCGCGATGCCCTGTGATCTCGTGTTCCTGGACCCGCCCTTTTCCGAGCGGCTGTGGCAACCTTGCTGCGAGGGATTGCAGAACGGGGGATGGTTGAAACTCGGGGCCTGGGTATATCTGGAGGCGCCGCGCAACGTACCCCTGCCGCTGCCCGCGGGCTGGCAGGTACACCGCGCCGGCCACGCCGGGCGGCTACAATTCTGCCTGGCGCTACCTGAGAGCTTGTAAAAAGATCTGCTGCGCTCGGGATCTCGCGACGATTTTTTCACAAGCTCAGAGCGGAGCTGCCCATGACCCAGGCCATCTACCCCGGGACCTTCGACCCCATCACCCATGGGCATACCGATCTGGTGCAGCGCGCCAGCCGATTGTTCGATCGGGTGGTGGTGGCCGTGGCCGGGAGCACCTGGAAGCAGCAGACCACCTTCACCCTGGAGGAGCGCGTGGCGCTCGTCGAGGTGGCTGTCCACGGCATCGAGCGGGTCGAGGTGCGCCCCTTCGACGGCCTCCTGGTCGAGACGGCGCGCAGCCTCGGCACGACCGTCATCCTGCGCGGACTGCGCGCGGTCTCGGACTTCGAGTACGAGCTGCAGATGGCCAGCATGAACCGCCGGCTGGTTCCGGAGGTGGACACCTTGTTCCTCACCCCCGCCGAGCCCTATGCCTTCCTGTCCGCGAGCCTGGTGCGCGAGATCGCCTCGCTCGGCGGCGACGTCGGCCCCTTCGTACACCCGGAGGTCGCAAGCGCCCTGGTGGCCAAGCTCCGCGCCGGAAAGTGCTGAGCTCGGGACCGTGCCTCCCGACA
>JBQTJM010000213.1:0-35412 GCA_052387115.1 Gammaproteobacteria bacterium | reverse complement strand
GCGACATCCGCAACTGGGACCGGGTCGAGTCGGTGTCCCTCAACCCTTCCAAATCAGCGCTGGCGGACGCTGGGAAACAGACTCAAAACGCAGCATGAAAAAGCGACATCTTTCTTGACAACGACCGCCAGAAGTGAGGTTCGATACCTCATATGGGATCTGGGCCGGCGCCCGTCACCTCTTTGGGCGGGTCGCCGATGACTCGGGCGATCCGTACATCGCGCCGTGTGGAGTGCGGCCTTCAAGGCCCTGTTGGGAACCGCGGTGGTTCCGGTCCGGGCTGTCCGCCTCGGTCGCGATGACGCCGTCTCCGCCACCCCGATCGTCGGCTGGCGAGGGGCCGGCAAGCGGCGACGCAGGCGTCGCTCCAACGCCATAGGCTTCGCGCTCTCCTGGGTCATCGAATCATGCGTTTGTTTCGACTCTTGCCCAGGCGGCGGCACTCCCACGAGAGTGTGGCGGCGCACGGGGGATTGTGGAGGAGCCACAAACACTTTGGGATGCGACCGATTGCCGCGCGGCCCGGCCGAGCTCTCGCAGTGTGTTCGGGGGACCTGCCGACCGGCTAAAGTTCGCCGGAAAGTACCGCTAACCCCTTCTGGGTTCCGGGTTCCGGGTCCGCATGACGCAGACACGGTGCCCCCGGCTCCCCAAGCCGTACCCCGTGCCAACGGGGTGCGAGAACGTGGAACACTTCAACCTCACGGAGAGAGTTATGTGGAAGAATCTCGCTGTCGCTGTGCTCTTGAGCGCCTCGTCCTTCACCTTCGCTGCGGAATCGGTGGATATCAATGCCGCAGACGCAGTGACCTTGGCGCAGGGCCTTCACGGGGTCGGTCCTGCCAAGGCCGAGGCCATCGTGGCCTACCGCGAGAAAAACGGGCCCTTCAAGTCAGTGGATGAGCTCGTAGCCGTACAGGGGATCGGCGAACAGACGGTCAAGATGAATCGCGAACATATGACCGTCGGGGCACCGACGCCCTCGGAGTAAGCCCCTCCCGCACCCTATCCCTGCCCCGTGTGGGGCAGGGATCCTTCTCCTCCCTGTCTAGCTCGCAATCCGGAGGGGATCTTTTTTCATGAGTCGAGCGCGCTTGCCCCGGTCGGGTTAAGGCCGGTGGGGCGATGCCGACACCCACAACGTCCTAAACACGGAAGACCAAGACGATGCAACGGAAAAGCCTCCCGATCCCCTTCCGCCGTATCCCGTGGGCCGCATTGATGGCCACGGCGCTGGTCCTGCCCGCGGCCTCCGCCTCGGAACACGAACACATCGAGGCCCCTCCCGGCGTCTATCTGCAGAGCGTCGATGGCCTCGCCTCGGAGCGTTTCGCATCGGGTCCGGAGGCCCACGCCCCGGTAACGCATGCCAGCCGCATCGTCGGCGGCACGGAGACGACGATCACGCAATCACCGTGGCAGACGGCGATCGCGTTCCGGCCATCGGTCGCCTCCGGAAACGGCTTCCAGCGCCAGTTCTGCGGCGGCACGCTGGTCACGCCGACCTTCGTGGTCACCGCCGCCCACTGTTTCTACCGGAACGGCGGTTTTACCTCTCCCGACCAGTACTCGGTGATCACCGGGCGCACGAACCTTTCCAGCAACGCGGGCCAGGAGATCGATTTCGACACCTACTTCGTCCCGGTCGATGCGGTCGGCAATCCGCTTTTCAATCCCAACGAGTTCGATTTCGACTTCGTGATCGTGAGGCTGAGCACCCCGTCGGTTTCACCCACGATCCAGATCGCGGGGCCGGATGAGCGTGCCACCTGGGCGGCCGGGCAACCTGCCTTCGTCACCGGCTGGGGCGACACCGCCGAGGGTGGGGGCGCATTTCCGGATGCCCTGCGGGTCGGGCGCGTGTCAATCGCGGACGACCTGGCCTGCGCCGACAGTTACGCCGCCGTCGGCACCACCGTTCGCCCCGACACGATGCTGTGCGCCGGTCGGGTCGGAGGCGGCGTCGACACCTGCCAGGGCGACAGCGGTGGCCCCATGGTCGTCCCGGTGTCCGGTGGCGGCTTCCGGCTCGTGGGCGACACGAGCTTCGGGATCGGCTGCGCGCGACCCGAGTTCCCGGGGGTCTATGGCCGCCTCGCCGACGACCCGTTACGTTCGATCATCGGAGACTTCATCCTCTCTCAGACCGGGATCGACGTGATCGGGTCCGGCGCCAGACCCGTCACCCTGACGATGATCACGCAGGGGCCGAAGAAGGTCACCACCAAGAGAAAGACCAGGTTCGTGTTCCTGGCCAGCGAGCCGGGCTCGACGTTTCGCTGCAGGCTCGATCACAGACGAGAAAGACCGTGCGCCTCGCCGTCCCTGGTCAGGGTGCGGCCGGGCAGGCACAGGTTCAGGATAACGGCGGTGAGCCCGCTCGGCGAGCGCGGCCTGCCGGCAATGCGCACGTGGACCGTGCGCGAAAGGTAAGACGCGGCGAAGCTTGACGGCGCCCGCGAGCGTAGACCTCGTACTCCCCGAGTGCTTCGAAGTCTTCGAGCACTTACGGGTTCTTCCGTATCCCCCCCTTGGTCAGCTCCGCCGGGTCGAGGAGGCGGGCCAGCTCCGCCTCGGATAGTCCGGTCAGCTCGCGGGCGACGTCGCGCACCGGGCGGTCCTGCTGGTAGGCCTTCTTCGCGATCTCGGCACCCTTCTCGTAGCCGATGACGGCGTTCAGCGCGGTCACCAGGATCGGATTGCGTTCCAGCGCGCGCGTGAGCACCTCCTGGTTCACGCGGAATCCCGCGATGGCCCGATCGGCCAGGAGACGCGCGGCGTTGCCGAGGATCTCAAGGCTCTGGCAAAGGTCGTAGGCAATGACTGGCAGCATCACGTTCAACTGGAAGTTGCCGGACTGGCCTCCCAGGGTGATGGTGAGGTCGTTGCCGATCACCTGTGCGCACACCATGCACACGGCCTCGGGGATCACGGGATTGACCTTGCCGGGCATGATGCTGGAACCCGGCTGCAGGTCGGGCAAGGCGATCTCGCCGAGCCCCGCCAGCGGGCCGCTATTCATCCACCGGAGATCGTTGGCGATCTTCATGAGGCCGACAGCCACGGTCTTGAGTTGCCCGCTCATCTCGACCGCCGCATCCTGGGCGCTCATGCCTTCGAAGTAGCTGTCCTTGCTCCTGAAGCCGACGCCGGTCCGATCCGCCAGGATCGCCGCGACGCGCGGGCCGAGCTCGGGGTGGGCGTTGATGCCGGTGCCGACCGCCGACCCGCCGAGCGTCAGCTCGCTGAGCCGCGCCAGGGCCGATTCGATGCGCCGGCCACCCAGATCGATCGGGGTGGACCATCCGGACAGCTCCTGGCCGAGCGTCAGGGGCATAGCATCCATCAAGTGGGTGCGCCCGGTTTTGACGACGGCAGACAGCTCCGCGGCGCGCCGCGAGAGGGTGCTCCGGAGATGTGTCAAGGCCGGGAGCAGGTGCTCGAACGTGAGCAAGCTGCCGGCCACGTGGATCGCGGTGGGGATCGCGTCGTTGCTGCTCTGCCCCATGTTGACGTGGTCGTTGGGGTGCACGGGCCGCCCCAGGCGCTCGGTCGCGAGGCGGGCAATCACCTCGTTAGCGTTCATGTTGGAGCTGGTCCCCGATCCGGTCTGGAAGACATCGATCGGGAAATGGGCGTCGTGCCGTCCGTCCGCGACCTCGAGCGCGGCCGCACCGATGGCCTCGGCGAGGGGTGCGTCGAGGAGACCGAGATCGCGGTTCGCCTGTGCCGCGGCCGCCTTGACAAGGCCGAGCGCGCGCAGGATCGCCCGTGGCATCCGAAGCGCGCTCACGGGGAAATTGTCGATCGCCCGCTGCGTCTGGGCCCCGTAGAGCGCCGTCGCCGGTACCCGGACCTCGCCCATGCTGTCGCGCTCGATGCGAACGTCGTTACTGTCCATCGTCGATCCTCCCACCGTCAATCCTCACTCGTCGTCATTGCCCGAGCAGCGGGATACCCTGCACGAACACCTGAAAGGAAGCGTGCGGAATGGGATGCCAGCGCTCGTTGTCGGTCAGCGGCTTCGAGGCGATGACGGTCACCACGTCCTGTGCCGTCGTTTCGCGGCAGAAGTCGACAGTCTCCCCGGTGTCGATCGAATGCGCCTCCCCGAACGGCGCCCGCCGTGTGATCCAATAGAGTGTGGTGCTGCAGTAGGCGTACAGACAGCGGGAGTCGCTCATGAGAAAATTGCAGGTGCCGAGCGCCTCCAGCTCCCGGCCGAGGGACGCGATGAGGCACCATAGCGGCTCCGCACGGCGGGGACGCTCGGGGTAGCGCGCGCGGATCCGCCCGAGCATCCAACAGAATGCGCGTTCGCTATCGGTGGTGCCGATCGGCCGGTAGTGGTCGAGGGCGAGCGCCTTGCTGCCCTTGAGCCCGCCGTTGTGGGCGAAGAGCCAGGTGCGGCCCCACAGCTCGCGGGCGAAAGGGTGGGTGTTTTCCAGGCACACGCGGCCGTGCGTGGCCCTGCGGATATGGCTGATGATGATGTGGCTCTTGATGGCCTGGTCCTGGATGAGCTTGGCCACCTCGGAGACGACACTGGGCCTCGGATCGTGAAACAAGCGGCAACCGCGGCCCGCGTAGAGGCCGATCCCCCAACCGTCACGATGCGGCCCGGTGTCGCCGCCGCGGCGCACCAAGCCGCGCACGCTGAAACAGAGGTCGGTCGGGACGTTGGCGCTCATGCCCAGAAGCTCGCACATAGCACATAGAACAGAACGGTTGGGGAGTAGATTCGTTGGGCGGCGCGTGCCGCCGTCCTCAACCCTGCTCCCAGGGCAATCCCTGATGGCGCCAGCCGTTGATGCTGCTGCGGTGTTTCTGGCCGTCCCGATCGCCTTCGAAGCCGTCCGAGACGTTGTACACGTGTGTGAACCCGGCCCCTGCGAGACACTCGGCCGCGGCGCGCGAACGCTTTCCGCTACGGCACAGGGTGAGAATGGTGGTGTCATCGGCTCGCCCGCGCTCGCCCAGTACGGCGCGCACCCGCTCCGCGAACTCGGGCACAACGCGCCACTCCGGGGCCTCCATCCAGGGGATGTGCAGGGCGCCGACCGGGCGGCCCACATACTCGAACTCCATGGTCGTGCGCACGTCGATGAGCACCGCGGTCGGGTCCTGCCGCAGGATCCCGGCGGCCTCGAGCGCGCGGATGTCTTTCACTTCGCCGACTGCCATGGGCCACCCCCTCGATTTCCCCCCAGGGTTTTCACCTGGATGTCATTCTCGTGAGTATACCGCGAACCCATACCCTCGGGATGCGCGTGCATCGCGCCACGCCGGTGTGCGTGGAGACGGCGTGAAGTGACCGACAACGCCGGGGAAAGCCTGGCGGCCGTGGACCTCGGGTCCAACAGCTTCCGCCTGATCGTGGCTCAGGTCGTGGATGGACGCATCCAGGTGGTCGATCGGATGAAGGAGATGGTGCGCCTCGCGGCCGGGCTCGATGAAGGCAACTGGCTGTCCGGTCCCGTGATGGAGCACGCCGTCGACACCCTCAAGCGTTTCGGTGAGCGCCTGCGGGACGTCCCCGCCCACAAGGTCCGTGCGGTAGGTACGAACACCTTGCGCAAGGCCAAGAACCGCGGCGAATTCCTGGCGCGCGCTCGGCGCGCGCTCGGCCATTCCATCGATATCATCGCCGGGCGCGAGGAGGCGCGGCTCATCTATCTCGGGGTCTCGCACAGTATCGAGGGCGACGGCGAGCGGCGTCTGGTGGTGGACATCGGGGGCGGGAGCACGGAGCTGATCCTGGGCCGCCATTTCCGGCCGGAGCGCATGGACAGCCTGCACATGGGCTGTGTCGAGATGAGCCGGCGATTTTTCGGCGCTGGGAGCATGGACGCCCTGCGGATGCGCGCTGCCGAGATCGCGGCGCTTCAGGAGCTCGAACCGATATTGGCCGAGTATCGCCGCATCGGCTGGGACTCGCCGATCGGCGCCTCGGGGACCATCCTGGCCGTGCAGCAAATCGTCGAGCAACAAGGCTGGTGCCAGGCCGGGATCACGCTCGCGGCGCTACGCAGGCTACGCAAGACCCTCATTGGCGCCACGCATATCCAAGACCTGGAGCTCGATGGCCTGCAAGCGGAACGAGCCCCGGTGTTTCCGGGCGGGGTCGCGATCCTCGGCGCTATCTTCGAAGCACTCGGGATAGAGCACATGCGGGCGTCGAGCGGCGCACTGCGGGAGGGACTCCTCTACGACCTCTTGGGACGCATCCACCACGAGGATGTGCGCGAGACCACGGTCGAGGGCCTCACCCGGCGCTACCACATCGATGCCGCGCAGATAGGTCGGGTAGCGGGGGCGGCCCTCGCTCTGCTCGACCAGGCGCCCAGCGCGTGGGGATTGGGCGACACGGAGCACGCGCAGTGGCTCTGCTGGGCCGCCCGCCTCCATGAGATCGGCCTTTCCATCTCGCACAGCCACTATCAAAAGCACGGGGCCTATCTGATCGGCAATCTGGACATGCCGGGTTTCTCCCAGGGCGAACAGGCGCTGCTGGCGACCCTCATCCGTGGCCACAGGCGCAAACCGCCGCTGGCAGACTTCGAAGGGTTGCCCGAAACGCTGAGGCGACAGGCGCTGTATCTCTGCATCCTGTTGCGCATCGCGGTGCTCCTGCATCGCAGCCGCTCCGAGACCGAGTTACCCGAGATCACGCTGGAAGGCGACGAGGCGTCGATCAAGCTGCGCTTTCCGCCGGAGTGGCTTCTCGAACACCCCTTGACCCAAGCCGATCTCAGCGAGGAGGCCGAGTACTTGCGGGCCGCCAACGTGAAGCTTCGGTTCAAGTGATGAAATAGGGGTCAGACTGATATTTATTGACGACCGTTCATAGCTGCGGCGAGTGATGAAATAAATATCAGTCTGACCCCTATTTCCAGAATTGCCGGAGCAGATCCCTGATCCAATAGACCACGATGAGGGACAACCCGACATAAGACGAGAGATCGCGCAGACCGCGCGGATGCACGTGGTATTCCTCGACCACGACTCGATCGGTGCCGGCGAAACGGCCACGCAGGGATAACAGTGCTGGCCCCGGGACGTCGACGCCCTCGAGCGCCAAGGCCTCGCCGGTAAAGGTGTAGATCCGCGCTCCTGCCGCATCGATGTGGTAACGAACTCGTTCGAGCTCGATGTACCGCCCCGGCCGTGCATCGCGTTGCCGCAGGGTCTCCACGAAATGATTGTCCGCGCCCGCCGCTCCGTCCAGGAACGTCACCGGCACGACGAAGTAGATCCAAAGGAGCGGCAGGCACAGGCCCAAGACCCGCCCGCGGCTCCAGTCGACGCCGATCGGCCAGGCACGGTCGCGGACGAATCCGAAGCCGAGCACCGCGAGGCCGAGCACGGACAGGAGGTGTATCGGGAGGCTCTCCGGCCAAAATATCCCGAGGCTGGTCAGACGCCAGTCGAAGGGTACCAGGAGGTGGACACCATTGGCCCACTTGATCTCGATGGTGTCCAAGAGAAGATGCAACCAGGCGTTGCCCGCCACGATCGAGAAGGCGCGGCCGGGCTCTGTGGCGAGGCTCGCGAACGCCAGGCTTAGGACCAGGCTCATGGCCAAGGTCGCCTGCACGATGCCGTAGAGGTGCAGCGAATAAGGATCGACGAGCGGTGCACCGAGGGGCACGAGCGCTTGAACGAGCCACTGGGCGATCCGCTGCAGCATCCAGGGGAGATCGGGGACGATGCAGCCGAGATAGATCCATTTGAGATCGGTCGCGGGCGCCACCGCCCGCGTAGCCAGGGCCTGGAGCCCCACATGTGCGAGGGTGTTGGGCACGCCCTTACTCGATGACCTCTATCTCATGAAGTTCGACTTGCCCTGCTCGCCCATGAACACCACCAGGAACTTCACCGGGTTCTCGCCCAGGTTCCTCGCCGTGTGCCAGGTGTCTACGGCTTCGAGGAAGCCTCGACCGGCCTCGAAAGACTGGCGCGAGCCATCGTCGAACTCGACCGTGAGGGTCCCCTCCAGGACCTGGATATAGGGCGGTATGGGATGCTGGTGGCGGTCGCTCGCGCCCCCCGGCGACAGCTCGACGAGCATCGCCGTCACCTCGGGGTTCGCGGTCGTCGGGTACCGTATCGACTGGCCACGGATGGTGACGGCGCCCTTCATGACTTCCGTGGCACGGAAGCCTTCGGCGCCACCGGCATCGGCACTCGCGAGCAACACGAGCGGGATCAGATATTGAGCTGACTTATTCACGGATGCCCCTCCATCTATTTGGATCGTGGCCATTGTATAACCGGACGGGCCAAAAATAGGGGTCAGACTGATCTTTATTGACGACCGTTGATACACCATGACGAGTGTTTCGGTGGAATAAACATCAGTCTGACCCCTATTTTCCTCACGAAATACCGTGACGGTCACGCTATTTCGTGAATCACCCGAGCGCAGGGCCCTGGCCAAACCCGGCCGGCCCTCTTCCCTGATCGATAATTCACTTCCAAGATCATTGACTTAAGTTCCAGCGCTCGAAACGTGAGGCCGTGGCACAACCGTTGCCCATGGTGACACGGGCGCGCCACGGGCTTGCCAGCGCGGGGCGCGCAGGGCTCAGGTCCGATGGCAGCGGCTGCCGCCACCAACGGGCATGAGTTGGGCTTCGATGAGGGCTAAGGTGATGACAACAACGGTTTCGGTGGGCGAGGAAAAGGCCATGATAGCCATCGACCTCGTGCCCGTTCACCCCGGGCTGACGGAGGGTATCCAGGCACTGTGCGGCGAGGCGCCATGCCTGTCCACGCGCTGTCCACCCGAGGGAGTCCAGGGTTGGGTCCAGGAATCTATCCGCAGGCGCGAGGCCGATGAGGAATACAGTTACGCCATCCTGAGGGACACGGGGTTGGTCGGGCTGTGCAGCCTTCGCGGCATCACCAGCGCGCCTCGCACGGCGCGCCTGGCCTATCTGATCGGGCGCTGTCACTGGCATCGCGGCTATGCCACGAAGGCCACGGGCATGCTCATCGCCTTTGGCTTCCGCTGCCTGACGCTCGACCGGATCTACTCGAGCTGCCTTCCCGACAACGCGGGGGCGCAGCGGGTGTTGGAAAAGCTCGGGTTCCGGTATACCCACGAGGGTCCAATGCCCGATCTGGGTCCTGGACAGAGTGAACGCCTGCTGCACTTCGAGTTCAGCCGGCGGCAGTGGGAGGCCCGGAGCACACAATGATCGGCGCTCGCATGCGGCGCTACCGGTATGGCGCGTAGGGCGCTCCGGACCCCGGCCGCGCGTAAAGAAATACCCACAGGATCTGTGGATAACCCTGTGGAAGGTCTCTGAGGAACGATGCGGAAAACCTGCCGCAGCGGCTCTTTCGTCGATTCGGTCAATTCTTGAGCAACTGCGCAACTCTGAAAAATCAACCGGTTTCGTATGTCCGGCCCGAGTCCGGCAAATGCTGGGCCGCGCACCCACCCGGGCCTCGGGATGTTGATAAGCCCGGCAAGTCACGTTCCAATCGACCTGCTGATGACTGGCTCCTTCGGCCCCCGCAACCTCTCGATGACGGGCCGTGTCCGGGGCCGAACCCCGCGCCAGATGAAAAACGACTCGGCGGCCTGCTCCACCAGCATGCCCAAACCGTCGATGGCGAGCGACGCCCCCTGGCGTACCCCCCATTGCACGAAGGGGGTGGGCAACCGGGCATACATGAGATCGTAGCAACACCCCCCCTTGCGCAGGATCCCGTCCGGCAGTGGCGGAAGCCGGCCCGCCAGGCTCGCCGAAGTGCCGTTGACGATGACATCGAACTCCCGGCCGGCCAGGTCGGAAAAATCGCAGACCTCGACCGGTCCGAGACCCTGAAAGTCCCGAACCAGAGCCATGGCCTTGGACAGGGTGCGGTTGGCGCACACGAGCGCGACCGGCCGTTCCTCCAGGATCGGCCCCAGGACCCCGCGCACGGCCCCGCCCGCACCGAGCACCAGGACCCGACGTCCTGCGAGCCCGGTATCGTGGTTTCCGATGAGGTCGCGCACCAGGCCGGCACCATCGGTGTTGTCGCCGTGAAAAAGCCCATCCAGCGAGCACCATAAGGTGTTGGCCGCCCCGGCCACCCGGGCGCGCTCGCTGGGCCGGCGGCACAGCCGGAAGGCCGCCTGTTTGAAAGGCAACGTGACGTTGAGGCCCTTTCCGCCCGCCCCGAAGAACGCCGTGACCGCGGCGGTCAAGCCTTCGAGAGGCACCAGCTCGGCCGTATAACGGATGGGCTCTTCGGTCTCCCGCGCGAACGCGGCATGGATCTCGGGCGACAGGCTGTGACCGACCGGGTTCCCCATGACCGCGTAATGGTCCAGGCACGGCCCGAGGCGCTCATGAGTGGGCGGCGAGGGATCAGGCACGGGACGGCTGCGCGGCAGCCAGGCCGCCGTCCAGCACATAGACGCTGAGTCCCCGGCCGGTCAAGAGGAAGGCCGCCGCGGCGCTCCGCTGGCCGGTGTCGCAGTAGACGATGTAGTCTTTCTTGGGATCCAGGGCGTCGGCCTTCAACCGGACCATGAACAGCGGGATGTTGATGCTGCCTGCAATGGCCCCATTCTGATGCTCGCGCTCCAGCCGCACATCGATCCATATCGCCCCTTTTCGTTCCTGGGCATCGGAGAAGGAGAGTTTCCGGACGGTCGCCTCGCGAAGCAGCTCGTCGAAATCCTGTCTCGAAAGGCGCAACACCACCCCGTCGGTCAGCATGGTGACGCTGGCGTTGCGCGCCGCCCCGGTGAACAGGGCCTCCTCTCCGAACCCATCGCCGGCCGATAGTTGCGCGAGGGTCAGATCGGTCCCGACCTTCAAGGACCGGGTTACCTTGGCCTTTCCGAGCTTGATGATGTAGAAGCAATCACCCTCCTCCCCTTGCCGCACGATGACCTCGCCCGCGCTCACCGGCCGTTCCTGGATACGCAGGAACAAGGCTTGGAGATTGGCGGGCGGCAGGCGGGAGAATGTGCCGGACTGTAACAAGCGGGTCATCCAGTCGTCCGAGGCACCTTCGTCCCGTACGAGGCCGGCATCGGAACGGATCTCGGTGACCTGGATCCCGCGCGGTGTGTCGCGCGAGGCGCTCGCCTCCAGGACCTCGCGATCGAATCGGAGCACCCTGCAGTCGGCTGCGGCGATGGCGGTCACGGTGCGCGGCTGCCGGTGGGCGATCGGGCGCTTCGCGGCCGCTGTACCCGCGAGCAGCGGTTCGCTGGTCCCGCGCTCGTCGGTCAAGCGCACCTCCCCGGACAATAGGTAATAGGCGCTGCGGTCCGAGTCACCGGCGTGAAACAGCACGGTCCCCGACGCCAGCGACCGGGTGTGGCCCTTACGCAGAAGCGCCTGGAATAGCTCGGCGGCCACTCCCGGCGGGGGTTCGAGGTGCGAAAGGAGAGCGCGATCAGGCTGCTCTGTCATGCGAGGATGGACGCCGCAGGCATATGGTGTGAGAATCCCTCAATCTTAGCATAGCGCTCAGCATGGTCCGGGCCATCGGACGCCGTGCGGAGGCGTGCATTCAACCCGCTCCACGATACCCACCGGAACGAGTCCCCAACCGGAAAGATTGGTTATGAGTACACCCGTGTCTCCCCAGAAAGCGCCCTACGGTCTGGATTTGGACCCCGGCACCTACTATTGGTGCGCCTGCGGCCGGTCGCGCAATCAGCCGTTCTGCGACGGCTCACATCAGGGCACTGCGTTCACGCCGGTGCAGTTCACCGTGGATGAGAGAAAAAAACTGTGGTTGTGCGGTTGCAAGCACACCGGCACCGCGCCCTACTGCGACGGCACCCACAAGAACGTGTAGGGGAGCGACGGACTTCGCCGCCGGTCAAGGCGCGGCCCGTCTCAAAAAAACGGGCGCCGAAGCGCCCGCGAAGACCCACGCTAAGCGTTTTCCTCTAGAGGCTGTAACCGCGCTCGTCGTGGAGGGCGATGTCCAGCCCCTCGGTCTCTTGCTCCTCGGTGACGCGGAGGCCGATGATGATATCGATCAGCTTGAGCAGGATGAAGCTCATGACCGCCGTATACACGATCGTTACGACGACAGCCTTGCACTGCGTGATGACCTGCTGACCCAGGGTCACGCCTTCCGCGAGCCCCTTTCCGCCCAGGGTGCCGACGCACACCCCGGTCAGGATAGCGCCCGTGATGCCGCCGATAGCGTGCACGCCGAATACATCCAGCGAGTCATCGTAACCGCAGGCACGCTTGAGCTTGGTGGAGGCTAGAAAACAAGCGGTACCCGCCACCGCGCCGATCAATAGCGCGCCCATGGGGCCGGCGGTGCCCGAGGCCGGCGTGATCGCCACGAGTCCGGCGACCGCCCCCGAGGCGATCCCGAGCACGCTCGGTTTCCCGTGTGCCAGCCACTCGCTGAACATCCAGGCGAGCGCCGCGGTGGCGGTGGCGAGCTGGGTGACGGCCATGGCCATGCCGGCATTGCCGTCCGCCGCCACCGCGCTGCCGGCGTTGAAGCCGAACCACCCGACCCACAGCATGGAGGCCCCGACCACCGTCAAGGTGAGGTTGTGCGGCGGCATGGCCGTGGTCGGAAAGCCCTTGCGCTTTCCGAGGACGAGGGCGGCCACGATCCCGGCGATCCCGGCGTTGATGTGGACCACGGTGCCGCCGGCGAAGTCGAGCACGCCCCAGTCCCACATCAGCGCGCCGTCCCCGCTCCACACCATATGCGCGATCGGGGCATAGACCAGGAGCAGCCATAGCCCCATGAACCACAACAATGCCGAGAACTTCATACGCTCGGCGAAGGCCCCGACGATCAGCGCCGGGGTGATGATCGCGAACGTCATCTGGAAGGTCATGAACACGGTCTCGGGGATCGTGAGCGTCAGGCTGTCGCGCCCGACCCCCTCCAGAAAGGCCTTGTTGAGGCCTCCGATGAAGGAGAAGAGATTGACCACCCCTTTCTCCATGCCGGTGGTATCGAAGGCTATGCTGTAGCCCGCCACCATCCACAACACCGTAACCAGCGAGGTGATCGCGAAACACTGCATGAGCACCGACAGCACGTTCTTGGCCCGCACCATTCCTGCGTAGAAAAGCGCGAGCCCGGGCACGGTCATGAACAACACCAATGCCGTCGAGGTCAGCATCCAGGCCGTGTCTCCGGAGTTCAGGGTCGGACCCGAAGGTTCTTCTACGACCGCGGCCTCTTCGATCACCACTTCCTCGACGACGGGCACTTCCTCGACGACGGGCACTTCCTCGACGAAGGGCGCTTCGGCCTCCGGGGCCGTGACTCGGCCCTCCGGCAAAGCCCCTTCCTGTTCCGCCATGGACGGGACCATCCACGCGATCCCGAACAGCGTGAACAGTAAAATCCCCACCCTCCCCATCTGCCCCACGGGGCGCACTAGCCTCTTCATTGCTTTGTTTCCTCCCTACATTTTGTACATCGCTCGCAAGCGCGCTCAGAGCGCGTCGGCACCGGTCTCACCAGTGCGGATCCGGACCACCTGCGCCAGGTCATAGACGAAGATCTTCCCGTCCCCGATCTTGCCGGTGCTGGTGGCCTTGATGATGGCCTCGACGACCGGCTCGACCTGTTCGTCCGTGACCGCGACCTCGACCTTGACCTTGGGTAGGAAGTCCACCACGTATTCGGCGCCGCGGTAGAGCTCCGTGTGCCCCTTCTGACGCCCGAAGCCTTTGACCTCCGTGACGGTGATGCCTTGCACCCCCACCTCGGACAAGGCCTCCCGCGCGTCGTCGAGCTTGAAGGGTTTGATGATTGCCGTAACCAGTTTCATAAATCTACCTCGTGCTGAGACTCCTGTGCCGCCCACAAACTGCTGGACGGTGGGCCGAGCGAATCGGTCCCGCCGTCCCCTGTTTTTCGAGACTCATGACGCCGACCGCACGGAATGACGAACGGGGGGCAAGCCGGGCTTTCCTGAAAACGCCGGCCCCGCGACCGCCTACAGGCTTCTCGACACCATGAACACCACGGTGCCGTTACAGTTGGTGCTGCCCAGGCAGTAGTCGTCTCCGTCGGCGGTATCGGAATAGCTGAGATTCAAGCCGAAACCATAGACCGTGCGCGAGATCCCGATCCTCCAATCGATCACGTCTTCATTCTCGTCGTCGATCACGATATCTTCGGCGTTCGCATAGCCGACGTGGAACGCGAGTAACAACTCATAGGGCAGGCTCAACCCGAAATTGCCGTCCAGGTAATAGGCAGCCCCGGATTCCAGATAACCGTCGGGCGACCCGTAACCGGTGAATGTGGCGGACGGCGTCAACGGCACGTCCTTGAACGTGTAGCTCGCCCCCGCCTTGGCCTCCACATAATCTTTTTCGGGGTCCAGATCGTCGCCCGGGTAGATATAACCGATCGCGCCGACATCCCAACCGATGCCGGTGCCGCCGAATTCGCCGCGAAAACCGCCGTAGAAATCGAGCTCCAGCTCGCCGTCGGAGGTAATGGTGTCCACGTTAGACCCCCACACCCCCACGTACGCGCCCCAGGGCTTGTAGCTATAGTCCATGCTCCCCTGGACCGCCGGATGCCGGTCCGTTTGGGAAATACCCCGAAACAAATAGTCCGTCGCAAACGCCACGGTACCCGTGGCGAGATGGGGGGATTCCTCCTCTTGGGCACAGGCCATGGAAACCCCGCCGAGCAGGGTGATCGCTACGTAATAAGCACTTTTCATCGCTCCTCTCCTCCCAGCCAAACGATTATCGAAAGTAACCCACTCGTCATTGGGCACGCGCCTCGGATGTTGGGAACTGGTTTCTTCGCGAGGCGAGTGAAGTCCTGCGTTATTTTCCAGCACGTTCGGCATACCCCGTGCCATGCGCCTGGAACCAGCCGATTGTCTTTATATTCAAACCGATAGTTCGATAGCAGGGTTGTCACGGAGAACCCATCACTCGAAGCGGGCGCACCAGTATGGCGCACGCGCACGGTTATGGCACTACTAGCGGACGCGCTCTCGCGCGATCGCCCGGTCGCCGATGTCGCGGCGGTAATGCATGCCCTCGAAGTGGACGCGGGACAGGCGTTCGTAGGCGCGCACCTTCGCCTTGCCGACCGTGCCGCCGAGCGCGCACACACAGACCACCCGGCCACCCCCCGTGACCACCCCGCCGCCGTCGGCGACCGTCCCCGCATGGAAGACCCGGGTGTCCGGGTCACCGAGGTCCCGGAGTCCCGTGATCACGTCGCCCTTACGGCAGGTGCCCGGATAGCCCTGGGCAACCAGCACCACCCCGAGGGTCGGACGCGGATCCCAGTCTGGCGCGACCCCGGCCAGGCGGCCGGCGAGCGCCGCTTCCAGGGGCTCGACCAGATCGGAGCGCAGGCGCATCAGCAGCACCTGGGCCTCGGGGTCGCCCAGCCGACAGTTGAACTCGAGCACGCGCGGGCTGCCATCGGGCGCGATCATGAGCCCGGCATACAGGAACCCTCGATAGGGATGACCTTCCTGTGTCATACCGCAGAGCGTCGGGGTGATCACGTCACGCATCACGCGCTCATGTACCGCGGGGCCGAGCACTGGGGCCGGGGAATACGCGCCCATGCCCCCGGTATTGGGGCCCCGATCCCCGTCCGCGAGCGCCTTATGGTCCTGTGAGCTTTGCAGCGGCAGGGCTTCCCGGCCGTCGCAGAGCGCGATGAAGCTCGCCTCCTCGCCGTCGAGAAACGCTTCGATCACGATGCGCCGGCCGGCCGCACCGAAGGCATCGCCAGACAGCATCGCCTCGGCCGCCGCGAGGGCCTCAGCTCGGGTATGCGCGATGACCACCCCTTTGCCGGCGCAAAGGCCATCGGCCTTCACGACCAGCGGGAGGTCGTGGCCCGCGAGGTAGGCGCACGCCGCATCGAGGTCGGAAAAGCCCTCCCCAGTGGCGGTCGGGATCGAATGCCGATTCATGAAGCCCTTGGCGTAGGACTTCGATTTTTCGAGGGCCGCGGCCGCGCGGCTCGGCCCTAGACAGCGCAGACCCACCGCCTCGAACTGATCCACGATCCCGGCGCATAGCGGTCCCTCGGGGCCGACCACGGTGAGGTCTACCCGATTCGAACCCGCGAAGGCCAGGAGCCCCGGGAGGTCCTCGGACGCGATCGCGACATTGCGCGCCTTGGGCTCGGCGGCCGTCCCGGCGTTGCCGGGCGCGACGAAGAGCTCGGAAACGCGCGGCGACTGGGCGAGCTTCCAGCACAGGGCGTGCTCCCGCCCGCCCCCGCCGACCACCAGGACTCTCAGCCCCTCAATGATCAGCCCATCAGTGATCACAAGCTCAGTGGCGGAAATGACGGATCCCCGTCAGGACCATCGCCATCCCATGCTCATCGGCGGCCGCGATGACCTCTCGGTCGCGCATCGAGCCGCCCGGCTGGATGACGGCCGAGACCCCGACCTCGGCGGCGGCGTCGATGCCGTCGCGGAACGGGAAGAAGGCGTCCGAGGCCATCACCGAGCCCGCTATCCCGAGCCCCGCCTCGGCGGCCTTGGCGACACCGATCCGCGCGCTCTGGACGCGGCTCATCTGGCCCGCCCCGATGCCCACGGTGTGCCCGCCGTGGGCGTAGACGATGGCGTTGGACTTGACGTATTTGACCACCCGGAAGGCGAACAGGAGATCGCAGAGCTCGGCCTCGCTCGGGGCACGCCGGGTCACGACCTCCAAGGAATCCCGGGAGGCGCCGGCCTCGTCCCGTTCCTGGACCAAGAGCCCGCCCTGGACGCGTTTGCAGTCGAAACCGCGGTTCGCAGGGGGCCCGGGGTATCCGCTGGCGAGGACCCGCACATCGCCCTTGCCACGGAGCGTCAGGAGGGCCCCCGGCTCGACCTCGGGGGCCGCGACCACCTCGACGAACTGGCGCTCCAGGATGGCCGCCGCCGTGGCCTCGTCGAGCGGCCGGTTCACGGCGATGACGCCCCCGAAGGCGGAGGTCGGATCGGCCCCATAGGCGCGCTCGTAAGCCTCCAATGCGGTCGCGCCGAGCGCCACGCCACAGGGGTTGGCGTGCTTGACGATCACGCACACCGTTTCCGGGAAGGCGAAGGCGCATTCGAGGGCCGCGTCGGCATCGGCGATGTTGTTGTAGGACAGCGGCTTGCCCTGGAGCATGCGCGCCGCCCCCACGCTCCCCGCTGGAGGCGCGGGCTCGACATAGAAGGCCCCTTGCTGGTGGGGGTTCTCGCCATAGCGCAGGTCTTCGCGCTTGAGGAGATCCAGGCACAGGCGCGCCGGAAACCTTACGATGTCTTCGGCGACGCTGTCTTCGGGCCCGGTGTCGCCCGCCCGCACCCCGAGATAGCGGGCGATCGCGGCGTCGTAGTGGGCGGTATGGCCGAAGGCCTTGCGCGCCAGCTCATAGCGTGTCTCCTCCGATACCTCCCCGCCGTTGGCCTCCATCTCCGCGATGAGGCGGGGGTACTCCCCGGGCTCCACCACCACGGTCACCGAGCGGTAATTCTTGGCGCCGGCGCGCAGCAGGGCGGGACCGCCGACATCGATGTTCTCGATGGCCTCGGCGAGCTCGCAACCGGGTTGCGCGACGGTCGCTTCGAAGGGGTAGAGGTTGACGACCACGAGGTCGATGGGGGCGATGCCGTGCGTCGCCATGAGCGCCTCATCGAGTCCCCGTCGGCCGAGGATGCCGCCGTGGACCTTGGGGTGCAGGGTCTTCACCCGCCCGCCCAGGATCTCCGGGGCACCGGTGTAGTCGGCGACCTCGAGGACGGGCAGCCCGTGGTCCCGGAGCAGCCGCGCCGTCCCCCCGGTCGACAGGATCTCGATGTGGCGCCCCGCCAGATAAGCCCCGAGCGCGATGAGCCCGGTCTTGTCCGATACGCTCAGGAGCGCGCGTTGGATGGGCGCCATGGGGTGTCGCTAGCAGAGACCATACTTTTTCAAGCGCTTACGCAAGGTCCCACGGTTGACCCCTAGGAGCTCGGCGGTCTTGGTGAGGTTACCGCGGCTGCGGGCCAGCGCGACCTCGAAGAGGGCGCGCTCCACCTCGGACAATACCAGATCGTAGAGCGGCGCTGGCGCGAAGCCGTTCAGCTCCGAGAAATAGACATCCAGGGAGCACTTGACGCACTGACGTAACGGGACGCGCCGGCGCTCCTCGCGCAACGCCTCTACGTTCGCGCCCGGTTCGGGCGCGGTGCTACTCACGGTGGCGATCCACGGGACGGAGTCGATGCACGGGCCGGATTGGTTTTGATCGGAAGCCCCACCGCCCCACGCGGTGGCGGAGGGGAGACCCGCGGGGTCCAGGGTACTCCCCGGCCGCGGATGATAGCCCGAATGACGGCGCCGTGAAAGCTTTGTGACAGGGGCTGCGCCGGCGAGCGCCAAGTGTTTACCCAGGCTACAAAAACCGGAGCTCGAAGCTGGCCGGGGGGCGCTTCGGGCCGACCAGTTCCAGGACCACATGGAGCGGCTGCCCGACGGGCATGAGGGCGTCGGCGTCCAGGGCGCGGTCCAGATATTCGTGGGGCTCGAAGCGCCGCCCGGCCACGACCGCGCCTTCCGTATCGTAGAGGGCCAGCTCCAGGATCGGATAGGGTTGGGCGAACGCCGCCTGATTGAGCAGGATGGCATTGACGAGCAGAGCGTCCCGGTAGCGCGGGTGCTCGCGCAGATCGCGCTCCATGACGCGCACGGCCCCGGGGTCGCGCGGCCCCTGTAGCCGGCAGCCGGCGAAGGCACACACCGCGGCGAGGGGTTCTTGTAGCCCTGGGTAGGCCCTGAGCAGCTCGGCGCCGCGAAACCAGGCGAGCTGCGCGCAGAGGCCGAGCGTCATCAGGACCGTGAGCGCGACCCACCCGGCCCGGGTGCGTGGGCGCGGGCGCTCGCTGGCCAGGAGCATGGCATGCGCGGTGAGCGCCGGTGCCGTGACGGGTCCGGTCCCGGTATCCGGATCGGCCAACGCCCCCGCTCGCCCGAGCACCGGTGCCGACCTCGTGGCCGGAATTTTATTATTATTTCTCTTGGGTTCGGGCGAAAACGCTTCGGTCGGGCTCCGGTCCATCTGTTCCGAGAGATCTATCCCTGTGGTCTCTAGCGGATCAGATAGTGGTTCGACCACCGCTGCGGGGTGGATGGAATGGGCGGGGTCTTCGAGCGCTTCGACGGCGTCGAAGACCCCGAAACAGACACCGCAGCGTACCAGCCCGCGCGCGGCCCTGAGGTCGGCGGGCGCAACTCGGAACACCGTGGCACAGTCTGGGCAGCGGGCCAGCATGGTTGCGAACGGACGAGGCTAATGGCTCTGTGGGAGGCTGAACCGCGCACGAGCGCGCAGCGCGAGTGCGTCGGCTGGGGCACCTGATTGGACGTCTTAGTTCCGTTCCTTGCTGAAGATGGCCTTAACGGTGTCAATGAAGCTCTCGGTCAGCCACGCCGGACAAGAGGGCTTGGAAAAGCGGCGGCGATCCACGGCTTCGGCTGCAAGCGCATGGTTGTGTCGAGGCGCCTGAAGTATCCCACCACGGCGATCCGGAGACAAGCGGTGATGGGTTTCCGGTAAAGCGCCAGATCCCGGGCGCAGCAGGTTTTTTCACAAACGCTCAATCCACCCGCAATAGGGCGCCGTGGCAACTGAAGCCGGCGCCGAAGGACGACATCCACCAGAGACCGCCCGGGGCTGGGTCCCGGAGCGCCGCTTCGAGGACGAAGTACACGAAGGCGCTGCTGAGGTTGCCGTACTCGCAAAGTATCGCGCGGCTGTATTTCAGGTGTTCCTCCGAGAGCCCCAGCCGCGCCTGCAGCGCAGAGAGGACATCGCGCCCGCCGGCATGCCATATCCAGACGCCGATCTCCTCGCGAGCCACCTCCTCCGTCGTCAGCACCCGCCCGAGCACCTCGTCCGCATAGCGGGCCGCGAGCTCCGGCACGGCACGGGTCAGGATATTTCGCAGCATGCCGCCGCGCTGCTCGAAGCGCAGGAGGTCGCGGCGGCCCGGATCGGTTATGGAGCCGCCCCTCTGCCATGCGATGCGCCGGCGGCCAACGGGAGGCCGCGCCGAAAGCAGCGCCGCGCCGGCACCATCGCCGAAGAGACAGCCGCTGATGAGCACGCCCGGGTCGTCATCGACGTACATCGCCGCGCTGGAGACCTCGACACACACGGACAGCACCTGCCGGGCGCGCCCTGCCGATACCAAGGCCTCGGCGATGGACCAGTTGGGGAGGGCCGCCGCGCAGCCTTGCCCCACGAGGTCGAAGGCCAGCACCTCGGGGCGGAGACCCAGACCCTCGATCAGATAGCTCGTGATGCCGGGACACAGGTAGCCGGTGCAGGTGCTCGCGATCACCGCATCCACCTGTCCCGCCGTCAGGCCGGCATCGTCGAGCGCACGCACAGCGGCTTCGGTGGCGAGCCTGGGGGCATGCTCGGCGAAGCGCCGGTGCAAGGTGTCGGGGTTGATGACGAACACCTCGTGGAGCTCGTCCGGGACCAGATGGCGCCCCGCGATCCCGTTGTCGCCCAACAGCACCTGCTCGACCAGGACCTGCGCCCGGCGGCCCAGGCGGCGGTAATGCTCACAGGCCCGGAACGCCTCCCAGCACTGGGCCTGGCTGTAGCGCTGCGGCGGCGCCGCCGTCCCGAGCCCGCTAAGGAACACGGCCGATCCCATGCCGTGCCGGCTTGCCCACCCTTTGGCTGTCTGGCCCGAATCCGGGCATCGTCCCGCCCGTTACCCTGGTGACCGGCGTCCCGCGGGTGCCTGCGCCTCCCGGAGACGGGTCGCGAGGTCGAGCCCCTGGCGGCGGCTCTCGGCGGCGCGATCCGGGTCGCCGATGTGATCCAGGGTTTCGGCGAGCAGCCAATAGGCCTCGGGGTAGGGCTGGCGCGCGATGCTGGCCTCGAAGTAGTAGCAAGCCTTCCCCCATAGGCCGCTCCTGTAGCAGAGTCGCCCGAGTGAGAGCAAGAGGCTCGGATCATCGCCGTGCGCCGCGAGCCAGGTCTCGGCCTCCCGGATCTGGGCGGCGGTGTCCCCGCCATCGATGGTCCCGTAACAGGCGCAGAGCGCACTGTCCCAGTCCGACTTCAGGGTCCTGTGAATGAGGGGTACGACCCGCGATCCGGCACCGTAGCGTTCCAGCTGCGAGGCGTAGGCGTACAAGACCGGCGGCCGTTTGCGTAGCGGGGTCGGGACCTGTGCCCAGGCCTTTTCCAGCGACTCGGGGTCCTGGGCTGCCCTGAGCAGACCGGCATGGGCCTCCACCTGACGCGCCGATACCTCCTCGGCCGCCAGCGCCTTGCGCTTGCCGAGCGCGGGCAGAAGGCCCAGGACCTCGGACCATTCCCCCCGTTCGACGTGGAAGCGTAGCGCGGCGCGCAACACCTCGGGGTGGGCCGGGTGCAGGGAGCGCAAGCGCTGCAGCACGTCTCGCGCCTGTGCGATCTCGCCGTGCTCTAGGTGCAACTCGGCGGAGGTCAGGGCCACGGCGAGATCCGCCTTCGGCGTCGTTTCGCGAGCCAGATCGAGATAGTGATCGCGGCGCTCATGGGCGCTCTGGGCCTGGGCCGCGCGGGCCGCGGCGAGGTAGTGCAGGAAGGGCGCCTCGCTGATGTCGGCGCTGCGGTACAGGGCCTCTTCGGCCTGGCGCCAATGGCCCTCGCAGAGGGCGATGGCGCCGGCCACCAGGTCCTGCCGGGCCCTTCCGGTTTTCTGTGCGTGTGCCCATCCATGCCACCGTCGCTGCAGGGACCAGAGGTGGGCCACAAGACGTGCGGCGCCGTAGCAGAGGAGCGCCGTGACGCAGAGCACTACCAGCGCGACGTTGACGCTCGTTTCGATCAGACGGCCTTGATAGGCGATGGCCAGAAGGCCATGGTCCCGAGCGAAGAGCCAGGCGAGGAGCACCGCGCCCAGGATCGCGAAGACGACCAGGAATCGCAGTCTCACGGCGCCGCCTCGGGGGTCTCTGCGGTGTCCTCGGGCTCGTCGGTGGGAGCGGGTGAGGGCGGGGCCGCCGGGGTGTCGGCCGGCGCGGTGACGGTATCCGGGGCCGCCTCAATCGGGGCCTCGGGCGCCGTGCCGATCGCGGGTACGGGGACCGTTCCGGCGGCATCGGGGGTGGCCGCGTTGTCGTCCTGGGCCGGGGTCTCGGGTGTTCCGAGCTTGCGCCTGGCCAGTACGTACTCGCGCAGCCCCTTGATCGACCTGGCGACATCGGGGATCGGCGGGGACAGCTCCAGGGCCTGCATCTCCGCGAGCCGCTTCTGGATGCTCGCGACGGCCGGATCCGCGCCATCGTAGTGGCGCCCGAAAAGCCCGGCCAGGACCCCCAACGTCGCCTTGAATGCGGCCCCGTCGCGGCGCGACAGCTCCAAGCGAGCGTTGCTGATCTCGAGCTCGAGCTGCTGCTCGATGAGCTCGCGGAAGTTGGGATCGAAGATGCGCGCGTCCTCGGCCCCCAGCGTCTTGATGGATACGAGCCCTACCAGATCGTTCCACACGCGCTCGGCGGCCTCGCCTAAGGACTGGACGGGCGGCCGGGGCCTCCGCACCGCCTCGGCGCGCTCGCCCGCGCCCTCGGCGGATGCGCGGGATAGGCCCCCTTGGAAGGGCAGGGAATCGATGCGCTTCAGGACATCGGCGAGATACAGAGCCGGGCCGGTGGTATCGACGACGGGGACGGCACGCAGGTCATTGATGTCCGCCATGAGCACCGCCCGCACCGTTTCGAGGTCCGGCCGGATGAGGTTCAAGAGGCGCTGATCGGCCGCCTCCATGGCCCGGATGGCGGTCGGGACATCGCGTTCGAAGCTCAGGCGTTGTTGGGCGATCCCGAGGAGGTAGGCGACCTCGGCGAAGATCAGGTCTTCACTGTCCTGTGCAGCCAACAAGGCCAGCTTCTCGATGGATACGCCATGCGCCTCCTGGAGGCGCTGCTGGGCCTCCGTCGTGCCCTGCAAGCGCGCGAGCTGCTCGGCCTCGGTCTTGGCGTGCGCCTCCATTTCTTGACGCAGGCCGTCCAGTTGCGACCCGATCTCGGCAATGCGGTTCTGGGTCCCGGCGCTGGTCTGCGAGAGGACCAAAAGCCGCCACGCGAAGGCCGTGACCAAGGCCAGGACGAAGAGCACGGGCAACACCCACGCCCGCCATCGCGGACGCGCGGATGGCGTCAGGGTCGCCTCGTCCGGGGCGGCCGTCACACCGCGCAGGGGCTCCGCGGACGTGCCGGTAGAAACCGGTGCCGGTCCTGGGGGTTCACCTCGATCCTGCGGGGGCACATCGGCGTCTGCCGACAGGGGTCGAGGCGGCGGTTCGGCAGGCTCGCCTTTGGGTTTGGCGCTCGTCAGGTATTCGTCGTTCATCGGTCCTCTATTCCGGCGGCCCCCACGAATTTGATATTGAGGTCCAAGGGCTCTTGCTGGGTGCGCCACGCCGTCAATGTCGAGAACAGGCCCGCGTCGCCGGTCTCGGTCGCCACGAGCGGCGGGCGACGGAAGCCGAGCTGCCGGGCGCGGGCAGCGAGCCGTTCGCTCAGGACCACGAGCGTCACATCGAACAGGCGCTCGCGCCCGATCCCGGCGCCCATCGACAGGAGATGCTCCAGGGCCGCGGCGCTGGTCACGATCACGGCGCCTATTTCACCCCGATCCCAGAGGCCAAGCAAGGGCTTGGGATCGACCCCCGTCGCGGCGCGCTCGTAGACCTCGGCATAGTCCACCATCGCCCCGCGGCGGCGCAGGCCCTCGGCCAGGAGCTCTCGGCCTCCGGTCCCGCGAAAGATGAGGACGCGTTTCCCGGCGATCCGGTCTGCCCCGAGTGTATCGAGGCGCAGCACGCCTTCGCTGCTGGCAACGCTCGGGACAGCGGCGCGCGTGATGCCCCGCTCTTCCAGGTGCCGGGCGGTCGCCCTGCCCACCGCGATGACCTCGATCGACCCGAGTCTCCCGCCGTGCGCGTATATCAACCCCAGGCCGTGCTCCACTGCGTTGGCGCTTACAAACACGGCGATATCGTAACGGGCGAGGTCCCGGATCCAGGGCAGCGCCCGGCTCGGATCGTCTAAGGGTTTGATTTCGAGCAGGGGAAACAGGAACGCACGGCCCCCGGCCGTTTCTATAAGCCGTTGAAGCCCCTGGGCCTGGTGGGCGGGTCGAGTCACCAGAACCCCGAGCCCCTGCAGAGGACCTCCGGCATTAGCCCGCATCGTGGACGACCACGCCGAGCGCGGCGAGGAGGGTAGCGGCACCCCTCCCGATCAGCGCTTCGGCCAGAGCGATGCCGAGTGACTGCCCTTCAGTCCTGGGGCCGCGCACGCTGCCTCGGATCACCTCGCGGCCATCCGGTCGGGCCACGAGCCCGCGCAGGCACAGCTCCGCCCCGTGCAACTCCGCATAGCCCGCGATGGGCACGTGGCAGTCCCCGCCCAGGCGGCGGTTGAAGGTTCGCTCCGCATCGGTGCAGGCATGGGTATCGGGGTCGTCGAGGGGATTGACGAGGTCGAGCACGTGCGCGTCCCCGGTGCGGCACTGGACCGCGAGCGCCCCCTGGCCGATGGCGGGCAACAGGATCTCGGGGTCCATGGCCGCGGTGATGCGGGCCGAGAGATCGAGACGCTTGAGCCCGGCGACGGCCAGGAGGATGGCGTCGAAGTCGCCGCGCTCGAGGCGCGCCAGGCGGGTGCCGACGTTGCCGCGCACCTCCAGGACCTCGAGGTCGGGACGGCGAGCACAGAGCTGGGCGCGCCGCCGCAGGCTGGAGGTGCCCACGCGGGCCCGGTGCGGCAGGGCGTCGAGGCTCGCATAGCGCTCCGAGACGAAGGCATCGTGCGGGTCTTCACGGGCGAGAACGGCCGGCACGAAAAGCCCGTCCGGCATCTCGACGGTGACGTCTTTCAAGGAGTGCACCGCGAGGTCAGCGCGCCTTTCCAGGAGGAAATTCTCCAGCTCCTTGACGAACAGCCCCTTGCCCCCGAGGCGCGCGAGCGGGGTATCCAGCCGGCGATCCGCCTCGGTCCATACCGGGATCAGCTCGACGCCGAGCCCGGCGTGGTGGCGCATGAGCTCGGCCCGGACGATCTCTGCCTGCCGCAGGGCGAGCGGGCTTCGGCGCGTGACGATGCGTAACATTCTCTCAGGCACGGTCGCTGGGGCTGGGCCGGGGGCCGGTGTCCGCGTATCCTAGCCCTCGCTCACGCAAAGGCGCTGCTCGGCGAGCACGCGCGCGGAAATCTCCCGGAAGTAGCAAACCACACCGTAGCCGCCCTCCGGGAGCGGGATGCGGTTGATCTGCCACTCGTAATACTCGGTCACCCCACGGTCGAGGCGCTCCTCGATGCGCACGGGAGTAATGTACGGTTCACCGGTTTCAAGGGTGCGGCGGAATAGTTGGACGATTTCATCCGCGTACGCTTTCGGCCACAGGATGTGGATCACCTCGTCGAAGTCACGGCCGATCAGGTCCGGAATATCCCCGAAGACCTGGAACGTGGAGGGGTTCACGTACCGAATGCGGAAATCCCCGTCCACCAGGTAGACGCCGAGGGGGACCTCGTTGAGGAGAGTCTTGAACTGGGCAGTATGTCGGCACAACTCTTCTTCGGCCTGCTTGCGCTCGGTGATGTCGATGTTCATGCCGACCCATTCGCGTACTGAGCCGTTGGGGTTCCCACACCGGCAGGGTTCGCATCGCCGTCCAGCGCCAATCGCCGACCGTAGTCAACTCTTCGTTGGTCGATTCGAGCTCTTCCTTGGAGGTTTCCAGCTCTTCGTTGAGGCTCTGCAGCTCCTCGTTGGCGGACTGGACCTCTTCGTTCGACGCCTGGAGCTCCTCGTTGGCCGCCTCGTGCTGTTCCTGGATGGACTGCAGGTAATCGCGCGTCTCGGCAAGCTCGGATTCCAAGTAAGCGACGCGGCGCGATTCTTCCTTTGCGGCCGTCCTCCGCCCGCCGCGAGGCTCGGCCGGTTGTGGGGACGGCGCGCCGGGGACAACCTGCCCCACCTTTTCCGCGTCCTTGAACACGATCAAAAAGCAGCGCTCCCGCAAATTCTTCAGCGGAATGACCTCCAGGTTCACCGTCCGGGTCTTGCCGTTTTCTTGCAGCCGCACGTTCTCCTTGCGCGCAGTCTTGTTTTCCTTCTTCGCCTGGTTGATGGCGGCGCGCAGCGGCAGCATCAAACCTTCCCGCGCCATCTTCAGCACGTCGAAGCTCGCCTTGCCGGTGGGCGGTTCTAGATACGCGCTGGTGGGCCCGCGAAATTGGAGAATGTTCAACTCGGCGTCGATGAGCACGCCGGGCGGAGCGAACTGGTTGACAGTGACGCGGTCGGCCTCGCGCTGGGCGTTGAGCTCGGCGCGGAGACCTTGCGCCGCCTCTCCTTGCCCCGCCGCCATCCCGGGAGGAGTCCCGGCCTTCCGGGACTGGCCGGGTGAGGGCTCTTCGCCGCGCGCTTTCTTGACCGGCAGTTGAAACGCCCGAGTCGGCGCCGCTTTTTTGGAATAAATCTTGTGCTTTTTGTCCGCCGGCTCGAACAGGTCGGTGAAGCTGCCGATGGATTCCGACGCGCCCAGAAATAAAAATCCCTCCGGCTTGAGCGCGTAATGGAACGTGGGCAATACCTTCTTCTGCAAGCTCGGCTCGAGATAAATCAAGAGATTGCGGCAACTGATGAGGTCCATGCGCGAGAACGGCGGGTCGCCGATGAGATTTTGCCGGGCGAAGACGACCCTCTCACGCAGCGACTTCACGACCCGGTAGCCGCCTTCCTCCTCGACGAAAAACCGCCGCAACCGTTCCGGCGAGACATCCTCCGCGAGGCTCTTGGCGTAGAGACCGTGGCGGGCCTTGTCCAGGAGCGCGTCGTTGAGGTCGGTGGCGAACACCTGGAGCTTGCGCAAGCGGGGAGCTTTCTCCGCGGCTTCGACGAAGGCCATGGCAATGGAATACGCCTCCTGGCCGGTAGAACAGCCGAGCACCCAGACGCGAAAGAGGTCGTCGCCGCGCTGCTCCAGGAGCTTGGGAAAAACCTTGCGCTTGAGCACGTCGAAGGCTTCGGGGTTGCGGAAAAAACTCGTCACGCTGATAAGCGCGTCAGAGTAGAGGGCGTCGATCTCTTTGGCGTTGCCCCGCAGGAAATCGGCGTAGCTCTCCAGCGTGTTTAGCTTGTTCAACACCATGCGCCGGGTGATGCGCCGCTGGATGGTGGTGGATTTGTAGAGTGAAAAATCCACGCCGGAGTGGTTGCGGAGGAGAACAAGGATCTTTTTGAAGCCGTTGTCCCCCGCCGTGCCGTGTGCCCCGCCACCTTCGGCACGCGCCCGCTTCCCTCCGCTGCGCGGGGTTCCGCGGCTGCCCGATGGCAGCGGCGTTGCCTTGTCCTCGTGCGCCGTCGCGGTCGCCCGGTCGTCTTCCGCGGGGGTGAAGGGTTCGGTCGGCTGTGCGGCGACATAAGGATGCTTCGCAATGCGGGCAAGCTCTTTGGCAATGTTCGCCGGCGAGAGAACGAAATCCACGCAGCCCGCCGCCACGGCGCTGCGCGGCATCGAATCGTATCGGGCCGAATCATCCTGCGCGAACGTGATTCCGCCCTCGGCTTTGATCGCCGTGAGGCCCAAGGTGCCGTCGGTCGCGGTGCCGGAAAGGATCACGCCGATGG
Source organism: Gammaproteobacteria bacterium (assembly GCA_052387115.1). GTDB lineage: Bacteria > Pseudomonadota > Gammaproteobacteria > JACCXJ01 > JACCXJ01 > JACCXJ01. The sequence goes on along the minus strand of JBQTJM010000213.1, from coordinate 7,794 downwards.
CCCGCTCGCGCTGGTCCTGCGCCAGCGACTCAAGAAAGAAATCTATGGAGCGATGCGGCGTGCGCGTCTCCGGGCGCGGCTGAAGTTTCAAGACACCCTGCGCTATGGCCAGGTTCGTGTTCGGCGGAATGACATAGACATGATTGGCCTCCACCGGCAGATTGTTCGTTACCTCGCCCACCGGGAGCTTCGTTGCCCGCGTCAGGAGCTGCGTGAGCGCACTTTCATGCTGCGGATCGAGATGCTGCACCAGCACGAACCCCATGCCCGTATCGAGCGGCAAGTGCTTTAGCAACTCCGTGAAGGACTCCAACCCGCCGGCCGAGGCGCCGATGCCGACAATCGGGAACGACGTCCCTTCGAGCAGCTTGCTGGGTTTCGCGGCGGGATTGTCCGTCTCTTTCGGCGGCACAAATTTGGGCTCGGATGGCTCGGATGGCTCGGATGGCATTGCAGTCTTTACGGGCAGCGGCGAGAAATGCGGGTCAGGGGTGCGGCGCCGCATCGGCGGCCGCGATCTCCTGTACCCAGGCGCTGCCGCGTTCGCGCGTCAGGAGCTCGCAGCGCGCGCGCACCAGCATGAGGGCCAGGTAATAGCCCGTGAAGGCGAGCGCCATCAGGAGGAGGGGGGCGAGCATGGAGGGATGGATAGACGGGGCGCCGAGCTTGGTGACGGTGGGGCCCTGGTGGAGCGTGTTCCACCACTCGACCGAGTAATGGATGATGGGTAGATCGACGACCCCGACCAGCGCCAGGATGGCGGCCGCGCGGCTCGCCGTGCGGCGGTCCTCGATGGCGGCGTCGAGGGCCATGTAGCCCAGATACAGGAACAAGAGCACGAGCTCCGAGGTGAGGCGCGCGTCCCATACCCAGAAGGTCCCCCACATGGGTTTGCCCCAGATCGACCCCGTCGCGAGGGCGAGCGCGGTGAAGGCCGCGCCGATCGGGGCGCTGGCGGCGGCCACGACCTCGGCCACCTTGACCCGCCAGATCAGGGCCACGGCGCCGGCGCCGGCCAATATCGAATAGACGAACAGCGACATCCAGGCGCTCGGGACGTGTACGAACATGATCCGATAGCTGTCGCCCTGCTGGTAATCGGGCGGCGCGACGACGAGCCCGAGATAGAGCCCCACGAGCATGAGGATCGCCGTGACGAAACCGACGCGCCGCGACCAGCGTAGCGAGAAGGCATAGAGCTCCCTGGGGCTTGCGAGATGGACCATGGTCAAGTTATCCGGTGCGCACGCGCAGTGCGGCGGCGGCGGCGATGGGCGCGAGCGTGAGGGCGAGCACGAGGAGCGCCGTGAGCATGTTCAAATGGGCGCCCGGTGCCAGGCCGCGCTGCACGGCGCCGCCGGCGCCGGTGGCGAAGATCAGGATGGGCACGTAGAGGGGCAAGAGCAAGAGCGCGAGCAGCAGCCCCGCGCCGCGCAGCCCGGCCGTGAGCGCCACACCGACCGCGCCGAGTAGGCTCAACGCCGGCGTGCCGAGCACGAGGCTCAGGAGCAGTGTCCCGGTCGCCTCCACGCCGAGACCGAACTGCAGGGCCAGGAGCGGCGCCAGCAGGAGGAGCGGTAAGCCGGTCGCGAGCCAGTGCGCGCACACCTTGGCGAGCACCAGGACCGGCAGGGGGTGCGGGCAGAGCAGGAGTTGCTCGATGCTGCCGTCCTCCAGATCCGGGCGGAACATGCCCTCCAGCGACACCAGGGTGGAGAGCAGCGCCGAGGCCCAGATGGCGCCGGGGCCGATGGCCGCGAGCACCTTGGGATCCGGCCCCAGCGCGATCGGGAAGAGGGTCGCGACCATGGCGAAGAACAAGAGCGGGTTGGCGGCCTCTGCGCGGTGGCGTGAGACACACAGGAGATCGCGCCTGATGAGCGCAAAACACGCGCGCCACAGGCCGGAGCGGCGGCTCATGCGGCAAGGCGAAACACGCGTGCATGATCGATAGGCAGAGGATGGTGGCTCGTGACGATGGCGAGCCCTCCGCGCTCGGCCTGTTCTCCCAGGAGACGCCCCACGATCGCGATCGCGGCCTCGTCGAGCGCGGTGAAGGGCTCATCGAGGAGCCACAGCCGCGCGCCGCTCGTGAGGATCCGGGAGAGCGCGAGCCGCCGGCGCTGGCCCGCGGACAGATACCGGCCGAGGGTATCGCAAAGCTCCGTGAGGCCGAGGCGATCGAGTGCATCGGGAATCCGCAAACCCCCGCCGCGCAAGGACTCGGCCACCTCCAGGTCCTCCCACACCGTCAGCTCCGCCTTGACGCCGTCGGCATGGCCGAGATAGGCGAGGTCGCGCAAGAACTCGACGCGCCCCTCGTCGATACGCCGCCCGCACCAGCGTACCTCGCCCGCCGTGGGCGGGGTCAAACCCGCGATGGCCCGCAAGAGTGTGGTCTTACCGGAACCGTTCGGCCCCGCGATCTGCAACACCTCGCCGGCCTCGAGATCGAGTTCGAGGTTCGAGAAGACGAGCCGCTCGCCGCGCCGGCATTCGAGCCCGGAGACGCAAAGGGATGGCTCCGTGCTCGCCGTGGCTCGCTCCGGGGACATGGTGAGATCATACCGGAAACGACGCGCCTCAGCCCTCGGGCGCCCGCTCGGGGAAGTGGTGTCATGCTCACGCTTCTACCAGCTCCAGTGTTCGAACATCGTCCAGCCGATTCTCGACCGCATCGCGAGGGTTTATCTGCGGGTTGGCATCAACGCCAATGCGCTGACCGTTCTGGGCATGCTCGTCGGTGTCTGCGCGGCCTTGCTGGTGGCCGCCGGGGACGTTCAAGGCGCTGGCGATGGCCTGGGCCAGGTCGCGGGACTGCAGCGGCTTTTTAAGCAGAGCATGGACCGCCGCGCGCCGCGCCGGAACTCGATCGGGTCGGACCGACGGAATCACACCCGTCTGCTCGACCCCGTACCGGCCTATCTCCAACGGTGATGGGCTCGGTTACAACTGTAACCGAAACGATTTCAACTGTAAGCAAATTGTCCGGTTTTGAAATCCTCCGGTAAGGCAGACCGCCTACCGTATCCCCACGATTGAGACACGCGTGCCGTGTAAACGGCGCAGATCGTTCCGGGAAACCCGCGCAGACCCAATCGGGAAACCAGTATATACACAGCCTATTTCATTAATGAGCTTAATGAGGACAATTGCATGAATCACTACTACAGAAGAAAGTCCAAACAAAGTGCGCGTCATCTTCTGGGGATCGCGTGCACCGGGGTTCTCACGGCCACCATGCTGCCGCTGGCTCACGCTGACCACCTCGTACAGCCTGTGACTCCGGACTCCCCCCTGTATGTAAGCCCGGCAGAAGGGAGGCTGTTCCGCATTGGATACGCCGTCGGTACCCAGCAATACGTCTGCAGGTCCTCGGTGGACTCATTATCAGGTGTAACGATTTACGGGTGGACGCTTTTCGGGCCGCAGGCCACCTTGTTCAAGGATGAAGGCCTAACCAAGCAAAACATGACGCATTTTCAAAGCTCCAACCCTTTAGAACCAGACCCGTCAGGCTTGTCAGCGGGTGGCATACCGCGCCCCACTTGGCAAGAATCAAAGGATACTAGCGCCGTCTGGGCCCAACCGCCGGTTCCCCGCGCCCAGGTCGCCACTACGTGCACAATCAACGGTGTCACGTCACCTACGATCGCCTTGCTCAAGCTCAGGGTGGATGCAGATCCACTCGGGCCCACCGGCAAGCTGACAAAGACAACCTATATCCAGCGGCTCAACACCTGTGGTGGGGTTATGCCCTCGACCGGTTGTACAGAGGCCGGGCACGTTGGCGGGAAGGCCTTGGTGCCTTACACGGCCGACTACTTCTTCTACAAGGCCGCCGAAAGCAACGAAGACGACGGCGACTAGGGTCTCTGAGCAAGGGGTTGGCAGAACCGGACGGCGCAACCGTCCGGTTCTCTTATTGAGGGCCGCCGGGGTTATTGTCGGATCGGCGTGTTCAGTTGAGCTCTGGAGAGCATCAGGTAGGGTACACGATTCCGAGAGACAGCGGAGGCTATTTATGATAGTCACGGATTGTAATCCTGATCGCTTCGAGCGCGACGGCTCTTGCAACGATCGCCCTCAGACCCGAGGCGAGCGACGATGGTCCTGCTGAAGAGAAGGCATTCCCGTAACCAAGAGTATCCGTCCGAGCCAAGACGGATTTGACGGTGAGTATTTGGACTTATGAAGACCATGCTAGCTGAACTAGCTGAAGCCGCGCCCTCAAGAAGCTTGTGCATTGAAAGCCAAGGGCGGCGCTCGATTGCGATCGGCGCAATGCTCGTGACGGCATGGCTGTCGATGGCCACCGCATGGGCGAATGGCCCCGAATCTCAGGCGGCCAAATCGATGACTCCCGAATCGCAGACATTGCGCTTGCGCTTCAATGACGGCCTCTTGAGCCTGCATGCGAGCCAACAGTCCTATGCGGAGGTGCTCGGCGCGATCCAGAAGGAGACCGGGATCCGATTGCATTACCCCCTGCCGCTTCCGGGGTCGATCACGGAATCATTCACAACCCTTCCGCTGAAGCGCGCGCTGGAACGCCTCTTCGGCCCGGAGGCGAGCCTCATGTTCCGGTACGCGGTCGCGGACGAGGCGCCTGGGCCGCTCACGGTTCCGAAAGAGGTGTGGGTGATCGGAACGATACGCGCCGGAAGCAGCGAGATTATCGCAGCCGGTGCGAACGAGACCCGGACGCGCCCCCCAGCGCCCATCGCGGCACCGGGGGCCCCGCCCAACCCACCAGCGGCTCCTGAGGTGACCGCGGAGGATCCAGGCGTGTTGCCCGGGCTGGGCGATGAAGAAGCGATCGACGACCTCCTCGGCATGGCACGGGATGAAGACCCGGAGATGCGCCTTCAAGCACTGGCGACGCTGTCACAGGGTGCAGAGGGCAGCGAGGCGGACAAGGCGATCGTCAAGTCGGCCATCGATGCCGCGCTCACCGATCGGGACGCCCGGGTGCGCGGGCAGGCAATCCAGGTCCTGGCCAGCCGTGGGGGGGCCGAAGCGATGTGGCACCTACGGCAGGCCCTGCGCGACCCGGACCCCGGCGTTCGGGTCCTAGCCATCGAGAACGCGGACTCCGCGGAACAGGGAAAGGCCTTAGTCGAGGAGGCGCTCTCGGACCAGGACGAATCGGTGCGTGCCGCGGCCAGGGCACGGCTCGAGCCGGACGGGATCGAAGGGGGCCCGCTCTGACCGTCGGCGGGGATGAAATGGGCAGACTGCCGGTTGTCTTCCGGCAGCCTGCACGCGGTGGCAGGACGACACCGCCGCCGTTCGATCGTGCAAGGATCGAAAAGCATAGGGCAGAGCGACCGACGCCTGCTCTCGCGCTGATGAGTCCATCGACGGGCTCGCTCAGCATCATTGTTGTTGACCCAATTCACCGTTAGCAGAGCTAACGGTATGAGGAGATTATCATGAAGACTAAGCATCTCAATGCCGCGGGTGCCGCGGTATCCCTACTCATCGCCAACGCTCCGGCGCTGGCCTCTGCCTTGTGGTCGAGGGTCTCGGCTGGGACGGGGCTGGCTCGGCGTGCGGTGGGTAGCCGGTCGCGGGCTTCTGGCCTGGTGGTGTTGGTGGCGGTGTTGGCGGTGTCGTTGCCGGCGGGCGCTATTATCCCGGTGGACGATGGCGATGGCGATGGCGGGGGTGGCGGGGGCGGCGGGGGTGGCGGGGGTGGCTCTGCTAATTGCCTGAGTAACACCACCGCCTACTTCTCGGCGTCGCCGGCGGAGGTCGGGTTGGGGCAGACTGCGACGCTTTCTTGGAACGTGTACCCTCCGGCCGGTTGTACGGCGATCACGCCGTACATCAGCAGCGGCATCGGGGCTGTCTCCTTCAGCGGGTCGAGGGTGGTGCAGCCAACCGCCGACAGTTACTGGACTCTGCAGGTACGCCAAGGCGGCGGTGGGTGGCGTGACCTGGGCACGGCTTCGGTCACGGTGCAGTTTCCGCAGGAGAACGGAAGGCCGCTCTTCAACATCACCTCGAACGATCACCGGGACACGTTTCTGCAGGCTATCGGCACCCAGAACGCGATGATCCGGATTCAGAGCCATGTCGAACTGGATCTGAGCGGTCTGGACAACCTGCATTTCGAGCCCGGCGTGCACATCATCGGGGAGCGCACCCCGAACGTGCCGGGGCCGAGGTTGTTCACCACGACCTTCCCGGAGCTGTTGTTCAATATCGGCGAGTATAACCCCGACGACAACGTGCGTATCAGCGGTGTGCGTCTGGAAGGCGCCGAGATGGGGATCGCCGATGGAGACGCCTCAGGGTCCATCGGCATCAGGGTCTTTTCGAGTAAGAACGTCGAGATCGACAACAATGAGATCTCCGGCTGGCGGGGCGCCGGGGTGCAGGTGGGGGACCCGCGGCGCGTTATCAATCCTGATAACTACAACACCGTGTGGGTGCACGACAACTTCATCCACCACAACCGGCACTACGGCCGCGAGGGCTACGGGGTGGTCGTGGGTGACAGCGCGTACGCCCTGATCGAGAAGAACGTGTTCGATGAAAACCGCCACGCCATCGCGGCCGCCGGCACCCCCGGCATCGGGTATTACGCCCTGCGGAACCTGGTGCTCGACGGCGGCGGGGAAAACAGCGGGTGGGCCGGGACCTACTCGCACCAGTTCGATGTGCACGGCACCGAGGATTGCTGGAAGTTCCCCATTCCCTATCCCTTCGATTTGTACTGCGGGCCGGCCGGCGAATACTTCAACATGAGCTACAACACGATCCTGTACACCCAGGGCACCGGCATCAAGCTGCGCGGGAGGCCTGCGAATGGCGCGGATGTCGTCGGGAACGTATTCGCGCACGACGACGAATGGGGCGGTTGGGTGGATAGCGGCGCGATGTTTCAGACCGAAGGGGACAACCTCAGGGACCAGGACAACACGTTCGGCCTGAACCTTCTGCACGTGGGCGAAAACGGGTGCGACTTCGACGGCGACGGGGTGGGGGACCGCTTCATGGCCACCGGTGCGACCTGGTGGTATTCGAGCCAGTACAACATCTGGAACCCGAACCACTGGGTCTATCTCAATACCTCCACCAAGCGCCTGGGGCCCCTCGTCTGGGACGGCTACACCTGGGGCGATCCCGCCCCGGGTACCGGCGACCTGACCCTCGGCGATGTCAACAACGACGGCCGCTGCGACGTGACCGACAACGACGGGGTTGTCTATCTCGGTGGCGTTTCAGTGCAGCCACCGCTGCCGCCGGCGATGCCGGTGGTGCCCAATGTCAAAGGCAAGACCGTCGGCGCGGCATCCACCGCGCTCACGGCGGCCGGCTTCACGAGGGGCGCGGTGAGCGACGTCGTTGATCCTACCTGTAACAACATCGGACTGGTCGTCAGCCAGGTCCCCGCAGCCGGAGCCGGCGCGGCGGCGGGGACGGCAGTAAAACTATACGTCGCGAAGAAGCCGTCGACGCCCTGCAAATGACAAAGGATTTCCGGTCTCGATGACTGCGGAGCGGATTGGACCCTGACGGCTGCGTGGGGGTCGCAGGCGGCGTGGTCCCGGTGGCGATCCGGGGCAACTCGCCCCAACCTGTGGCCACCACTTTCGCCTACACACAGGTGATCACCGGCCCGTGGGAATGACATATCTCTTCGAGGCCCTGTGATCGGGAGAAGACGGGGAAGAAATGAACACCCCACCACAAGTGGGCCCGAGGAGCCAAAAGTGGCACAAAATCAGCCCGACCCCACCGCAGGGCGCAGGCGGAATGTAATGGAGCAACACCCGCCAACGC
>JBQTJM010000212.1:0-7805 GCA_052387115.1 Gammaproteobacteria bacterium | reverse complement strand
CGCGGTTGCCACGCGCAGTCGCGCGGTACAGCGCGCCGGCGAATTCCCAGCCTCCAGTGGTCTTGCCCTAGCTAGTTGAGCCAGGCTAATCCTCGCAGGCTATAAAGTAAAGAAGTGACCCCTTGTTTCGCGTTACTGCACCTTTCTTGATGCTCGCGTTGCGATGGCGATTAGCTAAGATTCGGTAAACATGTGTCGTTGAGCATCAAAACGCGTATTCTTACCGAATAGTTTTTCGCGTCCGCTAATCACCAATGCCACTATGACATTCAATGCGGATATGCCGGTCAGGAGCTCCAACCCTGCACTGACTATCTGCATCGTATAACGGGCGATCGTCGCCGGCGCCGTTGCTTCGGTAGCGTAATACCACAACTGGGTCATCACGAAAGCCGCCAATGCCCAGCGCAGCCAGAACCATCCCCGCCGCAGGAAATACTGGCTCTTCGTTTCACGAGCTTGCGGATATAAGCCGATGGATAGGCGTTCGAAGGCTATTGCGATTCCGGTTGACAGTTTATCCGGTAGAAGTTGCACCAAAGCGTAGACCGCCAAAATCGCGACCAACGGAAATAAGACTTCATCTTGCATGTGTGTCGAGCTCCGACGACCGTATGAGATCGGTCTATCATTTCGATAATGTGAGTACCTAAAAAGTCCTACGATCGTAGGGGTTGGTACGCCGGATCACGGTGACCAGCGAATCCGCTTCTTTGCGCGAATACGTCCGAAAATGGATACCGAGCCTCCGACGATCGCTAGAACGTACAGATACAGGTCGTTCACCAGCGGGACGTTAGCGAGGGTTTGCTCCTGGGCAGGGTCGTCGGCGATGGCACCGGAGATCCCTGATATTCCGGCGGCAATCGATACCAACCCGCCCAATATTCCAAGACTTAGCCAAGGCGGTTTCCGGTCGGTAAGGTCGGTAGTTTGCCACATAAAGCCCTCCAAGAGAAAGTAAGTCTAGCCAAAGATATGTGAAATTGTATGCTCTTTTCGATTCCGTCCCCCTGGAAGGGGAAGGGTAGGATGGGGGTCGAGCCTCTCAGAACTATGCGACGCTCGACCCCCATCCTCACCCTCCCCCTTCCAGGGGGAGGGAACAGGTTTGTGCTGGCAGCTTATTGATTTTGCACATGAAATAGAATGTGCTTGAGTTGTTGTGTTCAACATTTGGAACGTAAGTATCTATAAGACGATGAATACTGCGACTTGCGACGCTTGGCTGATGCCACCGCGTGAAAAACGCGGCTAGCGCTCCATCCTTTCCCAGTCCCTGACTTTGCCGGGGACGATGCGGAACAGGGGGTGCGGGCGCGGCCGCTCGAGGGCCCGATAGTTGCGGTACCGCTCGGGCGCGCGCCACCGCAGCTTCGATTTCAGGTGGCGCCATTCGTACAGCAGCTGGCCGCGCGTCTCCACGAGCTTGCTGGCGGACGGCCGCCGCGCGATTTTGCTCGTGTCGAAGCAATAGCCGCGTTTCTTCGCGTCGCAGGCGATCGCGTCGAGGAACGCGGCGATCGCCGCGAGCGGCTCCGGATGCGACCGGAAGCGCACAAGCTGCGGGTGGTACCGGTAGCCGCGCGTTGCGCCCTGCAGCACCTTCTGGGCGAGCAGCGCCTCGCGCCACGCCGCGACCAGCCCCTTTGCGTCGAGGTAGCAGGGATGGACCGTCCAGAGTCGCATGGCGCAAGGACAAGAATTCAGGTGTCACGGGAGAGCCGCCTCTTCCGGCCACGCCTGCGGCACGCGACGAACCTGCTCGGGTGCATAGCCCAGCTCGCGCAAGCGCTCCAGGTGCCGCTGGTAGTCCGCTTCGGAGATGGAGGGCGTGCGCGCCATCACCCAGGCGTAGTCGCGCGCGCTGCGGCCGATGATGGTCTGAGTGTAGCTCTCGTCCAGGTACACGATGACATACTCGGCCTCGATCGGCCAGACGAATTGCATGCCCCAGATTGCGTTTCTCGACCCCGGTCGTACGGTGCCGAGCGGATGCATCGTCTCCACCGGGTGGTCGAAGCCTCCGTCGCGGTATCGGAACGTGGTCTGCACGCGGGCGTCGGGCTTGAGCGTGTAGGACTCCACGGCGTTGTACACGTTGCGCTCGGGCGGCGATGGGACGTGCGCGATGACGTACCAGTCCCCCATGAAGCGCGGCAGATCGACCTGCGCCACGGGCGGGATCGGCTTGACGTTCGAGGTGCAACCATCGCCAACCGCCGTGACGAGTATTGCGAGCAGGAGAAAGCGAAACCGAACCATTGCCGACGCTGCAGGGTTCTAGTCGCCGCGGCGAAAACGGTAGTGCGCCACCAGCCATTCCTGGCCGCCGGCGTAACCGAACAGCTCCGCGCAGGCCATCCAGAACATTCGCCAGCGTTGGAACCACAACCGTGCGGTTTGCTCGCCGTAGGCGTCCTCCAGCGATGCCATGACCGCCTCGCGGTGTTGGTCCTGGTTCTGCAGCCAATGATTTGCGGTGCGTTCATAGTGCGTGCCCTCCAGGTGCCAGCGGCGTTCGATCTGCAAGTCGCGCTGGAACCACAGCAGCGTGTCCGCTGCGGGCATCAGCCCGCCGGTGAAGAAATGGCGCCCCATCCAGTTGTCCTCGCCTTCCGTCTCGAACGGATACATCAAGGTCTTGTGAGCGAAGATGTGCACAAACAGCTTGCCGCCCGGCCGCAACCAGGCGGCGATGCGCCCCAGCAGCGTCTCGTAGTTGCGCATGTGCTCAAACATCTCGATCGAGGCGCAGCGATCGAAGCGGCCGGCCTCGAGCTCGAGGCGGTTCACGTCCTGGGTGATCACCTGGACGTTGAACAACGCGCGCTTACGGCATTGCGCCTCGATGTATTCCCGCTGCGGACGCGCATTGGAAACGGCCGTGATCCGGGCCCCGGGGTAGCGTTCGGCCATCCACAAGGTCAGCGAGCCCCAGCCGCAGCCCAGCTCCAGGATCTCCTGGCCATCGGCGAGCTGGGCACGCTCGCCGTATAACGCCAGCATCGCCTCCTCGGCCTGGTCCAGCGTCTCGTTACCGCGCGGGTAATAGCAGCCGGAGTACTTCAAGCGCTTGCCCAGGCACTGCTGGAAGAACGCCGGCGGCAGCTCGTAATGCTGGGCGTTCGCCGCGTCGGTGTGGATCGCGACCGGGCTGCTGCACAGCAGATCGATGCGTTGTTGCCAGCGCGCCGCCTGCGCGTCCGGACCACCGGCCTCATTCTCATGCAAGCGCTGCGCGCACAAGCGGCGGATGCCCAGACGCAGCAAGCGGTCGGGAATGAGGCCGCGTTCGGCCCAGCCCAGCAGTCCTGGCGCCGCTCGGTCCTGGGGCAATGGGGCGCTGGCAACGGCGGTGGGGCTCATGATCCTCACGATGCCGCCCCGTGCAGGCGAGGCGGCCGCGACTGGGCGGCGCGGGACCAGCGCCGGGCCAGCAGCGCCAACACCGGTATGGCGATGCCCCACCCCACCGCCAGCCATAGCAGCGCCCGCCATGCCGGCGGCGCAAACGCCACCGCCTGCCAGCCGCGCGCCGCGCTCAGGTAAGCCAAGGGACCGCCGATCGCGCCAATTACCGCGGCCAGCCACGCGCGGGCCTGGAGAAACGCCAGCGATTGCGTGAGGGTCAGCGGAAAGGCGACCCACAGCGCGAGGATCCATGCCGGCGCGCCGAGAGCCGAGGCCCACGGCCACGGCGCGGCATAGGTCAGCAGGCCGCTCTGCGCGAGGCCGCCGTCCAGCGCGAGCCCCAGCAGCAGGCCCACCGCGATCAACCGCCACTCCACCCGTGGCCGGCGCGACACGCCGAGCTGCCATGTGGCAAACACGAGCGCCGCCACCACGCCCGGCCACGCCAGTCCCTGCCCGGCGCCGATCACGGCACAGAACCAGACGAGCTGGTAGCCGATCAGGTTGCCCCAAGCGTTCATGCGGCCAGGCCGAGCGCTGGTAGGGCCGCGGCGCGGCGGTAGCCGGGCTTGGCCATCAGCAGGTGCGCCACGCCGATCGAGCGCTCGCGGAAGCCGCCTTCGCAGTAGCACAGGTAGAACTCCCACATCCGGATGAAGCGCTCGTCGAAGCCCTGTGCACGCACCTGCGGCAGCCGCGCCATGAAGCGGTGTCGCCAGGCGCGCAAGGTCCTGGCGTAGGAATCGCCGAAGTCCTCCAGCTGGATCAGAGCAAGGTCGCTGGCGCGGGTCTTGGCCGCGAGCATCGCCGTGATCGAGGGAATGAAGCTGCCGGGGAACACGTGGCACTGGATGAAATCCACCGCGCCCAGTGCGCGCTCGAAGCGGTGATCTTCGATGGTGATCGCTTGCACCAGCGCCAGGCCGTTGGGCCGGAGCAGCGCGCCGAGTTGGCGAAAATAGGTGTCCAGGTAGCGCGCGCCGATCGCCTCGATCATCTCGATCGACACCAGCTTGTCGTAGCGGCCGCGCAGGTCGCGGTAGTCCTCCAGCAGCACGGTTACGCGATCGCCGAGGCCGGCCGCGGCCACCCGTTCGCTGGCCAGGGCGTGCTGCTCGCGCGAAACCGTGGTCGTGGTGACGTGGCAGCCATAGTGCCGGGCCGCGTGCAGCGCGAAGCCGCCCCAGCCGGCGCCGATTTCGATCACGCGATCGGCGGGCTTGAGATCGAGCTTGCGGCAGATCTGGTCGAGCTTGCGGGCGGAGGCGGCCTCGAGGGTGTCGTCCTCCCCCGCCCACATCGCCGAGGAATACATCAGGTCCGGCGACAGGAACAGCCGGAAAAAGTCGTTGCCGAGATCGTAGTGCGCGGCGACGTTGCGGCGGCTGCCGTCGCGGGTGTTGCCTCGGAGCGCATGCACGGCGCGCATCGCCAAGGCGCCGAGTTTCGCTAGGCCGGTTTCCATTCCGTCCAGCAGGTCGCGGTTGCGCACCAGCAATCGCACCAGCCCGACCAGGTCGTCGCATTCCCACAGCCCGTCCATGTAGGCCTCGCCAGCGCCGACGCTGCCATGGGCCGCGACCGCACGATAGAAGCCCGGACCGTGGACGCGCAGGCAGAGCGGCGGCTCGGACGCGCTCGCCGGACCCGCACCGAGCAGCTCGGTGCCGCAATCCTCCTCCAACAGCAGCCGCCCGTCACGAAGCTGGGCCATTTGCGTGAGCAGGCGCTTGCGCAGGAAGCGCTCAAGCGCGCCGAAGGCGGAAGCGTGACGGCCGTCGGATCGGGCGAGCTCGTTCATTGCGGTCCTCGAAGCGGGTTCGGATGGTCGTGGACGGGAGTACGCTTGAGCCAAAGTCGCAATGCCTGCCAGTGGATCGCGCCGATCACCTGCGCGGTCATCAGCGGATAGCGCCACAGTACGCGTGCCAGGGACGCGCCGTTTAACGCACGGCGTTGCAGGATCAAGGTGGCATCGAATTCACGCTCGCCCTCGCTCAGCACCTCCATGTGCACGCACAAGTCGTCCGTAGGTGGGGTAAACCGCCAGACGTAGCCGCGATCCATCGCCACGAATGGCGATACGTGGAACGTCTTGGGAAACGACCAGTGCAGCGTACGGCCGTGCGTTTGCGCAGCTTCGACCGGCAACACGTAGGCGTGGCGCTCGCCCCACGGCGTGTTGGTGATCTCCGCGACGATGCAATCCAGGCGGAGGCCGTCGGCGCGGTAGCAGTAATAGCAGCTAACCGGGTTGAAGACGTAGCCGAAGTAGCGCAAATGTGTGAGCAAGCGGATCGGCCCGCGTGGACGCACGCCGGTGTCGCGCTCGACGCAATCGCGCACCGCTTGGTCCAGTGGCACGGATGGATCGCCGAGGTAATCGGCGCGCCGAAACCAGGCGAGCGCCGGCCGGCGCGTCGACCAGAACCAGCGGCCGCGAAACACGCGATCGAGCTCGGTCAGGTCGAAATAGGCCATGAACAGCCGATAGCGAAACGCGTGTGCGCGCGGCGAAAAGCGCCGGTGTCTAACCCACCCGTTGTAGAGGCAGCTGTGCATGCTGTGTCTCCCGGTTGAAATGGCGCAGCGCCTCGAGCGCGCTTACGACGCCGTCTTCGTGGAAGCCGTAGCGCCAGTAGGCGCCGCAGTACCACGTGCGGCACGCACCGTCGATCTCGCCGTGGCGCGCCTGTGCCGCGACCGCGGCGCGGGTGAACATCGGGTGCGCGTAGTGCAGGCGCTTGATCACCTTGCGCGGGTCGATGTCGGCGCCGCGATTGAGCGTGACGCACAAGGTCTCCGGCGCATCGAGGCCTTGCAGGATGTTCATGTTGTACGTAACCGCCGCGCGTTGCTGCGCGGTGTCGAGCACGTGGTAGTTCCACGCCGCCCACGCGAGCTTGCGGCGCGGCAGCAGGCGCGTGTCGGTGTGCAGCACGACCTCGTTGTCCTGATACGGAATCGCGCCCAGCACCTCGCGCTCCGCCGTTGTTGGATCGCGTAGCAGTCGCAGCGCCTGATCGCTGTGGCAGGCGAGAAACACGTGGTCGAAGCGTTCGCGTGTACCATCGGCGAGCTCGATCTCGACTTGCGTAAGGTGGCGGCGCACGCCAGTAACGGGCGCGGCCGTGCGCAGCCGGTGACGAAACGGCGCGATCAGCCGATGCAGATAGGCCTGCGACCCACCCTGAATCGCGCGCCACTGCGGACGCCGATTCACGCTCAGCATGCCGTGGTTGTGGAAGAAGCGAATGAGAAAACGCGCCGGCATCTCGAGGATGCGCCGCGGTTGTGCCGACCAGATGGCCGCACCCATCGGCACCAGATAGTGATCGATGAGCTCGCGCGAATAGCGCTCTTCCTGCAGGTAATCGCCAAGCGAAATGTCGGCCGCCGTCGGCGCCAGCAGCCGCGGCGCCTCGCGATTGAAGCGCAGGATGTCGCGCAGCATGCGGTGGAACGACGGCCGCAGCAGGTTGCGCCGCTGTGCGAACAGTGAGCTCAGCGAGGTGCCGTTGTATTCGAGGCCGCTGCGCTCGCAGCGCACGCTGAAGCTCATGTGACTCGGCCGGGATTCCACTCCCAGCTCGGCCAGTAGCTCGATGAAGCTCGGGTAAGTCCACTCGTTGAATACGATGAAGCCGGTGTCGACGCGGTACTCGCGCCCGCCGATCTCGATCACGTGCGTATGAGTATGGCCGCCGGGGCGATCGTCGGCTTCGAACACGGTGATGTCGTGCTCGCGATGCAGGCGGTAGGCCGCTACGTTACCGGCCACGCCGCTGCCGACGATGGCGATTTTCATGACGCACCTCGACGCGCGTCGACGTGCCTAGCGGCACGGATGGCGAGCGGTACCGTGCGCAGCTCGTGGATCAGTCCCATCGCGGCCAGCAGGCGCAGACCGTAATAGGTGAAGTCGATCTCCCACCAGAAGAATCCCTGCCGCGCCGCACCCGGGAAGTGATGGTGATTGTTGTGCCAGCCCTCGCCAAAGGTAATCACCGCGAGCCACAGGTTGTTGCGGCTGTCGTCGTGCGTGGCGTAGCGGCGGCGGCCGACACGATGCGCGAGCGAATTGATGGTGAAGGTCGCGTGGTACAGCACCACGGTTGAGATGGCGAAGCCCCACACCAGCAGTTGCCATCCGTCGGTGCCGAGACCGGGCGCAAACTGCGCAATTGCCTCACCCGCCGCGAATAGCAGCAATGCAAGCGCAATCGGCACCAGAGAATCGTAGCGGTCTAGAAAACGCAGCTCGGGATAACGCGCCAGGTCCGGCACCAGCTCCAGTCGTGTGGCGAAGTGCTCGCGCGCAAGGAACCAGCCGATGTGGCTCCACCAGAAACCCTGCTGTGCCGGCGAGTGCGCATCATGCGGATCGTCCG
>JBQTJM010000211.1:0-11073 GCA_052387115.1 Gammaproteobacteria bacterium | reverse complement strand
GTTTATCTTTGTTGTCCCCCCCGAGCGCGCGTGCGAGCTGCTGGATGTTATACAGCTCTTGGTGGGGCGCCGCGGGGGAGGCCCGGGCCCCGAGTGGCTGGGCGCCGTGCGACTCGACGGCACGCTTGAGACCGGCCGCGGCGAGCTCGAAGGCCGTGTCCCAGTCCACCTCGCGCCAGGAGCCGTTTTCTTTGATCCGGGGCGCGAGCAGGCGGTCCGCACTGTAGAGCCCCTCGTAGCTGAAGCGGTCGCGGTCCGAAACCCACACCTCGTTGATGCCCTCGTGCGCGCGCGGCACGACGCGCTTCACGCGGCCCTGGGAGATATGGAACGAGATGTTCGAGCCGACGGCGTCGTGGGGCGCGATGCCGGGCTTCTGCCGCAGCTCCCAGGCGCGCGCCGAGTAGCGAAAGGGCTTCGAGGTGAGCGCCCCGACCGGGCAGAGATCGATGACATTGCCGGACATCTCCGAGGCTACGGCGTTCTGGATGTAGGTCCCGATCTCCATGTGCTCGCCGCGCCCCGTGGCCCCGAGCTCCCTCAGGCCCGCGACCTCGTCCCCGAAGCGCACGCAGCGGGTGCAGTGGATGCAGCGGGTCATGTCGGTCTGGATGAGGGGACCGAGATCCTTGTCCTTGACCACCCGCTTGCCCTCGACATAGCGCGAGACATCGGCGCCATAGCCCATCGCCAAGTCCTGCAGCTCGCACTCCCCGCCCTGATCGCAGATCGGGCAGTCGAGGGGGTGGTTGATGAGCAGGAACTCCATGGTCGCCGCTTGCGCCTCCTGGGCGCGCGGCGAACGGGTGTAGACCTTCATGCCCTCCATGATCGGGGTCGCGCAGGCCGGCAGCGGTTTGGGCGCCTTCTCGACCTCGACCAGGCACATGCGGCAATTGGCGGCGATCGAGAGCTTCTTGTGATAACAGAAGCGCGGGATGTAGATGTCCGCCGCGTCCGTGGCCTCGATGAGCATGGCGCCCTTCCTGGCCTGCATTGTGCGGCCATCGACCTCAATGGTGACGAGACTCTCGCTCATGCCGCCATTGGGGCACCCACGAGGGGTGGTACAGCCATTGGGGCACCCACGAGGGGTGCCCCTACATAGGTGACCGGACTCTCGCTCATGCCGCCTCGCGCTCCGCGCCGTCCATGAGGCTACGGCCGTGCTCGAGGTAGTACTCGAACTCGTGGCGGAAGTGCTTGATGAAGCTCCGGACCGGCATGGCCGCGGCATCGCCGAACGCGCAGATGGTCCGGCCTTCGATCTTTCTCGCCACGTCGTCGAGCTTGTCGAGGTCCTCGGCACGGCCCCGGCCTTCGACGATGCGCGTCAACATCCGGTACAACCAGCCCGTGCCTTCCCGACAAGGGGTGCATTGACCGCAGGACTCGGCATAGTAGAAGCGCGAGATGCGCCGCAGCACCTGCACCATGCAGGTGGTCTCGTCCATGACGATCACCGCGCCCGAGCCCAGCATCGAGCCCGACTTGGAGATGGAATCGTAGTCCATGGTGCACGCCATCATGGCGTCACCGGGCAGGACCGGCACCGAGGAGCCGCCCGGGATCACGGCCTTGAGATCGCGGCCCTTCCATATCCCCCCGGCCAGCGCCAGGAGATCGGGGAAGGGCGTGCCCATCGGGACTTCGAAGTTGCCGGGGCGTTGGACGTGCCCGGTCACCGAGAAGACCTTGGTGCCGCCGTTGTTGGGCCTGCCGATCTCCAGGAACCAGCGCGCCCCCATGCGCAGGATGGTTGGGACCGAGGCTAGGGATTCGGTATTGTTGATCGTGGTCGGGCGGCCGTAGAGGCCATAGCCGGCGGGGAAGGGGGGTTTGAAGCGCGGCAGGCCTTTCTTGCCCTCCAGCGACTCCAAGAGGGCGGTCTCCTCGCCGCAGATGTAGGCACCCGCGCCGAGGTGGTTGTAGAGGTCGAAGTCGATGCCCGAGCCCTGGAGGTCACGGCCGAGCAGACCGGCCTCGTAGGCCTCCTTCAGAGCGTCTTCGAAGCGCGTCGCGGGCTCGTCCATGAACTCCCCGCGCATGTAGTTGTAGCCCACCTTGGCACCGATCGCATAGCCCGCGATGGCCATGCCCTCGATGACCGCATGGGGGTTGAAGCGCAAGATATCGCGGTCCTTGCAGGTCCCGGGCTCGCTCTCATCGGAGTTGCAGACGATGTAGTGCGGTCCGCTCGGGACCTTGGGCATGAAGCTCCACTTGAGCCCGGTCGGGAATCCGGCGCCGCCGCGGCCGCGCAGGCCCGAGGACTTGACCTCCTCGATGATGACGTCGCGCGGGGTCTTGTCGGCGAGGACCTTCCGCCACGCCTCGTACCCGCCGAGCCTTTGGTACGTCTCCATGCTCCAGGGCCGCTCGTGTCCGAGCGTGGCATAGCAGACCTGATTGAAATACGGGATGTTCATGATCGGAACGGACAAAGACGTTTAGTTTAACACTTTTCCCCCACTCGGGTCCCCAAATCGAGAGCCCCATATGCCCGCTCGGCTGGCCGAGGGGGCAACAACAGATGTTACCGGCCCACGCGGAAGCTGCCGGGAGCAGCGCTTTGGCAGCGAGGACATCCAGGGACGGATGCTTCACCACGGGCAGGCACTTTCCCCCCTGCTCCTGCCGGTCACTGCCCCTCGGCCGCCACAGGCGCACCAACGTCTAGGCATGCGATACGGACCCCAGAAGTCACCCCTGAACCCTCGCAAACCACCGGGGCCGTTTCGACTGCGCCCTTCCGCCCCGTTGCGGCGCTCGTTCCGACCGCCCACCCCGTCCGGCCAAGTATTCTCCATTGCAAGCCCGCGTTGGATCTCCTATCCTTCAACATCAGCACAATGAGCAAGTTATGTTGACCTACAAAGCGGTGTACAAGTTTCTAGAGCAGGGAGTCCATGCTGAGGTACTAGATTTCCCTGGCACCATTACGTGTGGGGCAACCTTGGAGGAAGCGCGCCGGTTGCTGGCGAGTGCTTTGGTGGACATGGCAGAGACGAATTTACTGCGCGGCGAGTCGTTACCTCAACCTGATTCGTCGTGCACCGATCCAGAGGCGGATTTGGAAGAGCCGATTCACTTGTTACTGAGCGCAGCGTCCCGTGTCAGCTTTGTCCCCCAGGCTACTGCTCCTTGAAACGGCGAGACTTGCTTCGACACCTGAGCCAACAGGGGTGTCGATTCGTCCGCGAAGGTGGGGAGCATTCAATTTGGGAGAATCCGGCGACAAACCGCCGCACTTCGGTGCCACGTCACCGTGAGATCCTTGAGTTCACGGCGGGGCGGATTTGCAAGCAACTTGGCGTACCTGAACCTTTCTGATTGTCCTACATCAGTGAAGCCAGAAGGACTGCCTAACCAACGCCGAGGGTTCTATGAAGGCGATAGCTGTTTCGTCACGCTCAAAGACGCTGAATGAGCTCTTGAAAAAAGCGCAACGTAAAAGCGTTATTCTGCAAGACGCGGAAGGACGGTGCTTTGTGTTAGCTTCAATCCAAGATTACGAAGCATTTGAAGTAGGCGAGGACGTCACCAAGAACAAGAAGCTGATGAAATTCTTGGCTGAGCGCCGGAGCAGTGAAAAGACGATCCCGTTGCCAGAAGTCAAAGCCCGGCTAGGGCTGAAGTAGTTCGGACGAAGGGCAACAGCCTAACGGCGAGTCTTCGCGCGCTTGATCATCGGAATCAGTGCCCCCCTAAGCGAGGCCGGAAAAATAACTGCGAAACCTTCGCCTTGAACTGGTCCAGCGTCATCTCGGCGAACTTGGCGTTTCATCGACGCGGGGCACGGGGAACCGTAGTCTGGCCACCATGCACTGCAATCTGTCGGGATCTTCGCGCGTCGCGAGGATTTTCAGAGCTGGTGGCCCTGCCGAGCCGTGTTCTATTGCCGCCGACACGACGGCTCACCCGCCTTCGGCCACGCCTCGTAGCCGCCGAGCTTGCGGTAGGTCTCCATGGTCCAGGGCCGCTCGTGCCCGAGCGTGGCAAAGCAGACCTGATTGAAATACGGGACGTGGTTGCAATCGAGCGTAGTCATGTGAGACCGTCCAATACCTCGTCGATCCGGGCGGGGGTGAGGTCCTCGTAGTACTTATGGTCCACCATCATCATCGGGGCCCCGCAGCAGGCGGCCAGGCACTCCTCCTCGCGCTTCAAATATACCCGCCCGTCGGGGGTGCTACTCCCGGTCTTGATCCCGAGCTTTTTCTCGACATGTGCGACCAGGGCATCCGCGCCCCTGAGCCAGCAGGAGAGGTTGGTGCAGACCGAGACGCTGTGGCGGCCGACCGGTTTGGTCTCGATCATGGAATAGAAGCTCGCGACCTCGTAGACCGCGATGCGCGGCATGCCGAGATAGTCCGCGACCTCGTCCATGAGCGCCACGGTGAGATGACCCCCGTTCTCGTGCTGGGCCTCGGTGAGCGCCGCGAGCACCGCCGATTGGCGGCGTTCGGGCGGATACTTGGTGACCCAGTGGTCGATCACCTCTCGGGCGTGATGGGAGAGTCCGCTCACCGGTCGATCTCCCCGAACACGATGTCCATGGTGCCGATGGTCGCGACCACATCCGCGAGCATGTGCCCCCGCACCAGCTCGTCCATCCCCGCGAGGTGCGCGAAGCCGGCGGCCCGGACCTTCAATCGATACGGCTTGTTGGCCCCGTCCGAGACCAGATAGATCCCGAACTCGCCCTTGGGGTGCTCGACTGCGGCATAGACCTCGCCCTCGGGCACGCAATAACCCTCGGTGAAGAGCTTGAAGTGGTGGATGAGGGCCTCCATGTCGGCCTTCATGACCTCGCGCGGCGGCGGCACCAGCTTGTGGTCGGGGACGATCACGGGGCCGGGGTTTTCGCGCAACCACGCGACGCATTGCTTGATGATGCGGGTCGATTGGCGCATCTCCTCGATGCGGACCAGATAACGGTCGTAACAGTCGCCGCCGACCCCGACCGGGATGTCGAAGTCGAGCCGATCGTAGACCTCGTAGGGTTGCTTCTTGCGGAGGTCCCAGGCGATCCCCGAGCCGCGCAGCATGGGGCCGGTGAAGCCGAGGGCGAGCGCCCGCTCGGGTGTCACCACAGCGATCCCCACGGTGCGCTGTTTCCAGATGCGGTTGTCGGTCAAGAGCGTCTCGTACTCGTCCACGCATGCCGGGAAACGCTCGGCGAAGTCGTCGATGAAGTCGAGGAGCGAACCCCGGCGGTTGTCGTTCAGCCGCTCCACCTCCTTGTGGTTGCGGAAGACGGAGGGCTGATACTGCGGCATGGCCTCCGGCAGATCGCGGTACACCCCGCCCGGCCGGTAATAGGTCGCGTGCATGCGCGTCCCCGAGACCGCCTCGTAGCAGTCCATGAGGTCCTCACGTTCCCGGAAACAATAGAGGAACACCGTCATGGCGCCGATGTCGAGGCCGTGCGCCCCGAGCCACATGAGGTGGTTGAGAATGCGCGTGATCTCGTCGAACAAGACCCGGATGTACTGGGCTCGGATTGGCGGCTCGACCCCGAGCAGACGCTCGATGGCCAGCACGTACGCGTGCTCGTTGCACATCATGGAGACATAGTCGAGCCGATCCATGTAACCGATGCTCTGGTTGTAGGGCTTGCTCTCGGCGAGCTTCTCGGTGGCGCGGTGCAAGAGCCCGATGTGCGGATCGGCGCGCTCGATGACCTCGCCGTCCATCTCGAGGACGAGGCGCAGGACCCCATGGGCCGCCGGGTGCTGGGGCCCGAAGTTCATGGTCATGTTGCGGATCTCAGGCATCGGCCTTCGTCCCCGCCTTCGTCCCGGCAGTCGCTCCCGGCACCGGGTAATCGTGACGGATGACCTTGGGGACCAGCACGCGGTTCTCGATGGTGACAGGCTGATAGATCACCCGTCCCTGCTCCGGGTCGTAACGCACCTCGACATTGCCCTCCAGGGGGAAGTCCTTGCGGAAGGGGTGGCCGATGAAGCCATAGTCGGTCAGGATGCGGCGCAGATCCGGGTGGCCCTCGAACAGGATCCCGAAGAGGTCGAAGGCCTCGCGCTCGAACCAGTCGGCCGAGGGCCAGAGGTCGACCAGCGACGCGATGCAGGGCGGGTCGCCCTCGGCGTAGGCCCTGAGCCTCAAACGCCGGTTGTGGGTCACGGACAACAAGTGATAGACGACGGCGAACCTTGATCGCTCGGGGGTGCTCTCCGCTGCCGTCTCGCGGTAGCTCCGGGCGCTGACGCCGCGGCTGAAGCCCGAGGCGCTGGCGTCCTCGGTGAGCCAGTCCGCCTGGCCGTAGGCCGAGTAGTCTACGCCGCACACGTCCACGAGCTGCTCGAAGCGGAGCTCGGGCTCGTCGCGCAGGGCCCGGCACACCTCGACCAGGTCCTCGGCAGCCAGCTCGGCCGTCACCTGGCCGACCGCCAGCTTGCACTTCAGCCTGTCGCCGAAGCGTTGCTCAAGGCGCGCGGCCAGCGTTTCCGCGGGGGTCTTCGGGGCGTCCAAGGAGCGACTCCCTTCCAGTTGAGAAAGTTGGGCTAGCGCGCGATGGTGTTTGTGCGCCGGATCTTGTTCTGGAGCTGGATCACACCGTAGAGGAGTGCCTCAGCCGTGGGCGGGCAGCCCGGGACATAGACATCGACCGGGACGATCCGGTCGCACCCACGTACTACCGAATAGGAATAGTGATAGTAGCCGCCGCCGTTGGCGCAGGACCCCATCGAGATCACCCAGCGCGGCTCGGCCATCTGGTCATAGACCTTGCGGAGCGCCGGGGCCATCTTGTTGACCAGGGTCCCCGCGACGATCATGACATCCGACTGGCGCGGGCTCGGCCGGAACACCACGCCGAAGCGATCCAGGTCATAGCGCGAGGCGCCGGCGTGCATCATCTCGACGGCGCAGCAGGCGAGCCCGAAGGTCATGGGCCACAGCGATCCGGTGCGCGCCCAGTTGACGAGGTTGTCGACGGAGGTCGTCACAAAACCCTGGTTCAGATGCTCGGCTTGGTTCAGATGCTCGGCCCGGTTCAGAGGCTCGGCCTGGTTCAGGTGCTCGGCGATGCCCATGAAACTATGCCCAACTTTCTCTTATTCCCACTCGAGCGCCCCCTTCTTCCACTCGTACACGAAGCCGATCACGAGCACGCCCAGGAAAACCATCATGGCCACGAAGCCGCTCATGCCGATGTCCCGGAGCGCCACGGCCCACGGGAACAGGAAGGCGATCTCCAGATCGAAGATGATGAACAGGATGGCGACGAGGTAGTAGCGGACATCGAACTTCATGCGCGCGTCCTCGAAGGCCTCGAAGCCGCACTCGTAGGGCGAGTCCTTCTCCGCATAGGAGCGCCTCGGCCCGAGCACGAAGCCCACGGTCAGCGCCACCGCGCCGAAGAGGAGCGCGACGACGATGAAGACCAGTACCGGTACATACTCCGCGAGCATGGGCGAGCAGTGTGATAGTTTTATGAAAATAACGGGTGCCGGCGGCGGTGCCGACAACGCCTGCCCCGCTGGGGCAGCGATTGTAAAGGATCGCAGGGCCCGTGTGGATAGCCGCCGCTAGCCCGCACGGACCCGGCCCTCCGAGCTGGTGCCGATGGCCGGACTCGAACCGGCACGGCTCGCGCCACCGCCCCCTCAAGACGGCGTGTCTACCAATTCCACCACATCGGCGCACTGCAAAGGGCTAGCTTAGCACTTTTGACCCTTGCGTAAAATTCGCCGCCGGGTGTGCCGGCTCGGGACACGTCGAGACCAGCGGCAGTTATGACGGGGTAGACCACCGCTTCCCTGACCGCGAGCCGCACCTCTTCCGACTTCGAGCGGGCGCTGCGCGGGCGCATGACCGTCTTCAGGTTCTCCTGTCCCGGATACGCCCGGAACTCATGTCTGTTGGCATTGTTGACAACGTTCCGGGCGGCTGGCAGTGTTGCCGACATGCAGGCGCGGTTGCTGTATCGGAACCGGAAGCGGTTGGCCAGCGGGGCGATTGTGGAAGAGGTGATCTGGAAGCTACCGCGGCCGGAGCCGGGTCGGCCGCATGGCTATAAGTACCGCCTGGCTTATGTGCGAGGGGGGCGGCGGCTGATCGGCTATGACAACGAGCGCGGCAAGGGCGATCATCGACATTGCGGTGAGCATGAAGAGGAGTATCAATTCATGTCCATAGAGCAACTGCTCGATGATTTCAGAGCGGATTTGATGCGCGAGGAGGAAAATCAATGAAACGCGTATTGACTGTCAGAGTTGAAAGCTTGGAAGAAGGGCTTACACAGTTCCGACGCGCATGGCGGGCGGGCCGTTTCCGGGGTGAGCTCGTGACCTTCGCGACCATGGCCGACATGGCGCGTACGCTTACGCCATCGCGCTTTGAGCTCTTGCGCACGCTGCAGGCGCAGGGACCGATGACGTTGCGTGCACTGGCCCGACTGCTCAAGCGCGACGTGAAGAGCGTGCATCGCGATGTCACGCCGCTCAAGGAGCTTGGATTGGTCGAGGACCACCCGAACGGGATCTCGGTTCCGTACGACGAGATCCGGGCGGAATTCACCATGCGGAGAAAAGCGGCCTGATGAGGCCGCGTAATTGTGGGTCAGAGCAAATGCCGCGTGGTCGTGATTGTCAAGACGCGCGCACGGCTGATTCATAGTCCACATTAGCGGAACGATTTTGCCGAGCCTCGCAGTGGGGTCGCCATGCCCGTTCAAGCCCCCATCCTGTTCGTCTCCTCGACGAGCGAGGACCTGAAGCCCCATCGCGCGGCGGCCCGAGACGCGGCCGTGGCCGCGGATGTTCGCCTGCGCATGATGGAGTATTTCGTTGCAAGCGGGGATCGGCCGCCGCTGGCCGCCTGCCTCGCTAAGGTGAGCGAGGCCGATGTGCTCTGCGTCCTCGTGGCCCATCGCTATGGCTGGGTACCGCCCGACCAGCCGGCCGGAGAGCACAAGAGCATCACTTGGCTGGAATGCGAGCGGGTGGTCGGGGAGGGCAAGGAGCTCCTGGCCTTCCGGCCCACGAAGACCTTGGTTATCCGGATCGCTACTTCAACGGCCGCCTGATCGATGTCATGGACCATCTGCTGGCGGCGCCCGAGATCAAAGGCCCTATCGAGCTGGTCCAGCCCAAGGTGCTCTACCAGTTTGCGGATCCCCAACTCGAAAAGCGCTCGTGGGGCCAGAAGGCGCTGATCCGTACGGGACCGGCGAACGGCGGCGGTCGAAGAA
Source organism: Gammaproteobacteria bacterium (assembly GCA_052387115.1). Classification (GTDB taxonomy): domain Bacteria; phylum Pseudomonadota; class Gammaproteobacteria; order JACCXJ01; family JACCXJ01; genus JACCXJ01. The sequence continues at coordinate 1,856 of JBQTJM010000211.1, read as the reverse complement.
AAGCTGCGTCAGATCCAAGACTTGATTGCGGTCAAGGCCGAGATGCCGTCTCAATGACCGATCCCTCGGACAACGCCCAGGTGATCGCGAACGCCTCGAGAAAATTGATGGCGGGGACACCGCCCGCGACCTGGAGATATTGGCGATCGCGCAAGAGCTGGTCGTAACAGGCAAAGAGCTGGATCAGGCGACGCGGATGTGCGAGGTCCGTCAGGCGCTGTGCGCGATCGCTATTTGACGCCCTGCCGGTGCTTGCGCCGGATCTGACGACGATGAGGTCCCCTACCAGCTTCACGAACCACAGGAACACCGCCGGCGTATCGAGGGTGGACCAGCGAGCCGCCACCTCGATGGGGTCGGCCTGACCCAGTGCCAGGCGCTCCAGATCCCCGATGAGGTCGTCGCGAAGCCCGAGGTCGCCGCTCGCGTGCGCCGACAACACGGCCAAGGGGGCGTGGTCGTAGAGCAACAGGAGGGACCCGAGGTTGGGCGCGTCCGGGAGGCGCGCCCGCAGCCAGGCGCCGGCCAGCTCGGGGGCTACCGGAGGGAAATCCACGCGCTGGCAGCGGCTCTGGACGGTCAAGGGGAGTGATGCCCGGCGCTCGGCGCACAGGGCAAGCACGGTCCGGGGTGGCGGTTCTTCCAGCGTTTTCAACAATGCGTTGGCGGACTGGCGGTTCATAGCCTCCGCGGGATCCACGAGCGCGACCTTGAAGGCACCGAATACGGGTTTAAGAGATACGAAATCCATCAACTCGCGGATTTGATCGACCTTGATGGCCTTGCCCACCGCCTCGGGTGCCACCACCAAGAGCTCCGGGTGATTGCCGGCGTCGTGGAGCGCACAACTCCGGCAGCGGCCGCACGGCGCCCCGTCCGGCAGGGGCGAGGTGCACAGGAGCGCCGCCGCCAGCCGGCGCGCGAACTCGGTGACGCCCCGCCCGCGGTGGCCGGTCAGCAAGAGCGCATGCGGCATATGGTCTGTATGACGCGCGTGCCACAGGCGCTCCCATTGCGGCGCCTGCCAGGGGAACGGGGGACTCATATCGAGAGCCTGGCGAGCTCGTTGCGGATGGCTGCCGCGACCTCATCCATCGTGGGGCTCGCGTCGATCACCCGAATGCGTCTCGGGTCGCACCGGGCCCGCTCTAGATACGCCATCCGCACGGCCTCGAAGAACCCCGGCCCCTCGAGCTCGAAGCGGTCGGCCCGCCCGCGCCCGCGCGTACGGGCGAGGGCTACGTCCAGGGGGGCATCCAGCAGGATGGTCAGATCCGGCATCAATTGCCCTTGAACGAAATCCTCGAGCACCGCGATGCGCGTCGGCGGGATCCCCCGTCCCCCGCCCTGATAGGCATAGCTCGCATCGGTGAAGCGATCGCAGACCACCCAGGCCCCGTTCGCCAGCGCGGGCGAGACCACGCGTGCGAGGTGCTCGGCGCGCGCCGCGAACATCAAGAGCAACTCCGTCTCCGCGTCCATGGGCGTCGGCGCCGGCCGCAGCAGGATCTCGCGGATCCCTTCCCCGACCTCGGTCCCCCCGGGTTCACGGGTCTCGACCACCCGAAGACCGGCATCGCGGAGATATCGCGCGATGAGACCCGCCTGGGTGCTCTTGCCGACGCCTTCGATGCCTTCGATGGTCACGAACCGTCTCTGGGTAGTACCCGTGCCGCTATGAGTCATCTGCTCCCACGCACCCCCTGAGACTGGTAAATGTCCACCGCTTTATTATGCTCTTCGAGCGTGGCCGAGAAATGGTGATAGCCATTGCCCTTGGCGACGAAGTAGAGCGCCTCGCCCCCGGCCGGATGGAGTGCCGCGTGGAGCGACGCCTCGCCGGGCATCGCGATCGG
>JBQTJM010000210.1:0-4943 GCA_052387115.1 Gammaproteobacteria bacterium | reverse complement strand
AAGTTGTCCACAGATCCCCAGCTTGGCCTGTGGACCCTGTGGGTAACAGGGATGTTATCCACAAGTCCACAGGCACCCATGCCCTCACCGGCTCGCTACCACCCACAAATTGTCCTGAAGAGCCATTCCTTCTTGCCCGGCAAGTAAATCCTACACGGCGACGCCGAGGCGCTTCCCACGTTGTTGATTGAATCTCTTGCGTTTTGTTGGGGCACATTTTCTGCATTTCGCGCCTCGGGGCAGGGCGGCGAGACCGAAGCCGCGCTCGCGCTCGAGGGAATGCTCGTTGAGATCGATGTGATCGCGGTCGTGCCCGCGTGGCACGATAGCAAAAGAGAAAGGATCACGACCATGGCCATCCGACTGAACCATACAATCGTTGCCGCGCACAACAAAGATACCGCGGCCATGTTCTTGACTGAAATCCTGGGCCTCCCGGCGCCCTCGCCCTCGCTGTTCGGCCCGTTTGCGTGTGCGGGTGGGCGACACCTCGCTGGACTATATGGACGCCGAAGGCGATATCAAGTCCCAGCACTACGCCTTCCTAGCTAGCTAGTGAGCGAGATCGAATTCGACGAGATCTTCCGGCGGATCCGTGAACGACGCCTCTCGTACTGGGCCGACCCCGGCCGCCACGAGCGCGACCAGATCAACGGCTGGGATGATGGCCGCGGGCTCTGCTTCGACGATCCGAACGGCCACCTGCTGGAGATCATCACCCGTCCCTACGGCAGCGGTGGTACGGCGGTGTCCCGACCTCACCCCTTGGTCGCGCGGACACTGGCTCCCGAAGATCACGAGGGTAGCCATCAGGAGAAGAACGGTGGAGACAGCCTCGCCGGCAGGGACCACCCGACGCGGGACGAGTAGCAAGCAGATGAAGGAATTTGCGATCATCTTGTCGTTTAGCCTTAAGTCCAGCAAGGAGAAGCCTGTTGACGTCAAGTGCGCTGGTACAGGCGAGCCTTCGCTCAAATCAAAGCGCGAGCGGGAGAATATGGAGAATGATCTGACAAGCGCACCGGCGTGTTCAGGCTAACGTCGCGGAATCTTGATTGCCAGAAGGTAGGGGTCATCGCCGTCGAATGCCCTGAACGCGCGAAGGAGGAACAGTGTTGATTGACTAGTAGAGAGTAAATTTTTAGACTAACCACGAGAACCCATCATGACAAATTTGAACGGAAAAGTTGCAATCGTCACGGGCGAACGTGCGTGCGGTGTTTCTTGCCGCGCGCGAGGCTGCGAGGCACATGACCGAGGGCGGACGGATCATCAACATCGGCAGCGTCAACGGGGATCGGATGCCCTACGCAGGCGGCGGACTGTACGGAGCAAGCAAAGCTGCGGTGGCGGGCTTCACGCGCGGAGCGCGCGACCTCGGGCCACGTGGGATCACCGTCAACTGCGTGCAGCCGGGGCCGATTGACACCGATATGAATCCGGCCGACGGTGAATCGTCAAGTTTCCAAAAGCAGATGACCGCACTGGGCCGCTACGGCAAGCCGGAAGAAGTCGCAGCTCTGGTCGCCTTTCTCGCGAGCTCGGACGCCGCCAATGTCACCGGCGCTTGCCTCAACGTCGATGGCGGGACCAACGCATGAAAGGAGTTAGGATGGAAGTTGAGCCTCGAGCAGACCCAGGCCGGAGACGACAAGACCTAAACGCGGCGAGTCTCCGACTCCGCACAGTCGTATATATATGTTGAGCCCAAGGCGCGCGGCCTCGAGCCGATCAATATCCACCTTGATGTAACGCCCGCCCTTGACGCGCTCGGAGAACGCCGAGGTCGTCCCGGGCACCTCCCGCACGGGACCGCCGAACGCTCGGGGCTCAAGCCCATCACCCTCGAATCCCGCATGAAGAAGCTCGGATCACCCGGCCGAATTGACCGATTCCGATATTTCGGGACGGTCCCGAAATATCGTGACTCAGTCTCTTCCCGCAGAGGTTGAGGCGAACTGTCCAAGGGGCACGCTCGATCCGACAAAAGTCTCAACACAACAACCACTTAGATCTGGTTTTTCCGGTTAGCGTGTCGGCTTGGTACAGCCGTTGCCCTTCCTTTCGGACCCTCTCGAATGCCAGGTTGCTCGCTACGGGCGTTGCCGTCGCGGCGACGGGGCGGGCGGGAGGGCTCTCGAACCGTGCCCCACGTGGCCAATATGGAGACCGGAAATGAAACGTCACGACCACACTGCAACCTACACCAAGCTCGCGGCCGCGTTGCTGCTTGTCTTTCCGCCGGTTTTCGCGAACGGTCCTGCCGGGCATGTCCATACCGAGGCAGGCCATTTCCCGCGCGAGATGGCCGCCGTATCGTCCGGCTACGTCGACAGCGAGCCGCCTCTTTGGAAAGACCTGGGCACGCTGACCTATCGGATTACGACGGCCAACGCCCGTGCCCAGCAATACTTCGATCAGGGCCTGCGGCTCGCCTACGCCTTCAACCATCTGGAGGCGCAGCGTGCCTTTCGCATGGCGCAGAAGCTCGATCCGAAGTGCGCTATGTGCTTCTGGGGCGAGGCACTAGCGCTGGGGCCGAATATCAATGCGCCGATGGATTCCTCGGCCGTTAAACCGGCCTGGGCCGCCGTCACCCGGGCCAAGGCCCTCGCCAAACGCGCGAGCGCCAAGGAAAGGGCTTTGATCGAGGCGCTTGCGAAGCGCCACGCCAAGGATCCCAAAACCGACCGGAAGCGCCTGGACGCAGCCTACGCCACGGCGATGGGCAAGGTGGCTAAGCGTTTCCCCAACGACGAGGAGATCGCCGTGCTGTACGCGGAAAGCCTGATGGATATCTCGCCCTGGGATTACTGGGAAGAGGGGGGACGACAACCCAAGGGACGCACGGCGGAAATCCTGAAAATCCTGGAAGGGGTGCTGACGAAAAATCCCGACCACCCCGGCGCGATTCATTACTATATCCATATGGTCGAGGCCTCCGACCGGCCCAAGCGGGCGGAGCCTTACGCCCGGCGCCTTCCGATCCTGATGCCCGGCGCGGGCCATCTGGTGCACATGCCGTTTCACATCGATTTCCGCCTGGGCCATTACCTCGAGGCGCTGGAGGCGAACAAGGCCGGTATCGCGGCCGACGAGGCCTATATCGCCGAAGCCAAGCCCGAGGGCATCTATCCTAAGGTGTATTACCCTCACAACCTGCACTCGCTGATGGCTTCCGCGCAAATGGCGGGGGACGGAACAACCGCCCTCGCCGCGGCGGAAAAGCTCGCCCGCGTGGTCTCGGAGGAGACCGCCCGGCACATTCCCCTAGTGCTGCCCATCATGGCGGCTCCTTACTTTGCCCACGCCCAGTTCAGCCCGCCTGACACCGTGCTGGCCTTGCCCGATCCCGGCCCGGGCCTGCCGTATATTCGAGCGATGCGGCATTACGCCCGCGGCGTCGCCCAGGCGTCCCGGAACGACGGAGAGGCCGCGGAAGGCGAGGCGGAGGCGATCGCGCGGATTGGCGCGAGCGCCGATTTTTCCGTGCTTACGGCCAGCGGAACCCCCGCGCCCGATATCCTGCGGCTCGCCCGCTTCGTCGTTCTCGGCCGCATCGCTCAGACTAAAGGCGATCTGAAATCGGCGCGCGCCGAGTTCGAGCGGGCGGTGGCCATTCAGGATAAACTCGCCTATATGGAGCCGCCGCATTGGTATTACCCCGTGCGCCAATCCCTGGGCGCGGTGCTCCTGCTCTCGGGCGATCTCCAGGGCGCCGAGGAGGCGTTCCGGACGAGCCTGCGCGAGGCGCCGAACAACGGCTGGGCGCTTTATGGACTGTCGGAAGTCTACCGCCGCCGGGATGATGGGCCGCAAGCCGATGTGACACGGAAGCGGCTGGAACAGGCCTGGGCCGGTGATCGTCGGGTGCTGGACCTCGCCCGCTTGTGAGACATCCGCTATGGAAACATATAGCGCAAGCGTCTCGCACGGCGCTTGCGCGGCCATTACCGGTCGAGCAGGGACAATCCTGATTCAACAGACACCGCGGGGCACCATCTTGAAACTCTGGTCGCGCAGGGCCTGGCCCCTTTAACCACGCCTAGCGTCTCGATGACGCCGCGGCCGATCAGCAGAACAGTTGTGTGATCAGGACCTTGTCGTCGGGTGTCAGCGCTATACCGATGCCCGATCTGTCATGGCTGCGGTTCAAGATATTCGTCCGATGATCTCGACTGTCCATCCACCCTTGCACAGTCGTCGCCGCAATGTGTTCGAGAGAGCTCCAAGCGTATGACGCTTTGCCGTCGACGAACATGACCCGGTCGTAGAGATTGTTTTGGAAGAGGTTCTCGGCAAGCCCGATAGTGTACGATCCATCGGGCAAACCCTTCCGGCAGGGAAATTCGCCGGCGTCGCCGCGGTCCGAGGGTGTCTTGCCGTCGGGATTCACGTGATCAAAGAAGTCCCGAGTCGCCATGTCGAGGCTGTGCGCTCGCGCGATGTGCGACAGGTCTTCGTCCAGTTCTAGACCGGGCAAGCGGTTTCGAACCCGCTCCGCGTTGATCGATTCGTGGATGCGCTGCTCGAGCGCAGAGATCGACAACCGCGGTCGAACCCGCTCCTGTCCCATGTCGGTCAGAACGACGAACAGGACGAATTGAATGACTAGTCCGACTTTCATCATTACAAAGGATAGGAATTTCAACACCGTCGTGCAACAGCTACCGTTGCGCCGGACGGACCGGTCGGTGAGGGCGGTTCGCGCGGAGGCGGAACAGGTGGTTCGCGCTGGCCCCGAACGGGTCATGGGTGGCTGTCGCGGCTTCGGGGCGACGGCAAGGTATACTGGCCAGGGTCATAGATCGCAGCCTTAGCCCATCTTTCTCAACTCACCTCAATAATCGCTGTTTTTTTAGGGAAAAGGTCTCTGCAAGCCGCATCAACACAGGGGGTCGAGTTTGAAAGTGACTGTAGTGTAGACCAAGTGTCTTGCCAGC
>JBQTJM010000209.1:0-4935 GCA_052387115.1 Gammaproteobacteria bacterium | reverse complement strand
GGCTACGCTTCATTAAACCCAAAGGCTCAACGCCTTTATCCATCGAAAAGCGATCCCTTCCTGAAAACAGGAAGGGCAGTTTCGCACGCCTGTGTAAAGCTAGGTACTGTGGTTATGATCGGTCCCGCGGATCCATCGCAGCCGCCAGGGTCACATGGCGTGTCGTGGTGAGGGTGGCCGTCAATCCGCTCGGGAGCTGGGTCGTGACCGAAGCCGGCACCGGCGAGAGCATCCCGAAACGCGGATCCGGACCTTCGAGCCGGATCGTGACCGTGCCATCGGGGGCCGTGGTCATCTCCTCGCCATTGGTCTTGAAACGCTTGGTTTGTACTGTACCGTCAGGATACGTATTGACCTGCTCGCGATCGCCGGTGGTCATGGCATTCGTGTACCCCTGGGCGTTCTTCGTGCGGGTGAGGGTCCAGCCGCCTCCACTCGCATTGGTGTTTTTCACTAAGCGCCCGCGTCCCATCGGGCAGATCGGCTCACGGGCAGTGCTCCGCGCCGTTACATGGTAGAGCGCACCGGAATACTACGGCCTAACGGGGCGGGCCATTGCTACGGCATAGTCCAGACAAACTCATATTTCGAGACCTGACCCCCTGCGCTCTGCGCTGGGTGTAGACCCCGTTGAGCTGGCGCATTCCGGCCGAGAGATTGCCGTCCGGAGTCTCGATGACAAGGTGGTAGTGGTTGCTCATCAGGCAGTAAGCGTGGCAGAGCCAGTTGAAACGTTCGGTGACCAAGGCCAGGACGTTCAGATACTCCCTACTGTCTTGCTCATCCAGAAAGATCGGCTCACCGGCATTGCCCCGTGCCGTTGCATGGTAGAGCGCACCGGGATACTCGAGCCGAAGTGGGCGGGCCATCGCTGCGGCATAGTCCTGACAAACTCATATTTCAAGACCTGACCCCGTGACGCCCCGCGGTCCAGCCCCCGCCCCCGGCGGTGACGTCTTCGGTCAGCCGCCCGAGCGCGTCGTACTCGAAGGTGCTGGCCTGGCTTTTCGGATCGGCGAAGCGGGTCAGAAGCCCCTCGGCGGTATACTCCATCCTGAACGCATCGCCGGCCGGGTTTTGCACCGAGGCGAGGTAGCCAACTCATAGTTCAAGACCTGACCACCATGTGCTCTGACCGCCATGTGCTGCATGTGTGCTGACCCCCATGTGTGACCTTAGCCTAACGAGGCTCCGCCTCAGACCGACGAGGTGTATAATCTCGCACTGACATAGCAAGCGGGCGACTCGCTGCTCCGACACATCGCCTAGCTAGGACGATCCATATCACCGCTCCAAGCGCCGAGCGGATTGCGGCTCCCTCTTGGGACCGCGCCCTTCAAGGCAACTATCGTCGCGGTGTCGTAGATGCGTTTGCTCGCTTTGCGGCTTGAGCGAAGCCACCCTTTTTCCCTTTGCGACGCGGCGCAATGGGGTAGGGGTCTTTTGCGCCCCAATCATAAACTTGACTCATTTGCATCACATTTTATGATGCAAGTACTCTAGACCGGTTGACCGGTTTTATAGAGAAACCTAAGAACTTGTTCAGACCGTGTGTTGCAATCAACAGCAGTTATCTCACTGCTTTTTATAGTGGAATAACCATCTTCCATACCGAACTCGTCCAAAACGCGTATTCGAGCGCCGTTATCGTCAACGTACTCGACGAAACCGACCAATGAGTCGCCTGGGTCATGTCCCCAAATTACTACCACAAGATCAAGATCCTGCGCCTGTTTAAGCGTCCCTAAAATTAGATCCTGGCCCTTGCCCTTTCCTAAAGTAACCTCATGGAGTATATTTTCCTGGTTGCGACGAAGATGCTCTACTTTATGTTCATATTTCCCACCAAAATCGATTTTGAATATTTCTTCAAGCTTTCTTACTTCGTAACCGGCATCTTCTCCGTACCGATTTACGGCACGTAATCTAACATGCCTTCTGGATATACTGTGCACATATCCAACAGAGCAACTCGACCAATTGTCTGGATTCGTGTGAATCGAAACCAAGGTCTGCTCTTTTGCGACCGTTCTTAAAACATCGTAAATGCTTGTCGACATATGACTAGTCAGACGATTAACTGGCCAACTAATTAGCGTTTGTTGGGACGGCGTTTATCCCCTTTTTCACCGCCTCGTTTATCACCTTTTTCCCTTGCCCTTCCTTTCTCATGTTTCCCTTTTGTGTTTGGACGCTTGTTTTTAGTATGCTCAGCGCTACAAAACTCACCAACGGCTTCAATGCCATCGAGAATCTCTGGGCCGTAACTATCGTAAACTGCCTCTCCAATCTCATAGCCAAGATAACCAGCGCCAACCAACCCAGCCAAGGATGCCAGTCCTCCTCCAATAGCTGGTGCAGCGCTTGCCGCTAGACCGCTAATAGCAGCAGCTTCGGCGGTTTCTCCGGTAAGGTCGATAAAGTTTACCGGATCATTCACCACATACCCATACAGATTCGCATCCCCGCCCCCAAACCGGATCGGGTCCTTCGCCGTCCACCGCACAGTCTCGGGCTCGTAGTCTCTGGCACCAAAACGCACGAGCTTGGTGTCGCGGTCGTAGATCCCGCCCGCAAACCCGAAGGGCTGGAAGCCGGGGTTGGTGTCCAGGGTGACCCGCCCCCATTCATCATAGTCCAGGCGCTGGGCGATGTCGCCGGTGTCGGTGTTGACGACGAGTCTCGGGCTGCCGAGGTGGTCGGAAAGGATGCGGTAGGGGATGCCTCCCTTGACCAGGTAGGCCGGGACGTTGGCTTTGTCGGCGTAGACGAAACGGCTGACGACTTGGTTATCGCCATCGAGCTCGGCGATGGGCCGAAGTTGGTCTTGATAGAGGAGGCCCTGGACCAGGGTGCCGTTGACCTCCTTGCCGATGCGCCGGTTCTGTCCGTCGATGAGGTAATCGATATGGCGGCCATCGGGAAGCGCGACACGTTGGAGGTTGCCGAGCACATCGTAGCCGTAGTCCGTGGTGAAGGCGCCTTCGGTTTTGGAGGCCAGCTCCCCGTTCGCGGTGTAGCTGTAGGTCGTGCCCCTGTAGTCGAGGAGCCGGTCCTGGGCATCGTAGTGGGCGACTTCGAGGCCGTTGACGTGGGTGCGGTTACCGTTCGCATCGTAGGTGTAGGCGGAGACGACCGCGCTGTCCCGCTGGACCTCGGCGAGCCGCCCGGCGAGATCGTAGGAGTAGGCGTGGGTGGTCTTGGCACCGCCGAGGGTCTCGGCCTTCTCGGTGATGCGGCCGAGCACATCGCGGGTGTATCTCGCTTCGTAGAGCGTCTTGGTGACCGTGGTTTCCTGCGCTTCGAGCTGGCTCAAGAGCTGATTGATGGCCGCGGCTTCGGCACGGTACTCCGCCAGCGCCGGATGACTCTGGCCGAAGGAGCGGACGATCCGGGCCTCGAGCGCTGCGAGCGCGGTACGCACTTCCGGGATCGTGACCGGGAGGCCCTCGACCGCCTCGATCAGATCGCGGGGGTAGATCTCGAATCCGTTTCCGACGATGCCGCTGATCGTGTCCACACGCGTCTGGATCTCGGCCATCAAGGCTTCGAAATCTGCCACAGGCAGGACCGCCTCGGCGCGCCGCGTCGTGAGCTCTCCGAAACCGTTGTAGCTCAGGCGGTCGTTGATATGACCCAAGCCGGTCTCGGTGAGGAGGCCATTCTGAGCATCGCGGATCAAGCTCAGGCTTCCCGCCTCCGTCAAGAGCCCGTCGGGGTCGTAAGCGAAGGTCGCGGGCAGACCGTTGACCGCGATCTCGGTGATCTTGAAGTCGCTGTTGTAGTGCCGGGTGACGGTGCCGGTCACGGTGCCGGCCCAGATCGTCTCTTTCAGCAGGGCGCCGTCATAGCGGAAGCTCAGGGTCCCGCCGTCGGGCGCCGTGATGCGGCTTACGTTTCCGGTCGTGGAGTGATAGGCATAGCGGTACTCGCCCTCGGGGAGGGCCAGTCGGCTCAAGCGCCCGGCCGCGTCATGGTGGGATTCCAACCGCTGCCCATCGGGCCGGAGGATCTCGGTCAACTGCTGATCGCGGTTGTAGTGATAGCGGATCGCGGGATTTTGGGCATCCACCGGCGGTGGGGTGTATTCCGCCTCCAAGTCGAGCGGCGTGTACTCGAAGACGTGCGGCGCTTGGCCGGGCGGAGTGATCGAGGTCACGTTGCCGTTGGCATCGTAGGTGTAGCCGATTTCCCGGCCATCGGGCAGGGTTTGGTGGGCGACCCTTCCTGCCAGGTCATACTCGAAGGCCAGATCCCGCCCGAGCGCATCGGTCATCGTGCCGACGTAGCCCTGGGCGTCATAGCCGATGCGCGTGCTGCGGACGTCCGCGCCGCCGCCTTGCGTCACGGAAGTCAAGCGGCCACGGGGATCGTAGGCATACGCGACAGCTTCCAAACCGGGCGTCTGCCGCCGGATCGTGCGGCCCTTGTCGTCGAGGACCCGGGTCGCTTGGCGCCCGACCGGCGAGGTCGAAGCCCAGGTCCGGGTCGGGGCGCTGTAGGACGCTGTGAAGGTCTTGCCGTTGCGGGTCCGGGTCTCGGTGAGGCCGGTGAGCGAGAGCGGATCGGTCGGATCGGCCAGGGTCGCCTGGCGAGTCGTAGTGAGGGTGGCCGTCAAACTGCTCGGGAGCTTGGTCGTGACGGAAGCCGTCACCGGCGCCTGCATCCCGAAGCGCGGATCGGGACCTTCGAGTACGGTCGTGACCGTTCCGTCGGGGGCGGTGGTCGTTTCTTCACCGGTGGTCTTGAAGCGCTTGGTCTGAAATGTACCGTCAGGATACGCATTGACCTGCTCGCGATCCCCGGTCGGGAGCGGTTCCACCTCGAAGGTCGTGGTACGGCCTTCGGCGGTGGTCATGGCATTCGTGTACCCTTGGGCGTTCTTCGCGCGGGTGAGGGTCCAACCGCCTCCACCGGCATTGGTGTCTTTCACCA
>JBQTJM010000208.1:0-9265 GCA_052387115.1 Gammaproteobacteria bacterium | reverse complement strand
GCATCAGCTCGCGGATGTCCGCTAGGTTCGGCGCAGCGCGGGTGCCGAACAGGAGATCGGCGAACGGGAAAACGACGTTGAAGTTGCGCCTGTTGTCCTGATGGTGCAGGAAATGGTTGATGGCCAGAAACCGGAAAATCGCCCAATTCCGGTAAAACACCGATCGGGGGATGTGCATCTGTCTATGGAAGGCGCTCCACAGACGATTGTGGATCAGCGCCGTCGCCAGGAAGACCCCGCCGCCGGCGATCGAAACCAGGAATATCGGGGACCACAGCGGAAATGCGGCCACCAGCATCAATACCGTTTCTTTCATGGGGATCGGCAGGTTTTCCTCGCGCCCGACCGGATCGGGCTCGTAATCGAAGGCCCTGTACCAGATCCGGTGATGCCGTATCCCGTGCGCCTCGAATGCGGCGAGTCCGTAAGGGCAAGCCCGGTAGACCCAGGCCGGCAAGGGTTTGCTGTGCATGAGGCGCTTGTGGATCTGGTGCTCTCCGATGGAGATGTACAGATAGCTGAACACCGCCCAACCGAAGACCGCCAGGAGATCCGTCGCCAGCATATTCGTCATTATTATCGATGGCTCCGGCCTATCCGAACCGCCATAGCCCCGGATGGGGGGCCCGCAAGGAGCGGCCATCATAGGAGACACCCCGCCATTCCGCAACGGTGATGTGGCCTGCGCCAGGGCTGTTGGAAGCGGTCCCAGGGCCGCTCGTTCCGCGGGCTGGATCGGCTTCTCGTTCCAGTCTCCCAAACCTGTCGCTAGCGCAGGCGCCTGACCCCCCTCTCATCGAAGGGGGCGGAACGGAATGTCTTCTCTATGCCGACTTGCTCGCGTCCAAGAGCCACACCGGGTCGTTGCCGAGGACCTGGGCGCTGTAGGTCTTGCCCCTGGGCAGGAACAGGCAGTCGCCGATGTCGAGCTCGAAGGACTGCCCTTCGATGCTGAGGCCGAGCTTTCCACTCACGACCGCGCAGGCCGAGGGCACGTCGGGGCAGCGATCGGCGATCTTGTCGGGGCTCTGACGGCTCGCGCCCGCGCGATAGCCCCATGAGGACAATTTCTCGACCAGCGCCCGCTCGGTGGGCCGCCCGTCCGCCTGGAAATCCCATCGAACCAGGCCGAAGGTATCCAGGGTCTGGTAGCCCACCACGCGATTGCCGCCCTGAAACGCGGCCTGGTACATGGCATCTTCGGTGCGCCCCAGGAGGTCCTCGGGCCCGCTGATGGGACTCGGAACCAGGGTGGCCACGCCTACATGCGCCGTCACGGTGGCCGAGGCGCCCGGTATGGGATGGGCGATCCGGTGGCTCTCGATGGCGCGTCTCAAGTCCTCGGCGATGCGTCTGGCATTGGCGGTATCGGCGCCCGGCATCAATATCCCGAAGCGGGTTTCGCCATAGCGGGTGGCGGTATCGCCGGCGCGCCGCGCATGGTCCTGCGCCACCTTGGCGATGCGGCGCAGGCACGCGCTGCCGGCCACCGATCGGTAGAACGCGGCGTTGCCGTCCCCGTCGTCGAGGTCGAACAGGACCAGGGACAGGGGCCGACCCTCACGCATGAGGCGGCGCCATTCTACCTGCACGATCTCTTGGAAGTGCCGGCGGTTGGTCAGCCCCGTGACCGGGCAGTGGGGCGCGACACGCACCAGGGTCTCGGCCAGGGTCTCTGATCGACGCGTCGCGGCCACGAGGTTGGTGGCGGTCTGGTCCAGCGCCGATTCCAGCTCGCCGCAGCGGGCCAGACTGGTCTTCGTGGTGATGTCCAGCTTGCCCAGCTCGTCCTGCCGCGCCCGGAGCTCGGCCGTCAGGCGCCGATGCTCGGCGCGCAGATGGAAATATCCGCTCAATGTCCTGTCGAGGCGAACAGCGGCGGCGATCACCGCGACGGTGAAGATCGCCAGAGCGCCGCCGGCGGCGCCGAGAAAATCGTCGGCCTGCATCAGGAAATATCCCGCCGGGGGCAGCAATGCCGCGAGCGCGCCGGTCGTCACGGCGAGGGCCGCACCACGGTAGATCGCCAAGGTGGACAGGACCATGCCCGCGGTCAGTAGCAGGAGGTAGCCCTGCTGGTACGGTGTCGCCGGACCGTCCATTGCGATCCCGAGGAGCCCCCAAGCCAGGAAGGTGCCGGCCACGCCCAGCGCGAACAGGACCGACCAGGCCGTGGCGCGGGCCTTTCTTGAGGGCGACCTCTGATAACCCCAACGCAGCCCCAGACGAAGGCTGTACAGCACCGCCATGGACCCCAGCCAGCCCAGCAACATTGCCTGGGTGTCGGGGGCCCACAGGATCGCGGCCGCCATAACGCTCATGACGGCCCCGACACCGGCCTCCGCCATGGTCTCTCCAAACAACATATCGATACACCCGGCCCTGGCGGCCTGTTGGGCGCCGGGCGAGACGGTTTGCTCGGATCGCATCATCGGATCTCCCCTCCAGTGACAGTTCTCGGGGGCGCTCCCGCCCCCCGTCGGGTCCGCATCGCAGGCTCCATACCGGCACTGGACCGGAAATGCGTTGCGATGCTTCTCTGGCCGGAATACCACCCGCGGTGCGGGCCAAGGGCCAGACAGCACTGTAGCGGTACGTTACGGATTGAATGAAGACGAACGCGCCGCGTCCGAGCGGATCGGCGGTCGCAGCAGGCGGTGGCGAGAAATCCGGGCTAGTCCACCTCGTCGGTGCTGACCTGCCCGGTGAGCCGCTGCCGGAGATGGGCCCAGGACATGCCGACCGCCAGGATCGCGCTTACGACCCCGAGCGCCAGGTGCTGCAGGGCCCGGACATTGCCCGCGGGAACCACGTCCCACTCGATGAAGAGCCAGATGACCCCGCCGCACAAGGCCGCCGCCAGCACCACCCCGACGAGGCCGAGCGAGCGGCGCGTGGCGTTCAGGAACACGACCCAGCCGATCAAGAGCACCGTGCCGGCCAGGAACAGCAGCGCGGGAGAGCCGCTCCCCTCGGTGCCCAGGAAGGCACGCTCGGCCCAGTGGAAGTACGACCAGCCCTCGGGGTTGTAGGTCGCGTACACGAGCACCAGGGCCATGAGGAACCGGACGAACACGCCGAACCAGGTAACCCCCTGTTTTTGCATCGCCATCCCCTTCATTTCCCGTCGTTCGGCAAGCGTAGAGCGGTCGGTGGTGTGAGTAAAGGCCCGCTCGGGTGCGCCTGAGCCTAGTCGTTGGAATAGCCGCGGATGATGTAACCCCGCGACTTGTCGTCGAACTCGAGATCCAGAAGCCCACGCTCGCGCGCCTCCTCCAAGAGCTTGGCGAAGCTCTGAAACCCGTGGTAGCGCTCGCTGAAACCAGGTTGTCGGCGCTTGATCGCCTGCTTGACCATGGAGCCCCACACCTTGTCCTCCTCGCCACGCTCCGCGAACAGGTCCTCCACGGTCTCGAGCACCAGATCGAGCGCGGACTGTTTGCGGTCCTCCTCGGCGGTGCCCGACTTCTTCTCGCCGGTCTTCGCCGGGTGCGGCTTTGCGCGCCGGCGGCGTGCGGCCTTCGCCTCCTCGCGCGCCAGATCGTCGTAGTAGATGAACTCGTCGCAGTTGGCGATAAGCAGATCGGAGGTCGATTCCTTGACGCCCACGCCGATCACGACCTTGTTGTTCTCGCGCAGCTTGGAGACCAGCGGGGAGAAATCCGAGTCGCCGCTGATGATGACGAAGGTATCGACGTGCGCCTTGGTGTAGCAGAGGTCAAGCGCATCCACCACCATGCGGATGTCGGCCGAATTCTTGCCCGACTGCCGCAGGTGTGGGATCTCGATCAGCTCGAACGCGGCTTCGTGCATCGCAGGCTTGAAGTCCTTGTAACGGTCCCAATCGCAGTAGGCCTTCTTGACGACGATGTTGCCCTTGAGCAGCAGCCGCTCGATCACCTTCCGGATATCGAACTTCTGGAGCTTGGCGTCGCGCACGCCGAGCGCGATGTTCTCGAAGTCGCAGTAGAGCGCCATGTTTTCGGTATTTTGTCTTGCCGCCACTTTTCCATCGCTTCCCAAAATGAAGTCGATAAGTTCGCCGCGCCCGTGTGGCCCGCAACGCGGGCACACAGGCTCGCCGCAGGGTCCTCGGCGCGCGTCTATCGCGGCCCGCTTGAGCCTTTACCAATCCAGGCCCGGCACCGAATCGCGGCGTGCCCCCGCGAAGCACGGCCGCGTCAGCGCCGCTATCGGATCGGGCAGCCCCCTCGCAGCCCGGCGCGCGCAAGGATAGGGAATTGAACGGCGATCCGCAAGGCGCTACGGTCGTCTCCGAAGGTGACATCGCGGACGTCATGAAGGCGGTTGTCGATCCCCCCTTCGGGGCTTGCGCTCCGTTTCGCTCCCGGCGAAACGGTCCTGTGCTCCGGCGCAGACTCTACTTGAGGGCATCGATGCGCTAGACTTCGGCCCGGGGCCATGAAATTCGAGGGGGGTAGCGCGATGGGTATCGTCTATGCCGATGTGAGACTGGGGAACGACGCGCGCCCGGAGCTTGAGGAGATCAATGCGACAGCCCTGGTCGACAGGGGTGCGCTACACCTGTGCATTCCTGAGCATGTGGCCTTGCAACTGCGACTATCCCAAAAGCAGTCCCGCGAGGTGCAGACCGCTGACGGAAGATCCCACTTGGTTCCCTATGTCAGTCCCGTCAAGGTCTCTCTACTGGGGCGGGAATGCGTGACGGGGGCCTTGGTGTTTGGCAATCAGGTGTTGCTGGGTGCCATTCCGATGGAGGACCTAGATCTCATCGTCGAGCAATCGCGGCAGAAGGTCACCGTCAACCCGGCGAGCCCGAACATCCCTTTGTCGTTGGCCAAGGGTACCGAATAGCGCCGTCCGTTGGGTTGCTACGCGGGCCAGCTCATTTAACGCCGCTTGGTCTCCTGGAACGTGGTCTCGAGGGGGACTTCCTGACCATCGCGCAAGATCGCCGCGGTCACCGTCTCGCCGGGCTTTGAGGAGTTGAGCACGTACATGAAATCCTCCACGCTCCCGATCTCGTGCTTGCCGAGGCGAATCAAGATGTCGCCGCGCCGCATGCCCGCCTGGTCGGCGCCGCCGCCGGGACGCACCGCCGAGAGCAGCACTCCTTTTTGTCCATTCGCCGGTCCGGCGTAGTCCGGCACGGTTCCTAGCGAGGCGCTAAAGCTGCGCAGGTCCCCGCGCGGAGCGGGCGAGGGGATCTTGCGGTAGCTCAAGGCCGCTCGCTCGCCGAGCGACAGCGCCACCGAGGCGACGATCGACGCCACCTGCGCCACGCCCGCGGCGTTCACCCCTTCCGGCGCGTCGCTCGGCTTGTGGTAGTCGGAGTGCGCTCCGGTGAAGAAGTGCAAAACCGGCACGCCCGCGGCGTAGAAGGGGGTCTGGTCGCTCGGGCCATAGCCGTCGCCGAAGGTGACGCACTCGACGCGCGCCTTCTCGCACGCGGGCTTGATGATCGATCCCCACTCCTCGGCCGAGTCGCTGCCGAGCACGGTCAAGCGGTTTCCGCGCAGCCGCCCCACCATGTCGAGGTTGATCATCGCGGCGATCTCTTTCATCCCGGCCTCCCCCCGCGCGCGGGTGAAGTGGGTCGAGCCGAGCACGCCCGACTCCTCGGCGGAGAAGGCGACGAAGAGCACGTCGCGCTTGAGCTCTTCGCGCCGTGCCGACAGCTCGCGGGCGATCTCCAAGAGCGCCGCCACGCCGGAGGCGTTGTCGTCGGCGCCAAGGTGCGGCTCGGTCTTGTCCGGGGCCAGCGAGTGGCGTCCGCCGAGGCCGAGGTGGTCGTAGTGCGCGCCGATCACGATGGCGGTCGGGAAGGAAGACGCGCCCTCCAAAAGCCCCACCACGTTGAATGCATCGGCGTGTTTCTTGGTGAGCGCGATCGTGAGCTCGCTCTCGATCCTTTTCCCCGCGGTGAGCTCGGGGATCGGTGGCGTAAGGGCCGAGCGCTTCACCACCAGCACCGGGATGCCGGCGTCGCCCGGTCCTTCCGGGTTCGGGGAGGGCAGGCGCGCCTCGGGCGGCGGCTCGAAGCCTTTCTCCGGCGGGGAAGGCGGCTCTGGCCAGTCCACCACGATGAGGGCCTTCGCCCCGCGCTCCCGCGCGATCCACGCCTTGTAGCGGATGTCGCCGAAGCGGCGCTGCCTGTCGGTCGGCGCGAAGGCGCGGGTCTGGGGCACGAAGCGGCGCACCACCACCACCTTGCCCTTGGCGTCGATACGCGCGTAGTGGTCGACCCCAAGGTTCGGATCGCTGATGCCGTAGCCTGCCAGTACCATCGGCCCGGAGACGTGACCCTGCGCGGAAAAGCCCATCACCGCGTACGCGTCCTTCGGCAGATCGACGCCGTCGAGCGTCACCGCCGTGGCCGCGGAGGTGGCCACGGCGGTGGTCACCGGGAACCGCTGGCGATAGCCGCCGCCATCGCCGAGCGGCTTGAGCCCCAGAGCGGCGAAGCGCTTCTCGAGGTGCGCGCCCGCCGCCTCGAGGCCCTCGGTGCCGATGCCGCGGCCCTCCCGCTCCTTGGAGGCAAGCCACGCGACGTCCCGGGCGATGCGGTCGGCGGCCCGATCCCCTCCGGGGAGCGGGGGCTCGACCCAGCGGGCCACGAAGACATTGGTGTCGGCTTGGCCCTCTGCCGTCGAGCGATTCGACGAGAACGCGAGCCACCGGCCGTCGGGTGAAAACATGGGGAAGCCGTCGAAGCCGGGCGCATAAGTGATGCGCTCGAGCCCTGCCCCGTCGACGTTCACCGCAAAGAGATCGAACTCGCGCCCCTCGGGATCGCCGTGGTTGGACGAGAAAATTATGCGCTTGCCCGAGGGGTGGAAGAACGGCGCAAACGAGGCCGCGCCGAGCCAGGTGATCTGTGCAGCCTCCGATCCGTCGGCATTGGCCACGTACAGCTCGAGCTTCGAAGGGCGCACCAGCCCGCGCGCAAGCAGCGCCCGGTAGTCCTTGAGCTCGTGGCCCGGTCGGGGTCGCGACGCACGCCAGACGATCTTCGTGCACTCGGCATTGAAGAACGCTCCGCCATCGTAGCCCGGTGCGTTCGTCAGTCGCTTCACGTTCTGGCCGTTCGCGTCCATTCGATACAGCTCGAGGTCCCCATCGCGGGTGGAGGTGAAGACGATCGAGCCGTCCTTGCCGCAGACCGTGCCTTCAGCGTCGTAGCCCTTCTCGCGGGTGAGCGGGGTCAGCCCGCCGCTGCCGTCGAGCTTCACCTTGAAAAGGTCATAGGTGTCGTAGAGCGGCCAGACATAGCCCATCGAGCGGTCCGGCTTTGGCGGACACGCCTCGCCGCCCAAGTGGGTCGAGGCGTAGATCAGCTCTTGGTTGCCGGGGAGGAAGTGCGCGCAGGTCGTCGCTCCTTTGCCGCTGGAGACGGGCAGCTCGTCGAGCGGGTCGAGGGTCATGCGCCTGATCCGATCGCAGCCCTCGCCGCCGCGGCGCGCCTGGAAGCTGAGCTGCTTGCCGTCGAACGACCAGTAGGCCTCGGCGTTCTCACCGCCGAACGTCAGCTGGCGAAGATCGGCCAAGTGAGCCTCTTTCGGCAGCAGCGCTGGATTCGGCGCGGGTGCCAAGGCCGAGACTTCTTGTGTCGGGAGCGGGGAGACGGCACATCCCAGGACGAGCGACAGCCATATCCAGAACAGCCGAAAGCATTGGAATTCCCGCATGAGTGAATTCTACGTACGCACTCGGGCGTGCAAGAGCGGCTAGAATACCGCACTTCTGGCGGCCACCTATCAGCGCATGAGCCCGATGAGCGCTCTCCGCGACGACCCGCAGGGCCGGGTCGTGAAGCTCCATTACGTCCATGACCCCATGTGCAGTTGGTGCTGGGCCTTTGCGCCCACATGGAGGGAGATCCGCACGCGGCTCCCGTCGCGCATCGCCACGGAGCGGGTGTTGGGCGGCCTCGCCCCCGACACCCGCGAACCGATGCCCGAAGCGATGCGGCAGTATATTCAAGGAACGTGGCGCCGCATCGAACGCGAGGTACCCGGCACCCGCTTCAACTATGGGTTCTGGACCCGCTGCCGTCCCAGGCGCGCGACCTACCCCGCCTGCCGCGCGGTGATTGCGGCGATCTCGCGAGCACCGGAGCTCGAGGAACCGATGATCGAGGCCATCCAGCGGGCCTATTATCTCGAAGCCCGCAATCCGTCCGACGACGAGACCTTGATCGCGCTCGCGGAGGCGACGGGTTTGGAGCGCGAGCGCTTCACCTTAGACCTCAACAGCGCTGCGACGCAGGCGGAGCTGGGCCGCCAGATACGATTCGCCGCGCGCCTCTGCGCTCGCCGATTCCCCAGCTTGATCCTGACCGCAGACGGCGAGGCGCGGCCGATCGCCTATGACTATCGCGACCCTGCCGTGGTGTTGGACCAACTCGGGCTGTGAGCGCCGCTGTCTCCAATAGCTATCGGGTTCCCACAGCCGTGCCCTTCTGCTCTACCGCAATGACGACCTGGGGCTTGCAGTAGGGAGTCGCGGCCTTTACGATGTCACTCTCATCGCGAAAACGCCGCATGAAGCCTTCCCCTTGAAGTCTCCCCCTCTTCAAGTCTCCCCCTTACGAAGGGCGCACCTCCCCAAGTCTCCCCCTTACGAAGGGGGAGATTTAGAGGGGGTTAAACGGCCTCTCAATGACCCAAATCTTCAACCGATCCTGCGACAAAGAAACCCGCCGGCGCCTGCGCCGCGACAGCCCCCTCGCCGAACAGCGCCTGTGGCTGAGGCTGCGGAACCGCCGGCTCCTGGGCTATCGATTTCGCCGGCAGTACGGCGTAGGCCCCTACGTGCTTGACTTCTACTGCCCCGAGCTCAAGCTCGCCATCGAGATCGATGGCGACAGCCATTTTCAGGCCGGGGCCGGCGAGCACGATCGGGAGCGCCAGTGTTATATCGAGTCGCTCGGGATCCGCGTCTTGCGCTTTACCAATCGGGAGGTGTTTGAACGGCCGGACGATGTCGCTGGGGGGATCGCGGAGGTTGCGAGGATGAGGGGTGGTTTAACCCCCTCTAAATCTCCCCCTTCGTAAGGGGGAGACTTGGGGAGGTGCCCCTTTCGTAAGGGGGAGACTTGGGGGGTGGCGTCCGTAAGGGGGAGACTTTATGCGATGCATGGTGGAGATCTTTCTAGACTTCACCCGCCGCACCGGCCATCCGCATCCGCGCCTGGGCGCGGCCCTCGCAAACTACAAGGCCATCCTCAAAAAATTGGGCCTAAGCGAGGCGGAAGTCGAGGCCGATATCCGGGCCTTACAAG
>JBQTJM010000207.1:0-12002 GCA_052387115.1 Gammaproteobacteria bacterium | reverse complement strand
CGAGGTTGGCGCCGTCGAGCTTGAACTGCACGCCCGCGACTCCCACGTTATCGGAGGCGGTGGCCGAGACCGGGACCGCGGTACCCGAGACGGTGGCGCCGTTGGCCGGAGCGGTCATCGAAACCGTTGGCGGGGTCGTGTCCGGGGCGGCGGCGCCGCCGAGCTGGACGAACTTCGCGAGGGACGGTACGCCGTTCCCGTTGAGGATGAAGAGCAGGTAGTGGCCGGGAGGCGCAACATTGCCGCTGGGAGGGGCCGTGGCGTTGAGGCCTCCCGTGGTCTGCGAAAAGCTCAGCTCGTTGATGTACTGGCCCATGTTGAACGCGTGAGTCACCGAGGAGAGTCTCAGCATCGTGATCTTGGAGGTCGTCAAGGCATTCGGCGTCTCGACGAAGAAGGACTGCCCATAGGCGACGCTGGGCGGCGCCGACGTGATCGTCGGCCTGGTCCCCTTGAAGAGATACGGCGGCGAGTAGGTCTCGGTTTCCGGGTGCCCGTTACCGCCCGTGCTCAACACCCGACCATCCGGCAGCAGGAGCGCCGCAGAGTGGTACACGCGGGGAATTCCCGAGCTGCTGGCGAGCGTCGTCCAGTTTTCGGTCGTCGGATCCCACAGCTCTGCCGCATCCACGTGGCCGCTGGGATCGTTGAAGCCGGGCGCGGCGGTGCCGCCGGTGACCAGCACCTTACCGTCGGGCAACAGCGTGGCGTTGATCTGGCGCCGGTTGAATTGCATAGAGTCGACAGCGCGCCAACTCGGCGACGCTGCGTTGAGGTCGATGACCTCGGCGGTATTCGTCGGAGGGTTGTCACCCCCCATCACCAGGACCTTGCCAGGCGCGTACATCACCGCCGACCCGTAACTACGGTATGATCCTACGCCGACCCGATTCGCCACGAAGCTCCAGGCGCCGGTGCCCGCAGTATCGAGATAGCGGGTCGTTGACTGCGGTCCTGCATTGAAGACCTTGCCGTTCGGTGCCAGCAGCATCGGGGGGTATAGGTCCAAGCCGAGCTGCGCGCTGGTGAGGTCCCGCCACGTCCCCGTCGCCACCTGGAACACCTGAGGCAGCGTGTTGACCCCGGTCGTGAGGTCAATGTCACCGGAGACCACCAGGACGTCGCCGTTAGCCAGGACGGTGGTGGTCGGGTACCAGCGGCCCGCGTTCATGTTGGGCAAGTTGCTCCACGCGTCGGTGATGGGGTTATATGTGCTGGCGCGCGACAGACCCACGTTATTCGAAATGTGGCCGCCGGCTACGAAGAGGGTGCCGTCAGCCAGGAACGAGTGCCCACTGCAGAAGAGGTCGAACCCCGGCTTGCCGAGGATCGACACGCTCTGATCGGCGGGATCCCAGGACCGAGGATCGTTGCCGGACACACCGTCGCCCGGCCAGATCATCACCTTCCCGGTGGGCAGCATGTGGGTATGGACCGGGAAGTAGGGCAGCGGCGTGACGAGCGACCATTCCCCGATGACATCGGGCGGCTGCGCGGCGCTCGGCGTGACGCCGAAGCACAACGCGATCAGGGCGGCGACGGTGATGAGACCGAAGATCGGATGTCGGTGCGGCATGAGCTAGCGCTCCGGAACCAGGCGGAAGATCCGAAGCGGAACCTCATGGTCGTCATGATCGTGCCGCTGTTCCGCGCTGGTGGCCTCGTCGACGCCGATTGCGACGATGACGCCTCGAGCGCTGATAGCGACTGCGTGGGTGAGCACGAACCCGGAGCGCGACGTCAGCAGAAAGTTCAGGTCCTGCATGCCGTCTTGCTCCGTCCAGAGGAACGCGTGATCCCCGGCGCTGGCCTCTGAGATCCCGACCACCTCGCCCCGACTATTGATTGCGAACGCTCGGCTCGACCTGCCGTCCGGAAGCGTGCCGAGATCCTGGATGGGGCCGCCGCCCGACGGCCAGAGCACGGCGTGGTGCTGGGCCTCGGGGTCCCCTGAGGACCCGACGATCACGCCGTTGGCACTGATGCTCAGCGCCTCGCTCGATCTGTCGCCGGGGAGCGTCCCGAGATCCTGAACGGCGCCGCCCTCCCAGAGCACCGCACGCGGGCCTGAAACGGTGTCGCAGACTCCGACGACATCCCCGCGGTCGTTGATTGCTTGGCCTCGGGCCGAGTCGCAGCCGGGCAGCATCGGTAGCGCCTGGATGGCGCCCGCGCGAGTCCAAACGACGGCTCGAACTCCGGCGGGCCCGCTCGAAAAACCGACAACCTCTCCGGACTGGTTGATGGCGAAGGCTGCGCTGCCGTTGTCGCCTGGGAGCGTCCCTAGGGCAACGATCCCCGTCGTCCGCTGGGAGCGGAAGGCTCGCAATCCAGTGGCCGTGTTCGCCGCACCCACGACTCGGCCGAGGTTGTTGATGCCGAAGGCGGCGCTGTAATCGCTACCCGGCAGCCCCCCGATCTCCTGCGGTGGGCCACTCTTCAGAAGGAACCCGCGATGGCCGCGGCCGCCACCGCGCCGGGCGCTCCCCACGATCTCGTCGTCGTCGTTCCCCGCGCGCACGACGCGGCTCGATCCTACGGGTAGGCTAGCCAACTCGGTGGCCGTATAGGCAGCCTCGATTTGCGCAGGAGCCAATGCGAGCCCGGCGCACAGCGAGAGGGAAATGAGAAAGGGTGTGAACCACAACAAGCCAGGGAGTCTCAGGAGGAGTGCCTCGTCCTGGGCAACGTACGCTGACCTGGCAGCAAACCGTGGCGGGGTTTCCATATTAGTTTCCATATTAAGCGTTCGCACCGCGGCACGAACCTTCCCTGAGAGGGTTTCAGGCAAACGTACAGTAGATATAGCACACTGTCAATAGTCTCCTCCGGTAGGCATAACGTAAAGTTGTGCGTCTGCGGCATGAGTGAGCGGGGGCGGTGGAAAGAGATGCCACCCATGTTGAAGATCGTCAAAAACGAACGTGCAGAGGAGAGGTTTACATGCGGAACGATCTCGGGCGCGGCTACCCCACCTGCCAACACGGGCCGCAATCACTACATAAGGTATATCAACCGGTTTCAATACACTCTTGAGATCAGGTTTACATCTGCGCCCAACTGAATCTGTCGTCCTTGACATAAAATCCTCACCAATATGGATACGGTCGAAGGACGACCAAAAGAGGCCTCGCGCAGGACGCTACCCCGGGGAGTTGCACATTGGCGTTCAGTTTGCTAGACTTTTGGCGAAAAGAAGGGGAGGCGTCAACAATGTGGGTAGGAGGTTGCTTGTATGGGAGTCTTCTCGAATTGCTTAATAGCGTTCTTGTCCACGATTGGCATTATCGTTACCCTGAAGGCTTTTGCCCCGCGCTTGGGGCTGGTCGACAATCCGGTTGGGCGCAAGCGCCATGAAGGCTCGGTGCCTTTGGTGGGGGGTATCGCGATTTACCTGGGCTTTGTCTCCTCCATGACGGCGCTGACGCCAGTATTCGTGGGCCTCCCGTGGCTCATGGCAGGGGGGCTGCTCTTGGTGGTTGTCGGCGTACGGGACGGCTATTGCTCGATCTCTGTGGAGGGACGCCTTGTCGCCCAGATCGCGGCGGCTTTATTGGCGATCTACGGGGCCGACGTACGGCTCTATGACCTGGGTAATGTGTCTCTCGGCGGGGGCGTGCTCCCGCTGGGTGTGCTTTCTGTGCCGTTTACTGTGTTTACGATGCTGGGGATAATCAATGCAATCAATCTCTCCGATGGCACCGATGGTCTCGCCGGTACGCTAACGGTCTTGACATTATTGGCGCTCATCGTGATGACCAGCCTGGCGGGGCGTTACGAGCTATTCCCGATTTCGATATGCCTAGCCAGCGCGGTGACAGCGTTCTTGCTCTTCAATCTGCCCGGCGCCCGGCGCCGCAGGGGGCGCGTATTTCTGGGGGATGCGGGAAGCACGTTGTTGGGATATCTACTCGCGTGCTTGCTCATTTCTTCGTCCCAAGGTGACAATCGACTGTTCGCACCGATAATCGCGCTATGGTTAGTGGCCCTACCGCTCGGTGACACGATCGCGGTGGCGGCGCGCCGCCTGGCGAGCGGGCGATCGCCATTCCACGCCGACCGCACGCACCTTCATCACCTGGCTTTATCAGCGGGCTTGTCTCAAGGGGAAACGCTTTTTCTCCTCAGTGCTATGAGTATGTTTTACATCATAATTGGGCTCGTAGGATGGTTATTCCACGTTTCGGACCTTGTCCTGCTTGGCCTTCTCTTAGCCTTCTCCTTCCACAGTTTGTGGTGGACCGGTCGCGCTTGGACCGTCCGCCGCTTTCTTGGTCGCCGGGTCTGTCGCCGCTCTGGCAAGGAGAGAAGACAAATAGCCGCGTCGGCTACTATGCGGGAATGTCGGCACGGCAATCGACGTCTGTTCGCTGACCTAACATCGAGCACCCCTGAGATCTAACACCGCGCTGCACGCTACCCCGTTCTGAAACCCCCAATGCAGGCAACGGGCACAAACAATTGATGTCACTATGCGCGCTGGGTCCGCGAGAAGAGCCGTACTGCTATAGCCCCTGGCAAGCCTGCGAAGCATCGAGTGTGCCGGCGGTGGGTCTGCACTAAACCTTAACCTTCGATGAACTCGAAACGATGGCTTGGTGGGCCTTGACCCAGGTGCTCCCACTCGAGTGTCGCGAAGTAACTCTCGCAAAGGCCGTTGTCGTACGCGTCTCGGACCGAGAGTACATTGAGGCCGGAACGCGGCCTCCAGACAGAGCGGAGGCCGAAGCGAAGGCGAGCGGACGCGTACTGCCGGGAGCTTAGACCATCCGTCGGGTACATGCGGGTCTAGCGACATGACGGCTTTGGCGAGGCCCTTGCTACCTCTAAAGCGTCGGCCTATGATACGCTTATCATGACAGACTGCTATGGATAGGCTTCCTGAACCGCGTCTCAGAGGATGCTACAAGCATGTCAGTTGACAGGCTCCCATCTAACCGGTCTTCCTCATCCCTCGATCATGGCGTGTCGGCCCAGACGGCCCTTGAAGAGCGCGGTCTACCGAGTGGGTTCAGAAGCCCTAGCTAGGCATAATGCGCACCTCGCTATGTTAACGAGAACCAATGGTATTTCTGTCTTGGTCCGACGGTAGCTGCCCGTTATGTTGCAGCAGTTGGCGGAAAGCAGGGTACTCAAGCTCCTCCTTGTGGATAGTCCGCGGCGCCCAGACGCAGACTTGTTTCGCCTCCAGGACCTTTCGACCAATCAGCCGGCGAACCGTTATAGGCTCACCCGCAAGGAATCGCAGAAAAAGATTCAAGCGCGGGGGACTTCGACGTCCCTGCGGCTCAACCGCGGAGGCAGGGCTGCGGTGGATACCGACGACTTACTCAACGGTCGACGTCGTCGTACAATATTTTCCATTCTGCCTCGGAATCTAGGGGCACGGGGATCTTCACCGTCGATAAGTCCGTCGGAGCGAGGGTGGGACCACCCAAGGAGGGTTATTTTTCGCCCCGTGCGCTCACTTCCTACATCAACTCCGATTTCCAAGGGATATACCGCATCAGTAGGCCAGTGGCGGCTGCTTCGACATTCGCGCCGGGCCGCGGCTCGGTGCCGAGCTTTGGCATGAGAATCGCTAGTCCGATGACGTAATTCTCGTTGTCCACGACACACAACCTCACGCGTCACCCGGCCAAGATTGAGCTGAACGAAGAGCTCGGCCCGAGCGACATCATCACGTTGAAGAGATCTTCTTCTAGTATGAACAAACCCGCATCCATCCCCCCGGAGTTGGTTCCCGCGGAGGGCCGCTACCACGGCTGGCCGCCACCCACCCTGAACCTGACACAGGAGGAAACGCCCGAGTTCATCGAGCACTGGCGCGCGATCATGCTCGACAAGTGGAGGATCCTTTCGCTCGCGGTGCTTGTCGCCGTCATCGCCTACGTGGCGGTTTCACAGATGCCTCCAGTTTATCGCTCCAGTGCCACGGTACTGATCGATAGCGACAGACCAAACCTAGTACCGATCGGTGATGCTTACTATAGCGAGGTCTCTTATTATAAAGAGTACTTCCAGACGCAGGCAGAGGTCTTCAAGTCGCGTGCGGTCGCCCGGCGAGTCGTCACAAAACTTGAGCTCACCGAGCATCCGGAGTTCGATCCGCACCAGAGAAGTCCGTCTGCGCTCGAGAACTGGATGAACGAGTATCTCCCGGCCTTGGCGGCGTTATACTGGAAGCCTGTCGGCGTGCTCGACAAGGCGTCACTCGAGGCCGAGGTACTGGAGAGGTTCGCGGCCGGCCTGTCTATCGAGCCCGTGCGCCTGAGCCAATTGGTCAAGGTAAGCTTTGAGGCCCACAACGCCACGCTGGCGGCCGCTGTCGCCAACGCAACTGCAGAAGCGTACATTCAGGCCGACTTGGATGCTCTATACAAAATGAGCGAAAAAGCCGAGCACCTGATCCACCAACAATTAGCGGACCTCAAGGCAAAATTGGATGCGTCAGAGAGGGCGCTGCAGGCCTACCGCGACCGGGAAGGCATGCTTGACAACAAGAGCACGGTGCTTAGCGGCGCCGGCAGGCAGCTAGATGAGTTGACCGGCAAGCTGGTGGAGGCCCGGCTTCGCCGCGCCGAGGCTGAGCAGGCCCACAACCAAGTGAGGGCAGGCGACGCCACCAATTACGAATCGGTGCCAGCGGTTGTCAAGAGCTCGTCGGTGCAGCGGGCCAAGGAGATCGAAGCGGAAGCGGAGCGAAAGGTTGCCGAGGTCTCACAACGCTTCGGGCCCAGCCACCAGAAGTTTCTGGCGGCTAGCAGCGACTTGAATGCTGCGCGAGCCAACACACGAAGACAAATTCAAAATCTGGCGGCGAGCGTCATTAAGGAATACGAAGCGGCTCGGGCAACGGAGACGGCGATTGGAGAGGCGCTGGCGCAGTCGAAAGGGACGATTCAAGACCTCAACCGGAAGGAGATCGAATTGGATGTGCTTGAAAGGGAGGCCGCCACTAACCGCCAGCTGTACCAGACTTTCCTGTCTCGCTTCAAAGAGACCGCCGCCACTAAGTATTCCCAAGGATCCAACGCACGCCTCGTTGATGCAGCCGTGCCGGCTTTGTTGCCCATTCGGCCGGCCAAGGCACGCACGGTGGCGATTGCCGCGGCGCTCAGCCTGTTTCTTGGCGTGATTGGCTCGCTACTCCTGAGGGCCGTGAACGATACGGTAAAAACGAGTGGAGACGTCGAAGCGAAGCTGTATCAGCCGTTCTTGGCCGCATTGCCGGTACTGCCTGGGAAGCCCAAGCAAAATGCCGCCCGCGCCGTGCTGGATCACCCGCATGGGCTGTTTGCGGAATCGATACGCACTGCTTCGACTGGGGTACTGCTTTCCGCGCTCGATACCTCGCGCCAGATCATCGTAGTGACATCGGCGGTGCGAGAGGAGGGAAAATCCACCTTCGCGATGAACCTGGCCTTTTCGCAGGCAAAGACCAAACGCGTATTACTCATCGAGGGCGACATGCGTCGCCCCTGTTTTGCCAAAGTAATGAGCCTTTCGGGGGAGCAGAAGGGACTGTCGCAGCTACTCTCGGGTGCCTGCACATTCGAGGAGTGTCTGCTGCAGGTCGACGGCACTTTTGTCATCCCCGCAGGACGTCTTCCCTCCAACCCACTCGAGCTCTTAGCCTCCCAAGAGTTCCGCGATGTGTTGGCCATGCTGCGCGATCGGTGCGACATGGTCATTATCGACAGCCCGCCGGTGCAGTTGGTCTCCGATGCGCTGGTGATCGGTAGCCAATCCACTGGCCTGATCTACGTCGTGATGGCCAACAAAACACCGGCTCCATTGGCGAGGGCAGGACTCAAGCGCATCGCCTCCGCAAACATCCCGATCTTCGGTGTGGTACTGAACGCGCAGGACTTTAGGAAAGCGGAGAGATATTACGGGGATTACTCAAGCGTATCAAGCGCTGTCTACTGTCTACCACCTTCCCAGACACCAAACGAGACCAGGGGTTTCCGAGCTGTTGCAACAAGTCTACTGCGGCGGACTTTCGGGTATTGGCGTACTCAGCAGGTCTGGAACATCAAGAAGCCAAGTACTACGATGTAAGTTGTTATTTCAGTGTTCTTTTACGTTGGAACTCCGTATTTACATGGTGGATCCTTCTTTTCTGTGCGGATCATCATCGGCGAGTAAGCAGCTGAGACGTTTAGCATGGCAAGTCAAGTGAGGGTTCTTGGTGTCATTCGCTCCCGGATCACAAGGGCCCACCCTGACCATCATGCCATCGCCAAGGGCATGGCGTGGGTCGCCCTGTTTGTCGTCCTCGGCAAACTTGCCGGTACCGCCAAAGAGATGGCGGTGGCTTACCGCTATGGTGTCGGCGAGGAGGTGGACGCCTACCTTTTTGTCCTGAACCTCCTCAGTTGGCCGCTGGGCGTGTGGTTCGGTGTGCTGACGGTCGTTTTGGTGCCGTTGGCGGCGCGCATCCGGCAAGATGCCACGGCAGAGTTACCACGCTTTCGTGCGGAGCTTTTCGGTCTGACCCTCTTAATTGGATTGACATTGGCGACTCTGGCCTGGCTGGGGCTGCCCGCCCTGCTGCGTGCCCCTTGGACCGGGCTGCCAGCCACGACCATCGCCCTGGCTTCGGAGATGGTTCCTCCGCTCGTGTTCCTGATGCCATTGGGTGTGATTATCAGTCTTTTTTCCGCCTGGATGCTGGCTGCGGGTCGCCATGCGAATACCTTGCTGGAAGGCGTTCCCGCCTTGGCCATAGCGCTGTCGGTAGTCGTTTTTTCCATAGGCGGCATCGAACCGCTTGTTTGGGGCACCCTGGCCGGTTTTGCCCTTCACCTGATCAGCCTTGCCATCCCGTTGGCCGGCCGCGGCGAAATCGAAGCCCCGCGCTTTACTCGCCAGTCTCCACATTGGTCACTCTTTTGGCAGGGCTTCGGGATCATGCTGGCCGGCCAGGCGCTGATGAGCTTCTTCGTCATCATCGATCAGTTCTTCGCGGCTCACCTCGGTACTGGGGCTATCGCGACGCTCAGCTACGCCAACCGTATCCTCGCCCTGATCCTGGGACTCGGTGCAACCGCTGTCAGCCGGGCCACATTGCCAATCTTTTCAAATATAGAGGCGCAAGGGGGCGCGCAGGGGCATCGTCTCGCAAGCCATTGGGCGCGCCTACTCTTCCTGCTCGGAGTGATCGCCATGGTTGTCGCGTGGGGATCCGCGCCCTGGGCAGTGCAGCTACTGTTTGAGCGCGGCGCATTCACGTTACAGGATACGTTGGCTGTAACGGCTGTATTGCGATATGGGTTGGTTCAGTTGCCGTTTTATTTTGTGGCTTTGGTCTTAATTAGCTACCTGTCAAGTCAGCGTCGCTACACGTTGCTCTATTGGTCCGGCATTATCGGCCTCGGTTCCAAGATAATTGGCAACATGATTCTGATCCCATTGTTTGGAATTAATGGGATAGCGATGGCTTGGGGCCTTGTGTACGCGATTAACGCGCTCGTTTTCTGGTTTGCTATAGGGCGTTCTTTATGAAAAATCTTACAAATGTCGAAATGTGGAATCGCGGCTATATATCGCGTAACCAATTCGACGAGTTGGCCCTTGATTGGCGAAATCATTGCAACCGCTTGATAGCCGAGAAGCTAGAAGAGATTGGCTTGAATGGAAAACGCGTGCTCGAAATCGGAGCGGGAGATTCTCAGTGGTTAACTCATTTCGCTAGAAAGTACCCATCCAGTCGATTTGGCGGTCTCGATTACTCCATGGCAGGCTGTGAGAGGCTTTCTCGCAGAGTCGCGGCGGCGGGCGGCAAGGTGAGCGTCGCTGTTTATCATCAAGACGTATTCGCAGCGGAAAGTGCGCTGCATGGAAAGTTTGATCTGATCGTGAGCTTTGGCGTTGTTGAGCACTTTTCTGATCTGTCCCATGCACTATTGGCGAAGCGCAACTACCTCAATGAACATGGGATGATGTTTACACTAATCCCAAATATGGCGGGCTCCATAGGGTTTTTGACTCGCCTCTTCAATTGTGCTGTCTACGAAAGGCATAACCCCCATGATTCGATGTCTTTCCTTGAAGGGCACCGTAAAGCCGGCATGACCGTCCTATCGGGTGGATATCTCGGGTCCACTAACTTTGGCGTGCTGTCAAGCTGTTTTAACGAGAGGCGCGGCCTGTCTTGGCATGCGTATGTTCTTCTGACGCGGCTGTCGAAGGCTATTGGATACGTGGAGTGCAAGTTGGGGGACTTCCCAGTAAGCAAGGCGTTCTCACCTTATATTTATGCGATTAGCCGGAAGGCGTAGGTGAAGCTCTTATTTTTCATCCACTCCCTTCCTGGTGGCGGTGCCGAGCGCGTTACGGCAAGTCTCGCCCGGTCGCGAAGGGGAGGTGGGACATCACCCTCGTGACCCTGGCGCCGCTCAGCCTTGATCTATATGCACTTCATCCGGGGGTCAAGCGCATTGCCTGGGAGCTGGCGGGCGAAAGCCGCATATCGTGGCTGTGTTGTGGCACAACCTCAGCCGTGTGTTCGTCACGAGGTGGATGGTTTGCTGGTCGAGCCGGGGGACGCGACCGGCTTGAAGCCGCGCTTCATCGATTCATGAGAGAAGCTGCTCTCAGAGTACAGTTTACCACTCGGGTAATCGACGCACGGGAAAGGTTTTCGGTCCAAAGGATCGCTAGGATGTGGGGAGGCCTTTTTGCTGAGGTGCGGTAGTGACAAAGCGTGCAATAGAAGTCTCTCGTGGCGATTAGCTTCCATCGTGAATTCGCCACGCTTCGAAGCCACGGCAACTGTTTTGTCGCCGCTGGATTTCAATTGTTACACAAGCCCGCGGGACCCGATCGTTCACGACATGCATGGTCATCCTAATTTGCTGGACTGAGCCAGTGCCGCATGGGCCTCTATCGATGCCTTGTGCTGTCGAGCTAGCTCGGGTTGTCATTGGGTATGAACGTCCTATGGTTGTTGTTTAGCGTATCGACCTGACTGGTTCGTGCTACAATGATCTCCTTTTTGATTGACAAGCGGTTAGCACAATAGCAATGGATAACTATGAGTTCTGCGCCTTGTGGGCTCTCGAGCAGGAACATGGCGACGGTATGTGTGTTCTTGACTTCGGGTGCGGAGCCGGGCAAATAGTCGACCAACTAAGGGCCAAGAACGTTCGGGCGTTCGGGTGTGACGTCTTCTTTGAGGGCAACAGCTGCTTGCCCTCTGTGCCTCGCCGACTTATGGGAAGTGTCATTCGAAGAATGCAAACGCTCGTCGTTCCGTTTGAGAGCGGTCAATTCGACGTTGTCATCAACAACCAAGTGATGGAGCACGTCGAAGATTTAGATAGCGCGCTCTCGGAGATCCATAGAGTACTCAAGCCAAAGGGAGTTGTCTTGAGTCTGTTCCCAGATAAAGGCGTTTGGCGGGAAGGGCACTGCGGGATCCCGTTTCTTCATTGGTTCCCTAAAGGCAGTCGCACAAGGCTCTTTTATGCCGCGGCCCTAAGACTTCTAGGGCTTGGCTACGATACTGGCAACAAAGGCGTAGTACGTTGGGCCAAAGAGTGGTGTGATTGGCTGGACATGTGGACTTATTACAGGAAGTCGGCGGAGATTCGAAGCGCGTACGCCACGTATTTCGTTAAGACACGTCATATCGAGGATTATTGGCTGCAGCGGCGACTCGGCACGCGCAAGGGTCTTGTTAAACTATTACCCGCAAGAGCGCAGCGGCTGATGGTTCGAAAGCTTGCCGGCCTAGTCTTTGTCTGCTCCAAGCCAGGGCACGAGGGGACTGACCAGCGTGCCCGCCGCCCTGTACACCAATCGCCGGCGGACGCCGGGTCTAACAATCGGCCTGTCGGTGGTACCAACTGCGGGAGTAGGCGGTCGTTGAAGCCCCGGGGGCGGTTTCTGCTAGTTGATCACGTTGTTGCTACAATGCTCACAACGCCGTAACGGGGAGAGCTATTGTGTTTCAGAGGGGGGGTGACGTCGGGAAGTCGAGGGCCGCGGGGGGC
>JBQTJM010000206.1:0-5647 GCA_052387115.1 Gammaproteobacteria bacterium | reverse complement strand
GCTGGGACATCGAGACCGCCTCCCGCCAACCCGCCGCGCGCCGCGCGCGCGCGCGCGAGGCCGCCTGATGCCGGCCCGCCCCGCGTCCTACGCGGCGATCCGGACCCCGCGTTGGGGCGCACGACGGTGCGCACCACGGCGGCGGGGCGCCCCCCTACTCGCGTGCTCATAGCCACACCTCCTTGTTAGCACGAGCCGATCAGTTGATCTATCGTTGGACCGAAGGCGCTGCTACACAGAGTCCGGATCCAGCGAGCGATAGGGGTCGGGAAGGGCTAGCGCCCTCCCCGCCCTCCGAACCGTGTGGGCGGTTCTCCCGCGCACGGCTCTCCAGTCGGTGGTTTCCTCCTCGGGATTGGCGCGCCAGGACAAAGGCTTCAAATAAGGTGAAAAGCCCCTGTTCGGCGAAGAAGGCAGTAGGCCAGCGGAGATGGTCCGCAGGACATCGACCGAAACCCGGACGCTTCTGTTGCTTACGTAGAAGCGAACGTAAGCGCCGCCGGATGAAACCATCCAGCAACCGAAAGGTCCAGGGTAGCGCATGCTGGAAGTAGGCAAACCAGCCACGCAGGATGGGATTGAGGTCCGCGATGATGCGCTTCAGGCGGTCACCACGGGTACGGCGGGTCTTCCGGCGGATCACGTCCTTCAGAGCCGCGAGACTTTTCTTGCGTACGGAGCGACGACCACACTCGAAGCGATAGCCGAGGAACTCGAACCCGTGACCGGGCTGCCGACAATCCCCGAGATGGGTCTTCTCGGGATGGAGCGCCAGTCCGTTGGCGACTACCCATGCCGGTACCCGTAGCAGCGCAGCTTCCGCTTCCTGCTGGCTACGGCAGAGGATGACAAAGTCGTCCGCATAGCGGATGATTTTGTGCCCTGCCTCCTTCAAAGCGACATCCAACGAATGCAAGTACAGGTTGGCCAAGAGCGGGCTGAGCACGGCTCCTTGGGGGGTGCCCATCGTGGGCGTCCAGCGCCTGAGTCCCTCCAGGATGTCTTGACCGAGACAGGCCTCCACCAGTGCCAGCACCTTACCGTCACTGATCTCGTCCTCGAGTCGGTCCATCAACGGTCCGCAGGGAATTGTGTCAAAGTAGCTCTTGACGTCGGCATCCACCACGAAGGTGTATCCCGCCTTGAGTAGCGCATCGACTTCCCGTAATGCATCCTTGCACCCACGCCCCGGACGAAAACCATAGCTCACCGGGAGAAACTCCCGCTCGAATATCGGCTCCAGCACCATCTTCAGGGCCGTTTGCACAATGCGGTCCTTGACCGTCGGTATCCCGAGTGGCCGGGTCTGGCCCGACCCCTTGGGAATGTGCACACGCCGGACCGGATCGGGTCGGTAGCGGCCTTCCCTCAACGCCGCTTCCAGTTCCTCCAGGTAATGACCCTCTCGAGCCTTGAAACGCTCCACGCTCACCCGGTCCACCCCCGCCGCACCCCGATTGGCCGCTACCCGTTTCCATGCCGCCTCCAAGGTACGCCGTGCATACACTTTATCCATCAAACTGAACCACTTGCCCCCTTTGACCCCGTTGCCCAGGGCCGCCAACCGGAATCACAGGGATGTGATGCTTTTAGGAGGTACAGGACGAAATACGTTCCACCGGGAATGGGTGCGCGACGATAACGTGACATTCATCAATGATAACCCTTGTTCCGCGTGCGCACAGCGCACCCTACGCCCGCTCGATTTTGGGGCGTGGCCTCTGCTCCGCCTGCCAAAGGTCATAGGCGGACTGCATATTGAGCCAGACCTCGGGACCCGTGCCGAGCCACTGCCCAAGACGCAACGCCATCTCCGCGCTGATCCCGGCTTTGCCATTGACTATCCTGGATAAAGCCGCGCGGGTGATACCCAACGCCTTGGCCGCCTCGGTGACGGTAATACCGGTATCCGCAAACACCCCATCTTTCAGCACTTCGCCTGGATGGGGTGGATTAAACATGTGCGTCATTGTTTTGTTCCGATTAATGATAATCCTGATAGCTCACCAATACCGCGTCTCGCCCTTCAAAGGCAAAAGTCAAACGCCAGCTTTTATCGATCTTGACCGCCCAATGACCAGTAAGCTCGCTTTTGAGTGGATGATACAGCGCCGTCAAGTCGGCCGGGC
Organism: Gammaproteobacteria bacterium; assembly: GCA_052387115.1. Taxonomy (GTDB): domain Bacteria; phylum Pseudomonadota; class Gammaproteobacteria; order JACCXJ01; family JACCXJ01; genus JACCXJ01. The sequence continues at coordinate 3,518 of JBQTJM010000206.1, read as the reverse complement.
GGCTCACAGGCATGCACGCTTCTGCGGCATTTCTGCTATACTGCAATCCATGAAGGCGACCGTCACCATCAGCAGCCGCGGCGTGATCACGCTGCCGGCCAAACTGCGCCAGGCCCTGGGGCTGAAGGCGGACGATCATCTGATCGCCGAGACCACGCCGGAAGGCTTGCTGCTGCGTCCTGCGGTCACCTTAGCGGTCGAGTTATACACGCCCGAGCGCGAACGCGAGTTCGATGAGGCCGAAGCTGAGCTTGCCACCTTCCTGGGCCGGAGGGCGCCGAGCCCGAAACGAGCTACGCGCTCTATGCACAAGCGCAGCCGCTGAGCCTACCGCCCGCCCGTATCATGCGGGTGTTTCTGGACGCGAACGTCTTGTTTTCCGCCGCCAAGTCGAACGGCGCGGTAAGAGAGTTTCTGGGTCTGCTCTTGGATGCCGGCCACGAGTGTTGGGTTGACCACTATGTGGTCAGCGAGGCGCGTCGCAATCTGGGCGCGAAGGATCCCGAAACGTTGCCGGTGCTGGACACACTCCTCGCGCGCTTCAGGATCTGCCCCGTACAAGTGCCTGGCCGAGCCCCGGCGGACGTCACCTGGCTGCCCGAAAAGGACCGGCCCGTGCTTGCGGCCGCGATCCGTCTGCGTTGTGACGCACTCGTCACCGGCGACCACAAGCACTTCGGGGAGGGTTACGGCAAGGTGTTCGGCGGTGTCACGATCCACTCGCCGCGATCCTTGGCCGAATCTCTTTTCGGGTAACTCCACAGCCAGCATAGCGCGGGGTTGAGGTAACGGATCCAGGCGTTCGTGTCGAGGAGATAACTCACTTCAGAGTTTCCCGCTGCTCGAAGTCGCCTTGCGGCGCTCTTTCCAGCGACTCGCCTTGCCACGCACCGGCGGTCGCTTCAAAAAAACCGGGCGGCCAGCCGGCCCTTAGCTCTTCGTCCAACGGCAACATGATGATCTCCACCCGGCGATGGCGCAGGTGTTCGGGCACGGCGATGGTGTCGGGAAGGGCATCGTATATCTCGCGGGTGGCTCGCATGGGTAGCACCTTACTCTTGAACGACACCCTATGATGAGGGCCGCCAAGCAGTTGCTCAAGTGACCGGGCGGGCTGACTGTAGCCACGAGATCAATGACCCGAGCACCGCAGGCGCCGGTCAGGGGGGTCATCGCGTCCTTGCCCTCCGCCATCACAGCCGCGACCACCTGACCCGGGGGTGCGACATTTTGTCGCAGTTTCTTTCGGCAAATCAGACCTCTACAATGATGGCCTGTCCCCCACTCGGGGCCGTTTCCGTAGGAGGAATGGAACGCATGATCACGACACCCAAGACCGCCCGATGGAGGCATACGCTCACCGTCCTATGGGTCGCGAGCGGCTCGACCGGGGCCGGGACCGTTGCGCTCGCCGTGGAAAAGGCGCCGGCCGCCGCCGCGCCTCTGGTAGTATCCGAGGCCCGTACGCTCGCGCCTGAGGGCGGGCGCAACCCGACGGTCGCTTGGGACCGGCGCTCGGCCGCAGTGTATCTGGCCTGGGCTCAGGAGATCCCTGGCACCGTGCCGCAAGATAAGGACGGGAAGAAGCCCGATCCCAGGCTCGAGGTCCGGGTCGCGCGCTCGGACGATGGAGGCCGGAGCTTCGCTCCCCCGGTGGTGGCGAGCGCACCGGGGGACCGGGTCGAGTCCTACACGGTGAGCCCGACACAGGTGGCCGTAGGCCCCAAGGGCGAGGTGTATGTGCTCTACGGCCATCAGGATCCCGAGTTCAAACCGCCGGGCTGGGAATGGGGCCGCAGCGTCCTGCACCTGGTGCGCTCGGAGGACGGCGGGAAGCGCTTCTCGGCCCCGGTCGAGATCGGGACCGAGTCGGTCGAGGGGGCAGAGACCAGCACCGGCATGCTCCACCTCTTCGCAGCGTCCAATGGCGATCTCTATGCCTCCTTCCTCGACTACCGCGAGGACTTCGCCTACCGGATCGCGAACGGCAAGGAGCCGCCGAAGGACCAGGAGCTCCCGACGCAACTGCGCGTGGCCCGGTCCACGGACGGCGGGCGGAGCTTCGGCCAGAGCTCACTGGTCTCGAAACCCACCTGCGGTTGCTGCGGGACCAAGGTGGCGCAAGGCGCGGGCGGACCGCTCTACGCCACCACCCGCGGCCAGTGGAAGGAGCTCAAGGGCTCGGTCGATGCGGTGCGCGATCACTTCGTGGCCGTCTCTCGCGACAGAGGAACGAACTGGTCGGAGCCGGTCAAGTTCCACGACGACCGCTTCAAGATCTCCGGCTGTCCGGATATCAGCCCGGGGCTCGCGGTGGACTCGAAAGGCCGGCTGCACGCCGCCTGGTACACCGGCAGCGAGCGCCATCCGGGCGTCTTCTATGCCCGCTCGGACGACGAGGGCAAGGGGTTCTCCGAGCCCATCGCGCTCTTGAGCGATGATTGGATCCCCTATGGCGACGTCAAGCTCGCGCTCGACACGAGGGACAATGCCTGGGTGGCTTTCGAGGACCGGCGCGGCGACGAGGACCTGATCCAGGTCGCGATGATCGGGCCCGACGGCACACGCACCCTGTCCCAGGCCTGGCCCGGCACGGCCCCCGATGTGGCGGTCGCGGGTGATGGCGCCATCGTCGCCTGGGGCACGAAGGGGCAGGGTGGCGAGGAAGCGGGGGGTGGGATCAGGACGGGAGTCATCAGCCTACCCGAGTCCCCGTGAGCCCACTCCGGCGGATGGGGGTCCTCACGCTGGCGCTGGCGGCCTCGGCCTACGCGGAGGAGCGCGCAGCCCCCGAGTACAGCGCGCGGCGGCTGGGGAGCACCGAGCAGGTGTCCCTTGCCTCGCTGCGCGGCCAGGTGGTGTTGCTGAACACCTGGGCGACGTGGTGCTCCCCCTGCCGCAAGGAGATGCCGGCCTTCGAGGCCCTGTACCGGAATCATCGGGATCAGGGCCTCGCCGTCGTCGGCGTCAACATCGACGAGGGCCAGGCCGACGAGCAGGTCGCGCGCTATGTCGAGGGCAAGGGGATCGGCTTTCCCATCTGGCGCGACCCGGAGAACCGCTTCGCCAAGCGCTTCCGGGTACTCGGTGTCCCCGAGACCTTTCTCATCAACCGCGAGGGGGTGATCGTGCGTCACTGGCAGGGTCCCATCGATCCGCACGCGCCGGACAACCTGGAATCGATCCAGGCGGCGCTGGCGGCGCCCGCGGGCGGATCGCAGGGCGGGGTGGGCGGCACAGCCCCGGAGGACGAACCGAGTGCGCGGCGCGGGCGACGGCTCGCGGAGCAACGGGGTTGCTTGACCTGCCACTCGACCGACGGTACCAAGGGCGTGGGGCCGAGCTGGAAGTCAGCGACCGAGGTCGAGCTGGCCGATGGCCGCAAGGTCCCGCGAGACCGCGATTACCTGGCGCGCGCCATCCTCGATCCCGACGCCGAGATCGTCGCGGGCTACCCGAAGGGCGTCATGGCCGGCGCGATGCCGGGCGGGCGGCTCAGCGAGGCAGAGGTCGAGGCG
>JBQTJM010000205.1:0-2010 GCA_052387115.1 Gammaproteobacteria bacterium | reverse complement strand
CTAGAGACACGGCCGTGTCACCGGGCCCAACCACGTTTCCCGCCGCCAGCGCTCCTTTGCTTGTGTGAGCCAGAGTGTGATCTCTTGAAAATCCGGTGCTCGCCTCATCTCTCGGACGCCCAGCGATACTCCGGCGACGAGCACGAATACCAGGAACACAGCCCTGATGCGTTTCATTCCGACACAGGAGCGACGCTCGTCTTTTTCATGAAGCCTGTCGGCCACGGAATCGTAGCATATACCCCTACTGGCGCTTGGTGGCGTTTGAGGGCAGTAGAGCGCTTATTACCCATCAGGCTCCGGGCAGACGAGACGGAGCTCGGGGAAATAGCCGCGGTAGCGGCGTCCGTCGCGAGTCAAAAGGGTTAGACCCGCAAGCATCGCATGGGCTCCGATGTAGAAGTCCGGTAGGGGAGAGGTCTTGTTGCCCCCGCGCCGGCGATACTTCAGAAACGCCTTCCCCGCGAGAAAGGCGGCCTCCCAGGGAAGAGACAGCTTCGCGACGTCGAAGGCGCCCAGGATGCTGTCGATCTGCTCGCAACGCTCGTAGGCCACGGAGACCTCCGCATAAATGAGTTGATTGATGGCGATCGGCCCGCTATCCATCGCCTGCGCCAGCGACTTCTCGGACCACGCGCCCCAGCGCGGATCTTTCTTCACGATGTCGAGGAGTACGTTGCTATCGACCAGGAACACGCCTCAATCCTCGCCCCGGGTCATCGCCATGATCTCGTCCGTCGTCAGATCCAGGTTGGCCGTGGCGGTGCCGCGCAGACGCTCGACCAGCAACTGGCCGCGCGAGCTTCGCGATGGCGCGTCGCCCTCGGCCGTGATCAACCAGACCTTGCCGTCCTCGAAGTAGAACTCCACCTCGCTGTGCGGCCGGATACCGGCGAGCTCGCGGATATGCTGCGGGATCGTGACCTGCCCTTTTACTGTGACGCGCATCGCCCTCGCCTGTAATACCAAGTACGGTAAGGATCATAGCGGCAAGTCAAGCGGGCGACAATCGGCACCGTAAACCGATCGGCGTGAAGCCCCTGCCCGCCCTCGGCTTTGTTGCAAACGCCGGGACCGTTTCTGATAATGGTATCTCGGTGTTCGTTCCTGGAGACGCGCGCAAGCTGCCGAGATGTCACACGTCCCATCGTCGCCATCGGGTGGCGGACAGAGCACCGTGGCGGCACCGGGCGACGGCCCCCGCACCATCGGTCAGACCGGTGCGGCGGGCAGGCGCCCGGCACCGCGCCTGTCCGCCGTCCCCTGCCCCTTCTGCAGCCTGCTGTGCGATGACCTCGTCTTGGAGGGCACGTCCGGCGGGGGCCTGCACGTCGTAGAGAACGGCTGCACGCGGGCGGTCGCGGGGTTCGAGCGGCCCCCGCTCAGGATGGAACCTCGTATCGCAGGTAGACCCGCGATCTGGGAGGCCGCCTACGCACGGGCGGCTGCCTTGCTGCGCGACGCAACGCAGCCGCTCTTCGCCGGTCTCGGCACCGATGTCGATGGGATGCGGGCGGTGCTCTCGCTTGCCGACCGCACGGGCGGTGTCGTGGACCACATGCACGGTGCCGCGATGGCCGCCAACGTCGCGACCGTGCAGGGCCACGGCTGGATGACGACTACCCTCTCCGAGGTCAAGAACCGCGCGGATCTGCTTCTCTTCATCGGGACCGATGCCGTGCGGCACCACCCCCGGTTCTTCGAGCGGATGGTCTGGAATCCTCAATCGCTGTTCGGTCTCGCCAGCGAGGAACGCACGGTGATCTATCTGGGCCCCGATCTCGACACCCAACCCGGCGTGAGTCCCGCGGGTCGCGAGCCGGAGCACATCCGCTGCGAGCGCGAGCGCCTGGCCGAGGTGATCCTGGCGCTGCGGGCCCTGCTCGCCGGAGCGGCGCTCAAGGCCAAGACGGTAGCCGGGGTCAAGTCGTCGGTGCTCGCGGCGCTCATCGAGCGGCTGCACGGCGCGCGTTACGCGGTGATCCTGTGGGCCGCCGGTGATCTCGATCC
>JBQTJM010000204.1:0-39946 GCA_052387115.1 Gammaproteobacteria bacterium | reverse complement strand
TGGGCGGCGGCGGCGCACGCGGCGCCGCGCACGTAGGTGTGCTGAAGGTGCTGAAGGAGATGCATATTCCGATTGACTGCATTGCAGGCACCAGCATGGGCGCCATTGTCGGAGGACTGTACGCTTCGGGCCTCAGTCCCGAAGAGATCGAACGCGAGATCCGGGACATGGACTGGGATGATGTGCTCGAGGATCAGCCGCCGCGACCGGAGCGACAGTTTCGCCGCAAGCGGGATGACGACACTTACCTCGTCAAGAAGCAGCTGGGATATGAATCCGGCGAGCTCGAGTTGCCGCTCGGCTACATACAGGGCCAGAAGCTTGATCTGGAGCTGGTCCGCCTGACGCAGCACGTCGCCACTATCAGTCGCTTCGACGAGCTGCCGATCCCGTTCCGCGCCGTGGCCACCGACATCGAGACGGGGGACGAGATCGTACTCGGCTCCGGAAATCTGGCCCGCGCGATTCGTGCCAGCATGGCGGTGCCTGGAGCGTTCGACGCCGTGGAGATGGATGGCAGGCTCCTGGTCGACGGCCTGGTGACCAACAATGTTCCCCTGGATGTTGCGCGGAAGATGGGTGCTGACATTGCGATCGTGGTGAATGTCGGCACGCCGCTCAAGGAACGCAGCGAGATCACGTCTGCGTTGGCCATCATCGAGCAGTACTCGAACATAGTGGGCCAGCAAAACGTTATGCGGCAACTGGACACATTGCGCGCGATGGATGTCTACATCCATCCCGAGTTGGGGGACATCTCGACCTCTGACTTCAATCGTGCAGCCGAGACCATTGGTCTCGGCGCGGACGCCGCCAGGACCGAAGGCGCAAGGCTTGCCAAGTTGGCCATCACATCGGCCGGCTATCGTGACCACCTGGCTGCCCGTGGCGGACGGGTCTGGGCGGCCCCTATCGTTGGCTTCGTCCGCATAGAAAAGCAGTCCAAGATCGGCGACGACGTCCTCGCGCATCCTTTCCAAGCGCTCATCGGCAAGCCACTCGATCAGAGAACGCTCAAGAGAAGCATCGAGGAGTTGTACGGCTGGAACATCTTCGAGAGTATTCGTTACGAAATCATTGAAGAAGAGAACAAGCAGGGGTTGCTCGTGCATGTGAGGGACAAGAGCTGGGGGCCAAATTTCCTCCAGCTTGGCCTCGCTCTGTCGACCGATCTGGAAGGCGACAGCACCTGGGATATCGGCGTGAGCCTGCTCAAGACGGCGCTCAACCGCCGCGCCGGCGAGCTGCGGCTGGCCGCCCAGATCGGCGAATCGCCTCTGGTGCTTGTGGAGCTCTACCAGCCGCTGGATGTCGGCTTGCGGTACTTCATTACGCCGCAGCTCTTTTACGACAGCCGCAGTGTCAGTCGATTCGAGGGCGGTGACGAGATCGAAGAGTTCCGCGTGCAGCGTTACGGTGGCGGTCTGGCCGCCGGCCGGGTGCTCGGCCGCTGGGGCGAGATCAGAGTAGGGCTGCGACGCTACGCGGGTGATGTGGAGGTGCGCATCGGTGAGCCTGCAACGCCTGACTCCGATTTCGATAGCGCCGAGGCGTACCTGCGACTTTACTACGACACGCTCGACAACCGAGACTGGCCGCGTTCGGGGGCCATCAGCACCTTAGAATGGATCGAGTCCGTGGAGAGCCTGGGGGCGGACTCCGACTTCTCGCAACTACTGTCTATTGGCGGGTTCGCGCACTCCTGGGAGAAGAATACTTTCTTCGGCGGGTTCGAATTCGGCTACACCGCCGACGGCGTTGCGCCCGTGCAGAACCGCCTCCGCACTGGCGGATTTACCAAGTTGTCCGGCTTTACGCAAGACCAGCTAAGCGGTCAACAGTTGCTGCTGCTGCGCAGCGGCTACTACCGCCGTTTGGGCAATGTCAAGTGGCTGCCCGCCTATGCCGGCTTCTCGCTCGAATACGGCAACGTCTACGAGGACCGCGACGACATCAGCCTGGCGCCCGACGAGGCATTGCTTGCCGGGTCCGTGTTCGTGGGTCTGGATACGGTCCTCGGGCCGGTGTACCTGGCCTACGGTCACGCCGAGCAGGGCAATGACAGCATTTACCTGTATCTCGGCCGGTTGTTCTGAACGAATGGGAGGCGGTCCTGCGGAGGAGATTCGACCAGTGTCTAGACTGCAGGTGGTGTATGGCCGGCGGCGCGTGGGCGGCGCCTGTTGCGAGACAGGCTTGCGGCCCGTGACGACCTGTACCGCCAGGCCATCGAAGCGCTATTCGTACCGCGAACAGACAGTGGTCCCACCCCGGAGAACGTGGTATTATGTGGGTAGAGCACTTGCCTCATAAAATGTGATGCAAAGATGCAAATGAGTCAACAGCGAGTCGCCCGTTTGCTAGGTCGGTACAAGACTATACAGCTCGTCCGTCTGAGGCGCCTCGTTAGCTTGTAATCTTTTCACAACGTCTAACTCTTCGTCAAACAGAGGCCAGGAATGAAACGAATCAGCGCGCTCGGGGTAGCACTCTGTGGGCTCACCCTAACGGCGGCGGCCGAAGCTGCATCGCCGGCGTACTGCTCGGATTACGCACAGCGCGAGGCGCAGTATGCGGCACCCACCGGTTCAGGATTGGTGCGTGGGGGGCTACGTGGGGCGGCCGGTGGGGCCTTGTTCGGGGGACCAGCGAGTGGTTATGCAGTGAGGTAACGGTTGCTCGTGTGCTATCGGCGCGTGCGTCTGATTTGGGCGCTGATCTTGGTTGCCGGCTGCGCGGTATATGGTCGCTATGAGCTCGATGAGCGTTACGGCCCGGCGGATCCGGCGCGCTACGATCGCGTGACCGCTGGCGACCCGTCCGTAAACTTCTGGCGCGACGTCAAGCCGGTGCTCGATAGCCGCTGCGTGGTTTGCCACGGCTGCTACGACGCGCCCTGCCAGATCAAGCTCAGCGCGTGGGAGGGTGTCGCGCGCGGCGGCAGCACCGCGACCGTTTACGACGGCGGCCGTCTGCTCGAGGCCCCGCCGACGCGGCTCTTCATCGACGCCCAGTTGCCGTCCGAGTGGCGCAAGAAGGGGTTCTACCCGATCCTGAACGAACGGACACCGACGCCCGAGAACAACCTCGCGTTGAGCGTGCTCTACCGTAGTCTCGAGATGAAGAGCGCTCATCCGTTGCCCAAGGAAGCGGTGCTGCCGAAACCGTTCAATTTCTTGCTCGACCGGACGCAGTCCTGCCCGCGCTTCGAGCAGTTCGAAGCGTACGAGCGCGAGCTCCCGCTGGCCGGGATGCCCTACGGCCTGCCGGGGCTCGACCAGCGCGAGCTCGACACCGTCACGCGCTGGCTCGCGGCCGGCGCGCCCTACGAGGGGCCCGCAGCGCTTCCCGCGAACGTGACGCGCGACGTGCAGGCGTGGGAAGCGTTCCTCAACGGCGACTCGCCGAAAGAACGGCTGATGAGCCGCTACCTCTACGAGCACCTGTTCCTCGGGTTCCTGTATTTCGAAGCGGACACGGAGAGCCGCTCCTTCCGCATCGTGCGGTCGGCCACCCCGCCGGGCAAAGCGGTCGGGCTGATCGCAACGCGCCGGCCGTACGACGACCCGGGCGTGCCGCGCGTGTATTACCGGCTCATGCCCGAGCGCGAGACGATCCTCGCGAAGACGCACATGCCGTACGCGCTCTCGCCCGGCCGCATGGCGAAGTTCCGGACCTGGTTCCTCGCGGCCCCCTATGAGGTGAGCGCGCTGCCGTCCTACGCGGTCGAGGTCTCGTCCAATCCCTTCGTCGCGTTCAACGCCATCCCGGCCGACTCGCGCTACCGCTTCATGCTCGACGAGGCGCAGTACTTCATCATGAACTTCATCAAGGGCCCGGTCTGCCGCGGCCAGCTCGCGGTGGACGTGATCGAGGATCGCTTTTGGGTCTTCTTCATGGACCCGCAGTCCGGCGAAAGCGAGGCGAACGCCGAGCTGATCGCGCGGCAGTCAGCCGATCTCCGCCTGCCCGCCGAATGGGGCAGCGACGCGCTGGTGCTCCGGCCGTGGCTCGAGTACGCCGACCTCGAGACGAAATACCTCCAGGCAAAGACCAGGATCCTCGACCGGACGTTCGCGGGGCCTGCCAAGGTCGACCTCTCGCTCGTCTGGGCCGGCGACGGACGCAATCCGAACGCCGCGCTCACGGTGTTCCGGCACTTCAGCAGCGCCTCGGTCGTGAAAGGCCTGGTGGGCGAGCCGCCGAAAACGGCGTGGGTAATCGGCTACCCGCTTTTCGAGCGCATCTACTACCTGCTCGCCGCCGGCTACGACGTTTACGGCAACGCCGGGCATCAGATCAACAGCCGCCTCTACATGGACTTCCTGCGCATGGAAGGCGAGTTCAACTTCCTCGTGTTCCTGCCGCAGGCGGCGCGCGAGCCGACGCGTGACTACTGGTACCGCGGCGCGTCGAGCGACGTGAAAGACTACGTGTACGGCCGCAAGGCGCACCTCGACCGCGAGACCGGCATCGTCTACCGCACCGCCGATCCGCAGCGCGAGCTGTACGGCATGCTGCGCGCGCATCTCGCGCCGGTGCTCGCGCCCCGCTTCGATCTCTCGGCCGTGGCGGACGAAGCGTTGCGGCGCGATCTGCAGGCCCTGGCAGCGGTGCGCGGGGCGAGCACGGCGTGGCTGCCCGAGGCGGTGTTCGTGCGCGTTGACGACCCGCCGCATCCACCGCAGTGGTACACCCTGCTCCGCAACACCGCTCACAGCAACGTCTCGCACATCTTCTTGGAGAAGGCGGAGCTCCTCCCCGCCGAGAACACGCTCACGGTCGTACCGGGATTCATCGGCGCGTATCCGAACGCGATCTACCGCGTCCGGCGCGCCGATCTGCCGGCGCTCACGCCGGCGATCCGCGGGCTCGCCTCGGAAGATGATTACCGCAAGCTCGCCGACCGCTTCGCTATTCGTCGCACCGACACACGTTTTTGGTCTCACAGTGACGCCGTGCATGCCGCGTATCGACGTTGGGCGCCCGTCGAAGCGGCGCTATTCGACTATAACCGATTCGAAAATCGTTGATAACGAGGGGAAGCTGGCAGACGGTACGTAGACGCATGCCGGCACCAGCGGGGCTATATGAGCGCGGACATAGGAATCGTGATCGGGCTATGGATACCTGGATCGCTGCGCTTCGACTCGGCGGCGCGGTGATCGCCGCGGCCACGCTGGGATCCGTGAGCGTGCCGGGGCCACCGGTGGAGGCGGTCATCGCACTCTCTATTGTGTTCGTGGCCTGCGAGATCGTCCACCGTCGCCAGGGCCGGTCGGGATCGACCGAGCGCTGGCCGTGGGTCGTGGCGTTCACGTTCGGCCCGCTGCACGGCTTCGGCTTCGCCGGCGCGCTCACGGAGATCGGGCTTCCGCAGGGTGACATCCCCCTTGCGCTCTTCGCCTTCAACGTTGGCGTGGAGCTCGGACAGCTCGCGTTCATCGCGTCCGTCGCCGACCTCATCAGCGTGCCCGTATAGAACAACTATACCACGAAAACCTTCACCACGATTGGCCTGAACACAGAGTTCACTTACGACTGGGAAGACAGCCAGTGGACGGTGCCGCTGAACTTATTGGTCAGCCAGTTGCTCAAGCTCGGCAAGCAACCGATCCAGTTGCAGCTCGGCGGACGCTACTACGCCGAGAAACCCGATGGCGGCCCCGATTGGGGGTTGCGCTTCACCGTGACGTCGTTGTTCCCGAAATGAACCGACACCCGTGAGGTCCCAGTGATCCGATCGCGACCGCTCCACGGGACGGACCCTTCCTAGACATCCCCGGAGCTAGGCAGTCATAGTCAGCACGTCACTTACCTTCCGCGACGCGAACACCCGCCGCCCGCGCTCCGCCCCCGCGGATGCCACCGGGCCTGACGGATTTAGGCTCTTCTCCTCGCCCCTCGGCACAGTCGTTCACGACTCCGACAGCGGAACCCTCGTGCCGATGTCAAGCCCACCTCCCAAAACACCGGGACCATCGCACGGGACCATCGCACGGTCACTCCCGCCTCCGACCTTGTTTCCGGCTACCAGCATCGCGATTCCTGGCCGCTGCTCTGCCTGATCTGGCCCGGTTCTTACCCATTGACTCTCCCGAAGGGCGGTTTATACTTCCTATTCGTGGCCCTTGAGATCCTGACCGGGCCCGGCGAGGTTAAACACCGGCCGAAGAACCTGTCACTCAGCAGCAGGAGAGAGGCGTCCGCCTGTTTGACACCTCCCTAAACCAGCAGTACCGTGTCTCTCGGCGAAAAAGGGCGTTTAAAATCCCTAAACTAGACCTGGACGAGAGTGCGGAGGCACGATCGCGGTTCACGCACAGGTCACCTTCATCTGAAATCCTGGGCACTTACCGGGAGTCAAACCACTACGGAGAAATGACTATGAAGATCCGATATCGTTGTATCGCCGGATTCACGGGACTGCTGCTTGGTGGGACCGCGCAGGCCGGCTCCATAACCTGTGGCGATGCCATCATCACCGACGACCGGCCGGCCGGCCAGTTCACGCAACAGATCCTGGATAAATGCGGGCAGCCGACGTCGAAGAATGGTGACACCTGGCTCTATGACCGTTCGGATGCGGGGCAGGGGATCTACGTCCTGCACTTCAACGGTTCGGGCCAGGTGGATTCCATTGAACAGCGAATGGATAAGGAATAGGGTCAGAGGGCCGGGCTCCGCGAAGACCGGTAACTGTTCCCGTCCCGGTTGGGGAGGAGGGATTTTAAACGTCCTTTTTCTGTGTTAGGGAGTTGCACCTTGCCCACGATGCGCTTGTAAAGGTGCAACTCACTAGCACAGAAAAATGCAACCCATCAAACAGACCCCGCCCGAGCGCATGACGCCGGACCAGCGGCGGTCCCACACCTGTCGGGTTGGCCCATGAGCCCCGCGCTCGATCTACTGAGCCTAAAAGTCATCGTACCGGCATTCTATGTCAGTGCCGGGATCGCGTTCTTCATGGGCGGGGTGGCCGCGGTCCTGGGCTCGATCGGGCGTCGAATCCCCTTATACCTGGCGTTCTCGCTGGTGTGCTTCCCGGCGGCAGGGTTCATCTATTTTTCCGGTTACTACCATGGCTCCGCCTCGCTCGCCGAGGCGGCTTGGGCGCTACGCTGGCAGTCGGCTTGCGGATTCCTGGCTGTCCCAGCGTTCTTCTGGTTCATCGCGCTGTACGGCGGCCAGGCGCGCTATGGGGAGTGGCTGGTAGCAGTCACGGCTGGTCGATATCGGCCGCGAGATGCGACTCGAGGTCATTGCCGAGGGCGTCGAGACGGAAGGCCAGCTGGCCCTGCTGCGCGCTTTCGGATGCCGGGTGTTCCAGGGGTTTCTGTTCAGCAAGGCCTTGGACAAAGCGGCGTTCCTGGCCTTGTTGGGGGGCAACGCCAAGTCACTTGCTCATCCTCGATACGGCAAATGATGCGCCAGTCACCTAAAACCTCTGAGGCGCTTCCTGCGAGTATGAAGGCTGTCGTCGAAGCCCCGCGTGAACCTCACCCGCTTCCACGGCGTGTTCGCGCCGAACAGCGCCTGGCGGGCACAGGTTATCCCGGCCCGACGCGCCAGGTACGATCGCGAGCCAACGGAAAAGACCCTGGCAGAGCGGCACGCCGCCATGAAGTGGGCCCGCCGCTTGAAGCGCGTTTTGAACTCGGGCCAGGGCATCGGGATCCTTCCGCTTGACAAGCGGCGTTGGGTCTCCTATCTTCTTCCGAGGCGGCACCTTAAGTTCGCCGGGTCCTGTCAGGCGAAGCGCGAAAAAGATGGACTTTTGCTCGCGCTGCGGGGTTCGCTCCAAGGCGAAATACTCACATCAATCGAACCATGAGGAGAGAATTAACATGTCTGTACGTATAGACAGTATCTGTGCGGCTGCGCTCGCCGGTCTGTTGTTCGCGTCAACCGTGCCTTTGGCAGCGGGTGAAAGTGCGATCGGAACAATCATCGCGGTTGAGGAAGAGGTCGTCAAGGTCACAGGGAATGACGGTAAGCAGTATGAAATCGCTGTGGCTGACGTCGTCGCCGAAGACCTGAAAACGGGCGACATCGTTGAGTACGAGATCGTTGAAGGGAAACCGGTAAAGGTACATAAGAAGAAGTAGCGTCCTCAACAGCCCATCTGCCGGGAGCGGCCGGTCTTCGGCCGCTCCCGGCAGTCGGCTAAGCAGGATCACGCAGCATGGGTAAAGACACAATAACCAGTAGTCTTTGCGGGTAAGCGGCAACGGTTGCTTCCGCATCGCACCCAGTTCAGAAAACTGCTTTCCCCCGCCGTCGACAGCGGGTCAAAAACGGATTAGACGCTCTTTGTCAACCAACCCACGCCGGCGGCAGGACCACCGCGGTCTTCTTTGCGCGGCGAGCCGTGCGTGCCAGTCGCGAGACACCCCCAGGAAAGACGGAGAGAAGCACGATGAGTGAGCGACCGAGCGATTCGATTAACGCTACCGGGCCGATGCGATCTGCTAGCAAGACAACGGCTTTGAAGGTGGCGACAGTGGCTGCTGTGTTCATGGTAATACTAGCCCTCATCGGTGTCGGCTTGACGATGGCGAGCTCCGCCATCTCGGCCACTTATTGGATTTCCATGGTGCCGATCTACGGTCTGCTGTGTGTCGCCACTGCCTGGTACCGGTCGGTGCCCGGCGCGGGCGCGGGTCCGTCACTGGTGTTAAGACAGGTATTCCACTGGCTGGGGATAGGCGGCGCATTGGGGCTCGAGTTCTTTTTTCGCACCCACGGCGAAGAGACGGCCATAGCGGCCGCTCTTAACGCCTTGCTGCTGCTCGCCCTGGGCTGCTACCTGGCTGGCGTCCACCTCGAACGACTCTTCATTCTGGTGGGTTTGCTACTGACGCTGACCCTCCTCGTCGTCGCCGAGGTGGAGGAGTACCTGTGGTTAGTGTTGGTGATGGGGGCTGTCGCGATCGTCGCGATAATCGGCGTGTATTGGGTCCTTGGTCGGGTCCGCTCCCACCCCGGCAGGAGTGGATCTTCGCAATAAGCCGCCTCGACGCTATCATCGGGACTCGGGGCCGCAAGTTTGGATTTTTCCGTGCAGCAGAGACCATGAGCTCGACCGATGGTTCGCCGCCATTGCCATCCTCGGATCGGCCGGGCTGGCCCCCGCTCATCAGGAAAACCGCCATATGGGCGTCGTTCCTCGCGTTTTGCTAGCTAATGCGGGATTCCTTCGTTTTAGGCCTAATGACCTTCATGTTCTGCTTTGTCACCCTGGCCGCTCAATCACCGGCCGACCCCTCCGACGCAGCAGTACCGATTGCAAAACCGCGTTGAACTTCCTATCCTTGTACGGTAGGCTCAACGAATCAACGCAAACCGACGGAGGAACTGACACATGACCAGACGATCGACAGTCTTCTCGCTCTTCGTCCTCGCGGCGGCCGCGATGGGCTGCGCCACCCAGAGCGAGTTGCTCACCCAGAAGCAGGATGGAGCGGTCCAGACGGCCCTGCAACGTGGGCGGTTCGAGTTCAACTGCCCGGCCGCGACGGCGACGGTCCTCTCGAGTGATTTCATCCAGCCTGCCTTCCAGGGGCCGTACGTGGGCGGGCTGGAGCGGGTGGAGTACACGATCGGCGTGGCCGGCTGCAACCAGCGCAAGACGTACGTCGTCCTCTGCCAGGTGGGCACGGACACCTGCTTCGCGGCCCACCCCGGCGACCCGCCCCGGGGACAGGAGTAACCGTGCCGCCGCGCCTCGGCCGGATCGTGGGACGGAGGCGCCATGAGACACGTTGGGTGGTCCCCAGGGGCCCCTGGCGATTCTGCTCGGCCTGCACTCCTCAGCCTGACGGCCTTGCGGACATACGCCGAGAAGTGTACCCACTGAAGGACTCGTTCTGCGGCGAGACGCACGTCCACATTGCCGGAGGTGGTCAACGGCTATAAATGGGAGCTTTACAACCTCGCCGAGGATTTCTCGCAGAATAACGACCTCGCGGCCAAGATGCCCGACAAGCTGCGCCAGATGCAGAAACTCTTCCTGGTGGACGCGGAGAAATACGATGTGTTTCCGCTGGACAACTCGATCCTGGAGCGCCTTTATGACTCCGCACCCGATTGCAGAAAGGAGAAAGCCATGTTCAAACGTTTTTACCTGTTCGCACTCGTGCCAGCCATGAGATAAAGAGAAAGTTATGATGAAACATTTTGTGCTTGTTGGCGGCTCCCCAGGAGGAATGATGGTCCGGGACAAATTTTTTGGCTGGGTGGTGCTAGCCGCGCTGGGTGTGTTCCTCGGCGCCGCGGACGTGGGCGCCCAGGACGTGAAGCGCGCACCGCAGGTTTCGAAGTCCGCCAAGGCTCCGAGCAAGGCAGCGGTGCCCGCGGGCGACTTTACGCTCGAGCCCAAGGCGATCGGCCTCCTGAAGGCCGCCAGTAGCCGCCTGGCTGCCGCCAAATCGATGGCGTTCACGGCGGTGGTCTCCTACGAGAGCCCGAGTCGCCTCGGCCCTCCGCTCGTCTACACGACAAAGTCTGAGGTCACCCTGCAGCGACCCGACAAGCTGCGGGTGATCACGTCCGCCGACGGGCCCCCCTCCGAGTTCTACTACGACGGCAAGACGATGATGGCCTTCGCGCCGACCGAGAACCATGTCGCCGTCGCCGAGGCTCCGCCTACCATCGACGCCACGCTGAAGGCGGCCTACGACTCCGCCGCGATCTACTTCCCGTTCACCGACGTGATCGTCGCCGATCCCTACCAGGACATCGCCGAGGGGTTGAAGCTTGCCTTCTACATCGGCCAATCCCGCGTGGTCGGCGGCACGACGACGGACATGGTGGCGTACGCCAACGGCGACGTGTTCGTGCAGATCTGGATCGGCGCTGAGGACAAGCTCCCGCGGATGCTGCGCGCGGTGTACCGCAACGATCCATCACAACTGCGCCACCAGCTGGAGCTGTCCAACTGGCAACTCGACCTTGCCGTCCCGGCGGACGCCTTCGCGTCGGCGAGCGCGGGCAAGGCGACGCGCATCCCGTTCGCCCGCCCTGACCCGAAGCTGCCGCCGGGCCTCGAGCCTCCGACGAAGGGCAAGCCTCCGGTGAAGAGCAAGCCATCCAAAACCCAGTGAAAGTTAAAGTGAAGAGGTACGCATCATGAAAACGACCATCATTAGCTTCGTGGGTCTTCTCACGGCGCTCTCGTCTGGGCCGGCCGCGGCCTGGGGTCGCGCCAACGCCTACGGCGGACACTCGTCGGGTGGCGGCGGCTCGTGGAGCCACACCGGCGCCTTCGGCGGGACCGCATCGGGTGGCGGCGGTTCCTGGAGCGGCGAGGGCGCCCGCGGCGGCAGCGCGTCAGGCGGCGAGGGATCCTGGAGCGCCAAGGGCGCTGAGGGCGGCACGGCATCAGGTGGCGACGGGCACTGGAGCGCCACTAACAGTTACGGCACGACGGCCTATCACTCGACGGGCTACGGCACGACGGCCTATGGCACGACGGCCTATGGCAAGCCGGCCTACTACGGTGGAACCTATTACGGAGGGTACCATCCACCCGTCACCGTGAACAACTACGGAAGCGGATGCTACAACTGCGGCGGTTGGTCCACCGCCGGTGCCGCGGCCGCAGGTGCCGCAGTCGGCATGGTCGCAGGCGCGGCCGTGGCTTCGGCCAATACCAGCGCAGCCACTTCAAGTGCCTACTCCGCGGGCTACGCCGCTGGCAGCACGTATGCGATGAACGCGATCTACCCGACGCTGCCTGCCGGCAGTACTCCAGCCACCGTCGGTGGCACGGCCTACTATGTGAGCGGCAAGACGTGGTTCCAACCGTCCTACGGCGCGAACGGCGTCTACTACCGTGTGGTGCCCGCTCCCTGAGGAGGCTCGCGCGTGCGCCGCTCGTGAACCCCGCGAGCGGCGAGCTTAGAGCGGGTTTTCAATTGTATTTATCTATTTATCTGATCTGGAGGGGATGCTGCTGGCGGCTTGTCCGCCAGTGCAGAGGCTCGCCACGAGCAGCAAGGTGCCCGTGGCACCCGAGTTGAAAAAGCGCAAGTTGTGCCCGTTGGCTATAACCCGGGGGCTCTGAACGGCCCGGGCAAAATAGAATACGCCATTATCGAGCATTGTATCCGGTATCCGGAAATTGACCGGCACCCTTATGAGGAGGAGGAAGTAACAGGTGACGACAAGAACGCTGACGGGGACGATGATCGCATCCATACTTACTGCTCTTACGGCCATGCTGGCGGCTGTGCCAAGCGTGGCGCAGCAGGTCACTGGCGCGCCGGGTTCGCCCATCGCCACCGTGACTATTGACGGGAAGCAAATCCCGCCACCGCCGATGAAGTTCGGTGGCGTACTCAAGGAGGATGCCAAGGATTCGAAGCCTTACTGGCCCCCGACGGTGGTGCCCCCCAAGGGTGCGCCGAACGTGCTGCTGATCATGACCGACGACCAGGGCTACGGCACCTACAGCACCTTTGGCGGTGTCATCCCGACGCCGGCCATGGATCGACTGGCGAAGACGGGCCTGCGCTACACACATTTTCACTCCACCGCCCTCTGCTCGCCGACGCGCGCGGCGCTGATCACCGGCCGCAACCACCACTCGGTGGGTACCGGCGTGATTGGCGAAATGTCCACGGGCTATCCGGGGTACGACAGCGTCATCCCCAAGAACAAGGCAACCATCGGCACCATCCTGAGGGACAATGGCTACTCGACCTCGTGGTTCGGCAAGAACCACAACACGCCGACCTATCAGTACAGCTTGGCCGGACCGTTTGATCAATGGCCCAGCGGGATGGGCTTCGAGTATTTCTACGGGTTCATGGGTGGCGAGAGCAATCAGTGGACACCCTATCTTTTCCAAGATCATACCCAGATCGAGCCGTGGGTCGGGAAGCCGGGTTACAACCTGACGACCGACATGGCGGACGAGGCGATCAGCTATATGAAGGGGTTGAATGCCGCCGCGCCGGAGAAGCCGTTCTTCCTCTATTACGTCCCCGGTGGAACGCACGCGCCGCATCATCCGACGAAAGAGTGGGTCAAGAAGATCAGCGACATGCACCTGTTCGACAAGGGCTGGAACGAACTGCGCGAAACGATCTTTGCCAATCAGAAGAAGCTGGGTGTAATCCCGGCGAATACCCAACTCACGGCATGGCCGGACAGCCTGCCGAAATGGGAAACGCTCAACGCCGATGAGAAGAAGATGTTCATCCGCCAGGCGGATATCTTCGCGGCGTATGTGGCCTATACCGACCATGAAATCGGTCGTGTCATTCAGCAGGTCGAAGATCTGGGCAAGCTGGATAACACACTCATCATCTACATCAGTGGCGATAACGGCACCAGTTCCGAAGGTTCCACCATCGGCACGCCGTTCGACCTGGCCGCGATTCAAGCCGTCAATGTTCCCGTCGAAGTCCAACTGAAATTCTACGACGTCCTGGGCTCTGACCTGACCACCCCGCATATGTCGGTGGGTTGGACGTGGGCGTTTGACACGCCCTTCAAATGGACCAAGCAGGTGGCCTCTTTCTTCGGCGGCACGCGTCAGGGCATGGTCATGTCCTGGCCGGCCCGCATCAAGGATGTGGGCGGCATGCGCACGCAGTTTCACCACATCATCGATATCGCGCCGACGATCCTCGAAGCCACCGGCGTCCAGGCGCCGGTGACGGTCAACGGCATCGCGCAGAGTCCGATCGAAGGTGTGAGCATGGTCTATACGTGGGACAAGGCGAACGAAAAAGCCAAGTCCACGCGCCAGACACAGTACTTCGAAATGTTTGGCAACCGCGCGATCTACCACGACGGTTGGATGGCCGCCACGCCGCCTCCGGCACCGCCATGGCTCATGGGCACGGATAAATTGCCCGAGCTCAACAACTACAAGTGGGAGCTTTACAACATCGCCGATGATTTCTCGCAGAACAACGATCTCGCGGCAAAGTATCCCGAGAAGCTGAAGGAGCTACAGGCACTCTTCCTGGTTGAGGCGAAGAAATACCAGGTATTCCCGATTGATAATTCCATCCTCCCGCGGTTGATTACCCCGCGACCGAGTGCAACCGCCGGCCGGACCGAGTTCACGTATTCGGGTGAACTGTCTGGCTTGCCAGACGGCAGTGTGCCCAACACGCTCGCCAAGTCTTATTCAATCACCGCAGAGGTGGAAATTCCACAGGGCGGCGCCGAAGGGATGCTCAACACGCTCGGCGGCCGCTTCGGTGGATACGGCCTCTACCTGGTGAAGGGCAAGCCTGTGTTCACCTACAATCTCCTTGGGCTGGAGCGATTCCGCTGGGAAGGCGCCGACGCGCTCGCGCCGGGCAAACACAAGATCGTGTTTGACTTCACATACGACGGCCCCGGCCTGGCCAAGGGTGGCACCGGCGTCCTGTCGGTGGACGGCAAGGAAGTCGCCCGCAAGGCGATCCCACACACCATCCCGGCCCTCATGACGATTGACGAGTCCTTCGATGTCGGGGTGGATACCCGCACGGGGGTAGACGATAAAGACTACCAGTCGCCGTTCCGATTCACCGGAAAGCTCGACAAGCTGACCATCAAACTGGAACCGCCAAAGATGACGGCCGAGGAGGAGAAACTCCTCCAGCAAAAGACCCACGAAGCCAGGACCGCGGCGCAGTAGTCCAACCAATCAACAAGCTCGCCGGCTCAATACGTATCCGCGAGCATCTTAGTAGTCTGTTCGTCCCAAACCAAATCAAACCCACCATCAACCCTATGAAACCCATCCGAACACATTCCATCTACTGGCACTCGCTGGCGACGTCACATCGGCGTTGCTCACCGGCTCATCATCTATGAAAACAAGAACCATCCTGACTTCGCTCGGCTTCGCGCTGACGCTCACCTTCACGGCCCGCGCCGCGGACATCACCCCAGCCGAGGCCCGCGCCATCGTCAAGGAGGCCTATGTCTACGGCTTTCCGCTGGTGGGCGAAGTCAACCCATAAATGCAACACCCAGCGAAGTAACGGTGATTGCGAAACCCTCCACCACACTAACCACAACCATTTGAGGAGACTCCAATGATGATCGTTCGTACGACAACCCTATTATTCTTGGTATCTGCTACCATGTCCACGTTCGCGGGAGGGCTAGAGGCGGAAATTCAAGCGCTCAAAACCTATTGTAAGCCCGACATAGAGAGGCTCTGCCCAAACGTGGAACCGGGTGGCGGTCAGATCAAGGCGTGCCTGATGGCACAAAAGGAAGAGCTAACGGTCGGTTGCGCCCAGGCATTGCAGAAATTAAAGAAAATGAAGTGACCGCGTATTTCAGTCTGACAGTGCACGGCAGGGCGGCTTGCGCAGGGCCAGGGTCGCTTTGTTTGTATTTTACCTGCCGCGCCGCGTCGATGGCCTACCCCTGCGCCTAGTGCAACTAGGCCACAACCGCGAACCTGCTTCTGCGGTGAAAAGGACTACCGTACATACGTGCATCGGCTCCGTGACGCATTAAACCTCTCGATGACGAGAGCATCAGTGGCAGTATCTATATTCCGTTTGAGATCTAGCCAAAGACATTTGAAATTCGTCGTCCCTTCCCCCTGGAAGGGGGAAGGTTAGGATGGGGGTCGAGCGCGTCCGATCGGAATGACGGAGCCGCGACGCTCAACGCCCACCCTAGCCCTCCCCCTCCCCGGGGGGAGGGAATAAGCTGGCGCTGACAGCTTATTGAATTTGCACATGAAATAGAAATTGTTTGAGTTGTTGTGTTCAACATTTGGAACGTAAGTATCTATACGCGTGGCGCGACGCTGTTGCGGGTCGTCACATTCAGCATCAACGTGGTCATCGTCGCTGTCATGGTCCGAGCACTACTGCACGCCGGGCGAATACTTCGGAGGTAAGGACATGACGCAACGTACACTTCGATCTGAAGCAGCACTGCGACATCGCCTTCTCGTGGCGGCGTGCCTGGCTTTGCTCGTGATGCCGTTGTGTGCTGCAGCTACCACTGCCTCAGTGCACCCGCTCGCCTCGGAGTTGTTGCACTATCTGGGCTTCAAGCCCGGCGATCGGGGGGCTGTACTCGAAAAGGGTGGTGTGCTCCAAAGCGGACTAACCGCGGGGGAACAGTTCCCGGAGGAGGTCGCCGCGGTCGGCGCCATGCTGCTGGTCAATGCGGTCGATGCGGATGCCGTGATCGACGCTTTTCTGCATGTCGATACTTTCTTTCGAGCTCATCAGGTCACTCGTTTCAAAGTGCTGGGCGCCGATACGGCGAACGCACTTGCGACCTTTCGTTTTTCATCCGCGGGCGAAGTCGAACGGATCAGGCGCGATCCGCTGAAGATCCTCAATCTCAGCCCGAGTGAAGCGACATCCTTTCGCAGTGGAGGTTCGGGATCGGCAGATCCGATCTCTCAGGCAATGGCGCAAGTGCTGGCGAAGCGGCTTGGCAGCTTCATCAGCGCTGGCATCGCGGGCATCGAACCGTATCAGCGCGCGAAGCGTGATCCGGTTCGCCCGGATCGGGAACTTGAATCCGCACTACGTTCCCTGGCGCTGCTCGCCGATGACTACCCCGGCTTTCTGGATCGTCTGCGCCAAGGCGGTCCCATGGAGCGCGGCTCACGCAGCTATTTTCGGCTCGACGCGCCCTTTCAAGGCGTCGAAGTCGTCGCGCTCAGCAGCGAAGTGCGTCAGGAATTCCCCGACCGTGCAATCGGCGCGGATCTGCATTTCTATGCTTCGCAGGGCTACAACTCCATGCTGACACTGGTCGGTGTCGTGCCTTACGACCAACGGTGGCTCGTCTTCGCGATCAATCACACGTTCACGGACGAGGTGTTGGGCTTCGCATCCGGGATCAAGCGTTCGGTGGCACGAAAGGAAATCGCGGCACGACTCGCCAAGCACCTCGAGACAGTGCGAGGAAAAGTGAAGTGACCGTTGGATCCCCCTGACTTGGCCGACCTCTCGCGATGAACATCGGCATGACTCTTCGAGGTCTCGTGTGGGGCATCAAGCGCTCCCGTCCTACTGCCCGAGATTGGCGAGCGCGTCGCGCATCGGAGCGCTCGAGATTTTCATCAACCCCGCGAACGGGCTGTTCATCTCCAGGATCAGGAGGATCGCACCCGAGGTCACAACGCGCACACGAACAAGGCTGAGTGAAGTGAACTTGGACTTGGCCTCGGAGCCGATGTCCTCGACGACCGGAGTATCGAGGCCGATGCCCACGTCGGCGGTCTCGTCCGCAGAGAAGGTCATCGCTTGGGTTCTCTCGATCGCCCCCTCAGCCACCTGCTGGCCGTTGACCATGAGGGTGCCCTTGGCCACCCTTGTTTCTTTCATGCGGCCTCCCCTCCTTGGCGCGTGCGTGCTGTCCACGGCGCCGGAAGCACAAGACGCTCGCTCAACGAACTGACCATCGGCCTGCGCCTCCCTGGAACCGCGCCCTACTGTACTTGGCAGGTCGACTGGATCGCAGCGATTCTCTGGTCGATCTGCGTGTTGTAGTCGCCGGTGGCCACCTGCAGCTTCGTCCCCTCAGTGCCGGTGACAAGGCCCATGACGATGCCGGCGGGGGCAACCGCTGACAAACCCGAGGCGATCTGCTGGGCTACGTGAGTCTTTTCGCCCTGGAGTACCCGGATGTCGCCTTCGGCCGTGGCGCAGTTGATGGGCTGATCGAGGCTCTCCAAAGTCTGCTTTTCTTGCATCGCGCAGCCTGCGGCGAGCGTAACCACGGCGAAGCCACAGCAAACCGTTGCCATACGAACCCTGCTTTTCATGTTCGATCTCCTCTTCTATGTTGGATTCTTTTGATCGTGCGTTGCTTAGCGTGCACGCCAGGTTCGCGCTCCTCAGCGGCGGGAGCGATCGGAAGCCCCGCCACCAAAGCCGCCGCCCCAGATTGCCACTCCGCCCGGTGCAATGCAATCGTCACGTTGGACGCTCGATGGGCTCACGAGCTCGGCTCTGCCTTCCGGGCCTTCGCGACGGCCTCGGCCCAGACCGCTCCGTGGCTCCGGCCTTCCGCCTGCGCCATCTCCTCGATGTCCTCTCGGAGGTGCAGGA
Organism: Gammaproteobacteria bacterium; assembly: GCA_052387115.1. Classification (GTDB taxonomy): domain Bacteria; phylum Pseudomonadota; class Gammaproteobacteria; order JACCXJ01; family JACCXJ01; genus JACCXJ01. The sequence continues at coordinate 21,899 of JBQTJM010000204.1, read as the reverse complement.
GGAGATCTCCGACGTGGTTGCGTGCCGCGTTCACCGGCGCCAGGAGGTCCGAGAGCGTTGCCTGGTTGCCCAGCTCGCCGGCCGCGAAGCGCTCGAGCGCTTCGCTCTGGAGCTGGAGCAGATCGCGCTGAAGCGAGATCACCGGCCGGAGATCCCTGCTCGCGGAGAGCTCGAGCTCCACGGCCTTCCGCTCCACCTCGGCCACGCGCAGCATGTACGCCCCGAACAGATCGTCCGTCCGGGCTTGCCTTCGTTGCCGCCACGCTCTCCCGAGGAAGATCGAGCCGCCGACGAGCGCACCGAGAACACTCACCGTGTTGGCGAGGTCGTTGACGCTGTCCGCCGTGATGATGGATTTGTCCCGGTTGACGAAGGCGATCGTTCCGGGATGCAGCTCGAGCCGCTGCGGCAACGCGAGCACGGAGCGGTTCAGGGGAGGCTCGACCACGTGCGCGAAGCGGGAGGTGAAGGTGGCGTCGAGGAAGCGTGCGACGGTCTCGGGGGATACGCGCTCGTGGCAGACCAGGAGCAGCCGTGTCCCCAACGTTTGCAGTGGCGCCGGCGGCGAGGCTGGATCGGTCCCGTACGCAAACCCGGGGATCACGGTGTCGACCACGAAGGGACGCTCGATCTCCCTCGCCAGGCCATCCGTCAGATCCTCAGTGACCAGCGCCGACAAGCGGAAGGCATCGGCGAAGGGGAGTGGCACGAGGCGATATTTCCCCGAGCGCACCAGCTTCTGCGCGACCTTCGACGGCACGGTGGCGAGGTGGAAGACGGCGTCCGGCAGCGCCTCGCGATCGCCGCGCTCGACGAGCGCCTCGAGATCGGCGAGCTCGAGCGAGCGGACGGCGACGCCTCCGGTCGCCGTGCCGTCCGCGAGGGGCACCCCCGAGAAGGCAAGGACGGCGACGGCCAGACCCTCGGTTGCCGCATCGTGCGGACCGATGTCGACCACGCGTCCGCGCAGGCCGGCGAGGGTCGCACCGACCGATCCGGCGTGCTCCTCCTTCACCAGCAGATGGAGGGCCTCGACATAGAGCGGCGCGACCTGCCGGACGTGAGGGTAGCGCTCGATCCGGTACGCGCCGGACACGAGCGCGAAGTCGATGCTCCCCGAGTCGACACCAGAGAGCTCCGCCTCCGTGCCCGCCTGCTCGACGACCTCCACCTCGGTGCCGAGCGCCGAGACCTCGCGCGCGAGGGCGTGCGCGACCACGGCGCGACTGGTGCCCTCGACTCCGGAAGTGAGGGTGACGTGCCTGGCAGGCGGACGAGTGCTCGTGAAGGCGACCCACAGGGCGGCAACGAGCGCTATGAGCCCCAGCGCGAGGGCGAGCCATCCGCCGCGACGCCGGCGTGTGTCGCCGTTCACCCGCGTGCCCGCCGCCGCACGCCCCTCATTCGCTGAGGAGTCGAGGGGCCGATGGAGACGATTGCAAATTGCACGTCGCGCGCCTGCGCCTACTGCCCGGAACGATCGAGCGCACGCACGGCGTCGGCGATGTCCCGGCTCATGCGTGCGAGCGCGCGGCTGTGAGCGGCGGCGAGCGCATCGTAGCCGTTCTCCTGGACCGCCTCGCGCACGCTGGTGCGCCGCGTCTCCGTTCTGCCGTCCTGCGCCCGGCGCACGGTCCAGACCGCGTCCAGCACGGCCGCCTCGCCCGGCACCGATCGGAAGCTTTGCACCTCGATCGCGACGCGATAATCGGCGTCCGCGCTCAATGCCTGCGGAAACAAGCTCACACGCGGCGTGCCGAGCATCGCGACGAGGTTCTCGGCGATCACGCGCGCCATGTTGTTCTCCAGCGGTGACGCCCAGCGATTGAACTCGTCCAACTGCACCTGGTTCGGGCCCGTGCTGACCACGATCTCGGGGCGGTCGACCTCGGCGGGTATCGACACCGGTCCGACGGCCACGGAGACGGTTGATGACGTCGCGGCGGGCGTCGTGGTGCCGCTCAAGGTGTAGAAGCGCGACGGCGGGGACGCGCACCCGGCCGCGAGGGCGGCGAGGGCGCACAGGGTGGCGATGGCGGCAAGACGGCGCATCATTATCTACTCCTCGGTCTTACCGCGGATCAGTGCTTCGGGGTGGCGCTCGAGCTCGTCCGTCAGCAGGCGGACCGAACGCGCGGCGCGGGTCACCTCCTCCAGGGCGTCGCGAAGCCCCTGCTGAGCCGGGGCGTCCTTGCCGAGGAGGGTCGCGTCCGTGTCCTTGAGAACGCGGTCGGCGGTGGCCATCATGCGGCGCAGTTCCGCGAGGGTCGTCTTTAGCTCGGGGACGGTATCGACGTCGACCTGCTTCACGAGATGGGCCGCCTCCTTCAGCGTCTCATCGAGCGTCGCGAACGCCTTCCTGAGGTCGGTGCCGATCGCGTCGATCGGCATGCTATCGATCTTGGTGAGGATGCTGTCGAGCTTCGACTCGATGTCCGCGACCCCGCCCCGCACCACCGGTAGCTCCAGCGGGTCCTTGCTCCAGTCGATTTGCGGCTTGGGCTCCTTCGGGAAATACTCGAACGCGACGTAGAGCTCCCCAGTGAGCAGGTTGCCGCTTTGCAACTGCGCGCGCAAGCCATCCTCCTCCACGGCGCGACGCACCATCTTCAGGCGGGCTTCTGCGCTCTGCTCCGCCATGGTTTCGACGGCAGCTTTTTCCTGTGAGGACAACAGTTCAACGGCACGCTCGAAGAAGAACGTGATGTTCGCACGCGGGCCAAAAACCAGCGTGGCGGGGTCGAAAGTCAGACCGACTTCGGTGACCTCGCCCACCGGAAAGCCGAACAAGGTCACCGGCGCCCCCACCTCCAGCCCCCGCACCGACTCGGTGAAATAGAGCACATAGCGCCTGGCGATAGCGTCCGGCTGCTTCATCGCCGTGGCCCGGTCGGGGTAGAGCTGGAACGCGGTGTTCTCGGCGGCCGGCTCGTCCGGTGCCACGAAGGAGGGCGTATCGAACGCGAGACCGCCCGCGAGCAGCGCCAGCAACGACTCCGTGCGAACGTCCAGTCCATCGGCGCCGACCGAGACGTCGATTCCACTCGCGTTCCAGAAGCGCGTCTCCGGATTGACGTACTTGTCGTAGGGCGCGTTGACGAACACCGTGATCTCGACCGACTTGCCGTCGGCCGCGAGATTGTGCGCCGCGACCTGACCGACCTGCAGGCGCCGATAGTAGATCGGCGCACCGATCCCCAACGACCCCAGGTCGTGGGCCTTCAGTACGAACTTCCGGCCCGGTTGGTCGGTGATGGTGGGTTGCACGTCGTGCCCGGTGAACCTGCGCTGCGCCTTGGCAGACTTGCCGGCTTCGAACCCGATGTAGTTGCCCGAGAGGAGGGTACTGAGCCCCGAGACTCCGCCCAGGGTAATGCGCGGCTCGACGACCCAGAACTTCGCGTCCTCCACCATCAGACCCGCCGCACTCTTGGCGATCTTCGCGGTCACTTCCACCTTGGAGTAGTTCTCGGCAAGCTGCACCTCCGTCACCTGGCCGATGTTCACGTCCTTGTACTTGACGAAGGTCTTGCCGGCCTCGATGCCTTCGGCGGCCGCGAACACGATGGTGATGGTCGGGCCTTCGGTCATGACGCGCTGGATCGCGATCCCGATGGCCACCACCGCGGCGAGGATCGGGATGATCCAGACGATCGAGACCCGCGTGCGTTTCGGCGGCACGACCGCGGCCTGCGGCAGGTTGTCCCTGTCGGTGTCGTCAGCCATGTCGACGTTGCTTCCGATTACCGGAATCCCAGATCAGGCGCGGGTCGAAGGACTCGGCCGCAAGCATCGTCAGCACCACCACCGCCGCGAAAAACAGCACCCCCGAACCGGGCTCCACGGACATCAGTGGCTGGAGCTGCACGAGGGCAACGGTGAACGTGTCGACGAACACGTCGAGCATCGACCACCGGCCGATGAATTCTACCATGCGATATAGACGCGTCCGCTCGCGGGTGCTCTCGCTCGAGTCGCGCTGCACGGTGATCAGGAGATAGGCGAGCGCGACCAGCTTGCCGAGCGGGATCATCACGCTCGCGATCAGCACGATGAGCGCAAGCGGCCACGATCCCGAGGTGTAGAGGAACACCACCCCGCCCACGATGGTGTCGGACTCGGAGGACCCCAGCGTGTTGGTGGTCAGCACCGGCAGGGCGTTCGCGGGGATGTAGCAGATCGCCGCGGCGATGACGAGCGCCCATGTGTACTGGATTGAGGCGTGGCGGCGGAATTCTAGCCGCGCGCCACAGCGACGGCAGAAACCCGGCTCGGCCGCACTGGCGGGCCGCGACAACAGGCTGCATGTCTCGCAAGAAACGAGTCCTTCCTCTGCGGCGCTAAGAGTTGCGCCCGTCAACTCGTCGGCTCCGTGGCGGGGGCCTCGGGAGGCATCGGCGGCGACACTTCGCCGTCGGCCCACTCGACCCGCTGCCAGATCTCCCGCGGATCGAAGTGGACCATGATCGCCGGAAAAAGCACCAACAGCGCGCCGACCGCATACAGGCCGGCGCCGGCGTCCACCGTGGCCAGCTCCGCGATCTTCATGAGCGCAACGAGGATGCCGAGCATCATCACCTCGAGCGTCGACCAGAGTTGCAGGTGTCGCGCCCAGCGCAGCATCTCGCCGACCCAGCGCGGCGCGGGCGGCCGCCTCACCGCAAGCAGGACCGTCAGCATGAACAGGAGGTAGCTTGCGGGGGCGATCACCGCGCAGAATGCGACGACCACGCCCGTGACTGCCTGGCCCTGCACCCACATCTCGTACGCGCCGCCGATGATCGTCGTGCTCGCGCTGCGCCCGACGGCCGAGAGCCCCATCAGCGGTGCCGTATTGGCAACGATGAACACGATCGCGGCGGCGACCGTGAGAGCGAGGGGCAGTTCGAGCGGATCGGATGGCCGGGTGGCGAGACAGTAGCCGCACCGCGAGCAGCGCGCCTTCCCGCCTGGCGGGAGCAGCGGCATGCGCTGGAGCAAATCGCAATCGGGGCAGGCAACCGTTTCCAAGGCCAGGCGACGGGTCAAAGTCGACCTCCGATCCTACACATCTGGACGCTCCACTCGACGGAAGCTCAGTCTACGGTGTCGCGTAACCGGGCAATTATCAGCAACTGCCGATCACTTTGTTGACGTTGATGTGACAAATACGCAGCGCCGCGCACCCGGCCTCCGGCCCGCGGCGAAGCCGCCGGCGGCGCGGTCGGCTGGGCCTGCGCCTGGGCCGGGTTACGACCCGTGGACTGCGTGGCGATGCGCTGGCAGTCCGTTATATCAATTTGCATCTGAATCTTGGGCTTGGGCAGACCCCGCTACCAAAGTCATCAACCCGGCAACGAGGGTCCACGGGGATCCGCTATCGACGCGCTAGATTCCGCGCCATGGGACCTTTGCCCAATAGTACCGGATGTGGGGCCACGCCCGCTACATCGCTCGCTCCGCCGTTGCAACCGAGCGGCCGTCACTGACGCCACCAGGTCTTATCCACTACCGACTGAAAACGCCCTATCGCGATGGCACTACCCACGTCGTGTTCGAGCCACTGGACTTCATCGCCAGGCTGGCAGCTCTTCTGCCGGCTTGTTCAGGTGACAAAGTTCAGCGTTCGGTCGATGAGCCAGAAGGCGGCAACGCTACCGATTGCATAGGCGGCCGCCGATTCAGACGCGGCGTACGCGGGTTTCGGATCGATGCCGAGCCGGGTGAGTCTCCTGCCGATAAAGGCCGCGCCCGTCAGCGCGGCCATGACGGACGCGATGAAGAGGAGTTGTCCGAGCTCGACGCCGACGACTTCCCATCGCCCACGGTCACCCATTTGACGGAGAAGCATCCGCCGAGGTCGTCATGATGATCCGCTCCAAACCTTATTCTCGGTCCGGTCTAGAAACGAGCCGCATACGTCGACATCATGACGGCGGGAACGCGTGGCAGTACACCGCGCGTGCGCCTATGAGAGCCGGTCGAGCAGCAAGACCTGATGCGATACGCCCAGCTCCCTGGGGAGGCCGATCATGTAAACCAAGGCGATAGCGAGGTCAGCCAGCCCCAAAGGCGCGGCGATGAGTCCGCTCCGATCCGTTCGAGACCGCAGCAAGACCTTCAAGGTACATCTCGACGGCTACAACCAGATGGACTACTTCGCTGGCAAGGCGCCTAGCCCACGCAAGAAGTTCTTCTACTTAACCCCTATTCCCCCCTTCCTTCGTCGCGAAGTCGTCGCGGAAGAAATAGCCCTGTGCGGCGTCGCATCCCCATGACCGTAGCAGGTCGAGCTGCTCGGCAGTCTCGACTCCTTCTGCCACCACCAGCATCTCCAAGGTGTGTGCCATGGCGATTATGGCGTTGGCGATTGCGGCATCATCGGGGTCGGTGGTGATGTCGGCGATGAACGAACGGTCAATCTTGACGACATCGATGGGAAAGCGCTTGAGATAACTCAGAGAGGAATAACCCGTACCGAAATCGTCGAGGGCAATGGTAGCACCGAGTGACTTGAGGTCGCGAAGCGCCGCAATGACGGACTCCGTATGTTGCATCAGGCTACGCTCGGTCAGCTCGAGTTCCAGGCGCGTGGCATCTATCCCCGTCTGACGCAGGATCTGCTCAACCGTGGCTGCGAGGTTTGCTTGCCGGAAACAACGCGCCGACAGGTTGACCGACAGCGACACCGGTGGACGCCCCTCCCGGCACCATTGCCGATTCTGTTTAAAGGCCTCGCGCAGGACCCATTCGGTCATCGGAACGATGAGGCCGGTGTCCTCGGCAATCGGGATAAAATCAGACGGCGCGATCCATCCGCGCTCAGGATGCCACCATCGCGACAACACCTCGTACCTCAAGGTTGCGCCGGTCTGGACGGCGACGATATTCTGATAGCAGAGCTGCAACTCTAACCGAGCTGATACTGATCCAGGCCGGGTACGCCTCGCCGGATTTCCGTTCCGAATCGATCTCGCCCTGCCAGCGACCGCTCGCGCGTAAAGCGCGCGCCATCTGTCGATAGGCCTCAACGAATTTCCGGAACGAGTAGAAGGAGTTCGTACGGTGGTTCAGCACTTCATCGGCAACGAAACCGGTGATCTCGGTAAAGGCCCGGTTCACTGCAACGACGCGCATGCGCGTATCGAGAATAAAGATCCCCTCGTTGGTGTTGTCGAACACCGCGGCCAACAGCATGCGCTCCTCGGCGCGCTTCTGCTCGGTGATGTCAATGTGCGAGACCACCGCCCCGCCGTGCGGCCCTTTCAAAGCGGTGATAGAGAGGAGATACCAGCGCTTCTCCCCAACCGCCGAAGCCACGTATTCAGAGGTAGTCTCTGCTAACGTACCTTGCAACACGGCCTCGATGTCGCGGACGAGTCCTGGCGTGCAGTTGTTAGCGCCGGCGTGCCGACAGAGATCGAGATAGCTGCTGCCGACGGTCGCACCGCGCAACGATACGTCCATACCGTTGCGCTCCGAGATGCCCCAAGCGTCATTGCTGCTGACGATGATTCCTTGCCGATCGAGGACGGCAATACCTGCGCTCAGGGAATTGATCACGGCGCGGACCAAGGCCTCGCGCTCTTGCAGGGTCAGCTCCGTGCGTCGGCGCTCTCCGATCTCCGCTTTGAGCTCGCGGTTGACGATCTCCTGGTGATCGCGCGCATCGATCAGTTCGCCGAGCAAATCGACGTTCTCGAACCGTAGGCGCAGCGATTCTTCCACCGACCGATAGAGCCGATTGGAGATCTGGTGCAACATCCCGATAAACAAGCACGTCATTGCCGCCATCCCTAAGTGGATCTCATCCCAGCGCAACAGCAAGTTGGCCGCATAAGGCATAAGCGCTGGTATAATAAACAGCATAGCGGCACCCCGAACGGAGGACAGCGTCGTTGTGCCAGCGGCCGCCATGCCCGCGAGTACGAAACCGATGAGGACCTGATGCGGATAACTGTCTTGCGGGAATAACCAGCCACCCAATAGCCCCCAACCGAATGCCGCGACCAGGAGACCCGATAGGAAATACCGTCCCCAGCGCGGGGCTGCAGAAACCGGCGGATCCGAGTGACTATAGATGTAACATTGCACTAAGCGGCCGGAAACCATCAGGCCCATAAGTATGAGCCAGGTTACGAGGATGCCGGGATCCACTGCATCCGAAAGGAGGTAACCCATGATCCCTACATTCACCGCATGTGCAAATAGTGCGCTCGGGAGCTGCTGAAACAGCAAGCGCACTTGTTCGGCCCGTATGTCCCGTCGATGATCTGCCATCGTTCCGCCCGGTACCGGAGCTCTGGTCGGTGAGGGTTGGGTATCTAATCCTGAGATGAACCGCATGGTAGTGTCCGGGACATTAGCGGCGCGACCACGAATATCGAGGACGGCAGTGCGATCTATTTCAATCCCGGTGCGATGGGGCAGATGCAAAGCCGCGAACTGACGCTCGCCGCCTTGTAATCCGACCGTCGAGCGATTTCGAAAACACCGGTTCGCAACTCAACGCGCAGCTGGGTTCGATCCCCTTGAGCGGCGGCGACGGCGGTGATGGCGGGGAGCTCATTGTCGTTCCGAACCGCTATTACATCCACCCGACCACGCAGTGGTTGGTACTAGGGCTCGGCATCAGCGTGCCGTTCGGGATCAACACGGAATATCCGAATGACTGGAAGGGGGCGCTACCATGCGATCAACACCGATGTAAAAACCATCAATTCAAGGATAGGACTTTCAACGCAGCTTTTCAACCGGTGCGGTTGCGTCGCACGGGTCGGGCGTCGCGGTGAGTGGTTGATTCGCGCTTGGGGGGCGGGAAGAAGGCGTTTGGGCCGGCTCGGGCCGGATTGTGGTTGGCTGGCGGGGCTTTTGGGTGACACAAAGGCGGGCACGCGGTGGCCGGGCGAGTCCGCCGGCTGGGGCTACCAAGAGCCGGGTGGCGCCGACGCCTCGCCGCAGTAGCGCCTTGCAGGCTTCCCATACGGTAGCGTGGTTGAGGCTCTCGCTCAGACTCCCGCCCGGACTGCGACGCGATGGGGACGCCATCCAGATATAGACGGCGCGTTGTCGCCGAGAAGGCGCGGCCAGACGCCTTCGTCGGCCTGGCCTTCGGCTTCGTGGAGGAAGACCAGGTTGAAGCGCATCGTGCAGCTCGTCGGCGCTCTCGGCCTCGGGCGACGTCTCGCGGCGCACGCGCTCGATGGCCTCGGGGTTGAGCCGGCCGAGATCGGCCGCCGAGGGTCCAGCCAACGCCGACTCACCGCCGCCCGGGTGCGGCGCTTCTAGAGCGGCGCAGCGTTCAGGAAGGCATAGGGCTTGGCGTGGTGAAGGGGCTGTCGGCCTGGTTGGTTCAAGGCAAAGGCCGCCCAGCGTGTGTTGTTGCCCTGGTCGTCATCGATCCGGACTGCGAAGTCGGCCGTGAGGTCTTTCACCTTGAGCAGGCGTGATCGGCACATTATCAAAAATGCCCCGCGACGCCGGAGGTGGTGAGATCGACATAATCATCGCTCCAGCGCCTGGTTCGGATCGGTACAGTTGATAAGAGGATCCCCGATTCCGGGCCGAGGACTCGCGTATTTGACAGCTCACGAGCGCAGCGGTACACTGCCTCTTGACCAAAAAGGGCGTTTACTACCCCTATTCACTATTCACACAACGCGGAGCTTTCCGCCGCCGGCCTGGTGGAGCTGGGTTTGGCCGGGATCAATCGCGCGTACGTGCAGCAGATGGACTCCGTGGAGCACATCGCCGAAACGCAGCAAGTTGGGCGGGCTGTTGCGGAAAAGGTCAAGGCCGCGCACCTCGCGGGCTTTCCAGCGTAAAGAAAACGATTACGCCGCCAATAACACGCCAACGCTATGAGCAAAAAAACCTGCTTCGTCGTCATGGGTTTCGGCAAGAAGGTCGATTTTGAAACCGGCAAGGAATTCGACCTCGACATGACCTACAAGAATGTCATCAAGCCCGCCGTCGAAGCCGCGGGTGTGGAATGCGTCCGGGCGGACGAAATTACCCACGCGGGAGTGATCGATGTACCCATGTATGAGCGCATCCTCGATGCCGACCTCGTCGTGGCAGACATCTCCACCGGTAATCGCAATGCCATCTACGAGTTGGGCGTGCGTCACGCCCTGCGCCCGCACACCACCATCATCATCGGCGAAGACAGCAATACGAAAATTCCCTTCGACCTGAACCATATCGTCATCCGCAAATACCGCCATTTGGGCGAGGACATCGGCGCCACCGAGGCGCGCCGAGTGAGCGGCGAACTTACCAAGGCAATTAAGGAACTGCTCGCGGCGGACCAGCCGAGGGCGGACAGCCCTGTCTATACTTTCATCCCGCGTCTCCAACGTCCCGTATTGCCCGCCCGATCGCTGGCTGCTGCCGCATCCGCTCCCCGGCCAGCCTCACCGCCACCGCCGCAGCCGAACGAGACTCACGGTGCGATGATGACCCTCGCGCGCGAAGCGCAGGCCCGGGAGGATTTTGCCACGGCGAAAAGTTTGCTGAGCTCGATCGTCGCGCTCATGAAGAGCCAGGCGCCCGAACGCCCGGTCGATGCCACAATCCTGCAGCAACTCGCCCTGGTGACTTACAAGAGCAAGCAGCCGAACGCCCTGGAAGCGCTGCGCGGCGCTTGCGCGATCCTGACTGAGCTCGAGCCGGACACGACTAACGATACCGAAACCCTCGGCCTGTGGGGCGCGGTCCACAAGCGGCTCTGGGAGTTGACCAGAGATCGAACCAGCCTCGACGGCGCCCTGCGCGCGCTGGAGCGCGGCTTCTACATTCGTAACGACTACTACACCGGCATCAACCTCGCCTATCTGCTCAACGAGCGAGCCATCGAGCAGATCGATCCTGCGGAAGCGACCGCGGATTTCATTCTCGCGCGGCGCGTGCGCCGCGAAGTCCGCGACATTGCGGAGGCTTGGTGGAAGGAAGCCAGCAAGCCAGGCAGTGATCAGCTGCGGGACAAAATGTATTGGGCGCTCGCCACGCTTGCCGAAGCGGCCTTGGGACTCGGTGATGAAGATGAATGCAAGCGCTGGCTGGAAAAGGCCAAGGCTCTCACTCCGCCGCCCGCCGCGTGGATGATCGAATCGACCGAGACCCAGCTTGCCAATCTCCGCAAGCTCCTCGACGACGCCCCTCGTCGTAGAGCGAACGGCGGATGACTTCCCCGGAGCGCAGGACCACGAGGAGATCCCAGTCGGCGTCGAACCGCGGGCGTGGCCGGACGCGCGAGCCGAAGAGCGCCGTAGCGCCGCTCGACTTCGACCAGCGCTCGCCACAATCGTTTGTCCATGGTCGCGACGAAGGTACGCTGCCTACCGGACTCCCGCGTACCCTGCCCTCATTGCGTCGCCGCCCGCCCCTTCCGGAGCGGACCAGGGGGCCGTCGAGCCGGACGAGGCATCCGTCGTCAGCTCGGCGCGACGTTCGATGATCTGCCGCGCCATTCGCAATGCGGCGACCACGGCTCCTTCCGAATGACTGTCCTCGGTCGTGTCGCCGCCGATGTAGAGCCGGCCTTCAGGCCGTCTCAGCTCGTTCGCGAGCTCATCGAAGCGCGAGCGCCCAAGCTCCAGGGGCCAGTAGGCCACCGCGTGCGGGTAGACGAAGATCTCGGCGGACTTGATGTGCCGGCGAACCCCCGGGAAGAGCGCGTCGAGCGCCGCCGCGCTCGTCTCGCGGACGTCGTCGAGTGGCTGGTTCACGAGCTCACGCGCGAACCCGGCATGCAGGAGCAACGTGAGGACCTGATCCCGAGGCTCCGTGTCGGTCTGTAGATCGCTGACGTCGTAGATGCTGCCCGCCTGCGAATCGGAGAGCAGCGTCAAGACGTTCTCGCCGTCCAGCTGCCAGAGCTTGGACGCCTCGTGGGTGACGCGAAAGTTCACCTTGATGTAGCTCCCCATCCTGGTGGTGCTGATGGCCTGCCACTTCTTGCCGCTGAGCGGCGGCAAGTACTGGATCCTCCCGAGCATGTTGACCGGGACGGTGACCACCGCGATCCGCCCCGTGACATCGACTAAGCGGGAGTCCCTCTCGAGAACCCTGAGCTTCACGCCCGAGTCGGTCCGCTCGATGGCAGTGACGCGAGCGCTGGTCGTGATCTGGCTCGGCTTCAGGCGGGCGGCGAGCGCCTCGATGAAGCGCGTATTGCCGCCTGCCACGTGGTAGTTCTTTTCGCCGAATCCGTCCGGCGAATCCAGGAAGAGGCGCATTTCGTCGATTCCGTCGAGCGCGGAGATTGCATCCCACTCGATGGCCATCTCGGGCTCCACGGTGACGCGGATCCACTCGCTCACCTTGCGTGGCAGGCGGTCGCGGGTGACGAAGTCCGCAAAGCTGATCCGCATGAGATCCCGGAGCTCTTGAGGCAGCGGCTTGCCCTCGTAGTGGCTGGCGTGCAGCTTGGTGTAGAGGTTCCAGGCCTTCTCGGTCCACCGGAGGAAGGCCGCACGCTCCTTCGCGTCGAAGATGCCTGCCAGGTATTCGTCGCGCTGGCCATCTCCGCGGTACGGATAGATCTTGCCGTCGATCCGCACGGACGAATGGGCGACGTCCTCGATCAGCGGAAGGCCGAGCTCGCGCAGCAGCGTCACGGCAGGACTACGCTCGAAATACTCCTCCATGTGCGCCTCGGCCGTGGCGCCATCGGAGAAGTGGATCGTTTGGACTCGGCCCCCGATGCGCGGCGCCGCTTCGACGAGCAGCGCATCGATCCCGGCCTTCTTCAGCTCGTGGGCGAGGGTCAAGCCGCAGAGACCGGCCCCGACGATCACGACGGGCGCATCGCGCCGGGGCGCCGCCGTCGCCGCAGCCTGCGCGGGGAGATCGATCTGCGGACGCTTGCCCTGACCCCACCCCGTACAAGCCTGGATGGCGAGCGCTGCCGCCATCAGTAGGATCCAGGACCGTTTCTTCGTCGTCATCATCTGCCCCGTCTTCGTTCGATGGTGCGAGGACATCCGCCACTCAGACCTGGACCAGAGCGATGCCGGCCATCGGTACGAGAAAGCTTGATTTGTGGACGACCTCGGCGAGCTTCTTCTGCCAGTTTTCCCCGATGACGATGCCCTCGATGTCCTGGAAGACCTGGAACGTCGCCGGCGCAGACACCGGCAGTCGAGGATAGGAGATTCAACGGGAGCTTGCAATGGAGGATGCTTGGTCGGGCGGGCTGGGCGGTGATTTGGCGGTCTGAAAGCGGGTGCCGCGCCCGGGGGAAGCCCTCAGTGGGGCGCCCCCGTGGTTGGCGCGGCTCAGGGTGAGTTTGGGGGTGGTGTCCGGTGCTTGGACGCGCCAATCGGTATCGAGCCAACGGGGGGGCGCCTCGCCGACCACAGCCCGATAGACTGCTCCAAGCTCCGGTAAGACGTACATCTCATGTAGTTATTACCCGTAAACGTTACAAAAACCGTTTGCTTTCTCGATGCTATCTCGGCTCTGGCGGCCTAGATCGGCGGCATTCATATTGCCTCGCTTTTTTGCGATAGGAAAGCGACATTCGTTGGACGGATGGAAACGGCCGAGCTTTCGGACGCGCTGAAGACTGTGAACGGTATCAGGATGACGCTCGTATGCAGAATTGTGCACCCGCATGCCGGCGTTGCGCCGAGCCTGGTCGCAACCTTCGGCCTCAACGGGTGTTCATCGCGGAGTGAGAACCTAGCATGAAGACAGTGGTTGGTTTATTTGATAGCTTGGATGAAGCTCAGAGCGCGACGCGCGATCTGATTACCGCCGGATATTCGCGCGACGATATCGGCCTATTGGCAAGTGACGCCACCGGTGAATGGTCCCGCTACAAAACCTCCTCTACCCCGATGTCGACGCTCGAAGGCGCTGCTCCGACCTCCGAAGAGATGGGTAGCGGAGTGGGCACGGGCACAGTGGTCGGTGGCTTGGGCGGGCTATTGGTCGGCCTCACCGCGATCGCAATTCCCGGGATCGGCTGGCTGGCCGCCGCCGGTACCGTCGCTACGACTCTCCTCGGCGCCAGCATGGGCGCCGCCGCTGGCGGGCTACTCACCGCGGTTGAAAAGTTAGGCGTGCCCAAGGACAAGACCGGCTATTACGCCGAAGCGGTGCGGCGGGGTGGCACCCTGGTCCTTGTTCGCCTGGCGGAGGAACAGGTCGATGACGCTATGGCCATCATGGAGCGACACCAGGCTGTGGATATCGAGCAGCGTGCTGAGAAGTGGCGGGCGGCTGGGTGGAGGGACGAAGCAGAGAACCCTATGGCCGAGCCTCTGCCCGCGCACCGATCAACTCGCCCCGGTTCCCCTTCGGAAAGGGGGAAGGATGAGGGAATCTAAGACCTCTCACCCGTCCTGGTACAGCTAGCCGAGCGTCATCCTTAATCACTTCTTCGCCGTTCGGAAGCAAGACCTGGCCGCTACAGCCAAACCCATCATTCCGAGCTGATTTCGCACTTTTGTGCCCGATGCCTGTCGCTCGACGATCCTTGACCTTATTTGGATAAGACGCAGATCCATGCCCGCAAAATCAAGCAAGGCAGAACGTGCGCCGTTGCTGGCGGAGGGCTTCATACGCTCGGCAGAAGAAGCCGGTCTGCGATACGTTTCGGATTGGAAGCCCGGATTAACGCGCAAGCGAAATGGCAAAGGCTTTTCCTACCTGACCATACACGGAACTGCCGTGCGTAACGCCAAAACATTAGCTCGCATTCGAAGTTTGGCGATTCCCCCGGCGTGGCAGAATGTTTGGATCTGTCCGTCCGCCAAGGGACACATCCAAGTCACGGGTTATGACGCGCGAAGACGAAAGCAATATCGCTATCATCCGTGCTGGCGCGAGGTCCGGGACCAAGAGAAATACAGCCGGATGATCGCGTTTGCCCAGGCTTTGCCAAGAATTCGGCGGCACGTCGCCCGGCATCTAGAGCGCGCAGGGTTACCTCGTGACAAAGTCCTGGCCACCGTCGTGCGCCTGCTGGAGGCCACGCTCATCCGCGTCGGGAATGATGAATACGCCAAGAGCAACCACTCGTTCGGCTTGACCACCATGCGCGATGAACACGTGCAGGGCACTGCCGTCAAGCGCCCAACCCCACCGGGTGTGCGAAGGAGCGAGCGGTAAGGGTACGAAGATCTTCGAGCAGCAATATAGTCTCCTCGGCCGTAGCCGGTTCATGCGGTTCGGGACCTACCCGGAGACTTCTTGGCCGAAGCCCGTCAGCGCGCTTTCCTATCGTTCGCCGAGATCGAGGCTGAAAAGGCGGAAACATCAAGGGCTTCGAATTGGGCCTCAAGACGCGGCTTTCATTGCGGCATGGGCCGCGTCGAGGAACGGCCGGGTAAAGTGCGGCGCCACGCAGACGAGATCAGTCCAGGCGTTGCCAACTTGGGTGCGCTGCCGATTGAGAAAGGAGCAATAGGCGTGGATCTCGCGAGGTGGATCGATCGGCCAGCCGTGAATCGAGATCCGGCCGGTGGAGAGCCTGCCTTCGGAAACTTTCGTCCAACGGCTGGTGTCGGCGTCGGCGCTTTTCGGCAAGACCGAATAAAGGTGGTCATAGATCGCATATCCGCGGTCCGCGAGAAATTTGGCGACGGGAAATTCGCCTAAAAACTCGACGAAGAGCATGTCGATACCGTGGCGTGTCATGGTTCCGGCGGCGGATTTGAGTACGCCGAGCTCGCCGCCCTGAACGTCGATCTTCATGAAGCGAACGCGCTCGCTGACGACAGCATCGATGGGAATCATCTCTACACGGATGGTCTGCCCCCGCAGCTTCGGCGGCTTGTTTGTGCGCCATGAGAAAGCGCTCCGCCACGAACGTGCGCGCGCCGTCGGATCGGGCGTGAGATAGCCGAGCGATGAACAGCCGGCGAACTTTTCCCAGCCCGGCTCGGAACCGGAGACGGTCGAGCTGACGTAGAACGCGGATTCGCCGCGCTGTTCCGCCACGGCTTGCTTGAAGAGTTTCACACGCTCGTCACTGCCAATTCTCTGTTCAAAGTGCGGGAAATTTTCCGGGAATGGCTCGAGGGCGTACACGCGGGATGCCGGGCTGTTCTTCAGCATTAGACGCGTCATGCCACCCGTTGCGGCGCCGACATCGAGCATGAGCCCAGGCTCGACAAAGGAAAGCAAATCATAGATGCCCGTTGTGCGGTCGCCAAAAAGCTCCTGTCTGGAATTTATCAGCGTCTCAGTCATCTCGCCTCCCAAGGATAAAAGGATAGCAAGTCAATGGCCCTTCGGCAGAGGTAATGTTTGGGTAACCACCCGCGCAAGGCCCCTGCAGCCGCCCGTTACCCGGGGGTACACCACAACCCCTCGCTGCATCTTATCTTTTGGTAAGCAACACCATGGGTGAGCATGGAAGAATGGGTGAGCTGACATACTTCGGTGGTACTTTGTCACAAACGTGCAGCGAAAAAAGGTACAGAAGACGACGGTAAGCAACTATGGCTCTAGTTTTTTGGGTGTGTCGCGATTGCATTCTCGGTTCGTTTTAATTGGCGTTCCCGGTCGAGTGAGTTACGGGTGCGTTCGTTCACAGGCGCTTGAGCTATCACAAGAGGCATCACTTCCGCATCCCATCCCAGTCCCTGTCATCGTCCCTCCCTGCCAGCGTGACCATGGATAAGCAAAGGTAGGAATCTCAACGCTAGTTGTCAAGGGCAATGCGGGACCTGGGGAAACAAATGGTCCACGAGATGCGCCGACGTCTCTGCCATGCCCCGGGATAGGGTGCGAAACACGCGCCGGGGGATGGTGCCGTCACGCGTAGCTTGAAGGGTGTGCGGCGGCCCATGCCCTCGCGGTAGGGACCGCCGCACGCCCTACGGGGTGGCGGCCATCCGGTCTGCGGCCACCAGGAGCCGGGTGGCCCCGACGCCTCGCCGCAGCTAGCGTAGGGCGCGTGCCCACGCCGTTCACTGGCGGTTGATTCCGTCATGCCTGATTACCGTCGCGCCCATGTGCCCGGTGGCACCTATTGCTCACCGCCAACACCTATCGGCGCCAAACGTTTCTCACCGGTGCCGATGAGCGCTCGGCCCTGCGGGAAGCGATCGGAACGCTGACCCATCCGTTTGCGAATGAGTGGCGCGGACCCGCGCCCTACGCTCGCTTATGCAACGATAGGGTTTAGTACACGCGCGCCGCGAACTCGGCACCGCTCTCGATGTCAACGCCTCCTCCCGTGCCGGTCTCGGCGCCGGGGAGGCGACCGAGGCGCGTGATATCCCGGTCAAGGACCAGCGGCCCGCGGCAGCCATCTGCGCCGCCCGAGCCTCGCGGAGCAGACAGCGCTCGCAAGCCCGCGAAACCGTCGCAGGCGGCGAGACCCTGGCCGGCCAGCTCGGAGGGCGCCGCTTCGAGCTGGCTCGGCAGGAGCCTGAGGCGCGCTAGGAGATCGTCGAAGAACAGTGCCCCGCCCGCTTCCAGCGCGGCGCGTACGGCCTCCGCGGCCGCAGTAGGGGCGCCCCTTGTGGGTGCCCTTCTTGTGGGCGCGCAGAGCGTGGCACGGTACCTGGGCGTACTCCGCCGGGACCCGCTGTCCGTCACCGCTTCGGGGGACAGGGCCAGGATCTCTGGCAGTCGCTCGGCCGCGACCCAGAGGCGCAGACCGCCGGCGGTCAAGGCCGTGGCGCGGCCGGCGGCGCGTAGCTCGGCGAAAAGGCGCGGCCAGACGCCTTCGTTGGCCTCACCTTCGGCTTCATGCAGGAAGCCCAGGGTAAGGGCGCGTCGTGGAGCTCGTCGGCGTTCTCGGCCTCGGGCCACGTCTCGCGCCGCACGCGCTCGATGGCCTCGGGGTCGAGCCGGCCGAGATCGGTGGCCGAGGCGGGTCCAGCCAACGCCGGCGCGTCGTTCCTCGCCGGCGCATCGTCCAGGAAGGCATTGGGCTTGGCGTTCAGGATCTCCTGGGCGAGCGTCCCGACTCAGCCGCCGCACTTGCTGAGGTCGCTCAGGTCGTGGTTATCGCGCAGAGCAAAGCGTGCGCGACTTCGCTCCGGCGAATGTCAGAGTGGTTTTGAATGATTGAATCGCCGTTCAAGTTATAGAGCTTTCCGGCTTGAAATGAATAGCCGAAGTCGTTAGGCCCAAGCGCCGTGCTACTGTCTGCTTCAACGGTGTGCTGCGCTCCGTTCCGTCCAATTCCACCAAAGCGGTCATCGGGCCCGCCAAATCCTGCAGAGTCATCGTCAGAGAGTTTGGATGCGAGTGGATAAGCAACGCCGACTGCTGTGTCGTTGATGGTGTGCGTGATGATAATCGGCCCGGCAACCTTGTTCTTTGTTACCACCTCGCGGAAGAATCCATCTCTTTTGCCGTCAAACTTCTCGGCGAACCCGTTGTGAGAGAAGGCTGCCTGAAGCAGCGCCATCGTATTCATTCTGGTCTGTAGGGACCCGTCCGTAGCATTTGCCGCCGAAGTCACCACGCGTCCGCCGAAGCTATGACCGATGAGATGAATCTTGATGTCTGGGACTCTCTCGCGAATCTGCTTAAGCGTCTGGCTGACTCCAACGCTGCCTACCACGCCTGCGCGCTCTTTCATCTGAAAGTAGGTGGTGAAGTTAAGCACCTTTCGCGCCGCCGCCAGTACGCCGCCCAAGAAATCCTTGATTCCAAGCGCCCCACCCTGCGCGCCGCCTTTCGGATCAAAACCGGCAGCGCCTCCCATTCCGGGTTCCGGCGGGGCGGGAAAGTCGGGTCTGCCCATCGTATCCATCAGGGCCTCGGACGAAATGGCGAAGAACAGGTCGGAGTTGTCTTCGGCATTTTTCTGTCCGTTGCTCGGAAGTGAGCGAATCAGGTCGGCGAAGTTACTGGCGGCGGCAGGATCATTCTCGAGTCGCGGCAACAGTTTTTGAGCCTGATCCAAAAGCGCGTCGGCGTCGGGATTATCGAAGAATCCTTTGAGCTCCTCGAGCTGAGCCGTGAGCTCTGCCTCCCCGGCTTCGGGCGCAGCGAGACTTGCCGCAGCGCTCGGTATCTGGTCTTCATCAGCAAACTTCTTCGATGGCCAGAGAATTCCGAAGACGCCAAATTTTCGCCTACCGATACCGGAGGGTCTGTCGGCATCAATCTCGTCGCGCACGCGCTCAAAGAGTTCCTTGTACAAGCCGCGCGCTTCACTCATGTCGTTATTCCATCCGTGAGAGATGGCAAATAGATCGGTGACATTACCTTGACCGACAGAGTCCAGCAACCGATCCACTTCGGCTTCATCGTGCACCTCGCCTTCTTTCGTAAACTTCACTTCAAAGTATGGGAAACGATCGACTATGGTTTGCATAAATCCTCCAAATCGTTAAACGGATTGAATCGCTCGCATCAAGTCCACCAGCCCACGCCCCTGAAAGTAACGCTCTCTTTTGAGGTCGGTGGCCGTCGAGAGAAATATTGCCTTAACGTCTTCGGGTCGTCCGATGAACTCGCGGCGTACAGAGAGAAATGCGGCAATCACGCCCGAGACATGCGGCGCCGCCATACTGGTGCCGCTATCTTCCTTATAGTATCCCTCAACCGCGCCAGCTTCTTTAACCGTGCCTTCCTGAGCGGTTGGTTTCTCCGACCCTGCGGTTTTCTCCGCCGCCACTCCTGGATCTTCCATCCCATCAGGAGCCGATGAGTTAATGGTAAGATCCGGTTTAGGGTCTAGATCTCGGCGTTGCGCAGAGTAGCACGAAATGATCTTTTCGCCAGGCGCGAGAAGATCGGGCTTGACTCGCCCGTCGCCCGTGGGCCCCTTTGACGAAAAATAGGAGACGCCATAGACGTGGGGCTTCTCTCTGTGCGTGGACCCGACGGTGATAGCCAGTTCGGCGTTGCCAGGATCATTGATCGTCAAGTCTAACCCGGCAGTGACAGCGACTTTCCTGCCTTGAGCCTGCACATAACCATAGCCGGTATTGCCGGCCGCGACCACGACGACCACGCCGGACTTCACGAGCCGGTCTACCTCCACGCACAAAGGACTCTGACCGCAGGCGAACCATTCGGGGTCGTACTCATAGCCAACGCTCATGTTTACGCCGTGAACGCGTACGCGGCGACCGTGACCGTTTATTTCCTGTATCCACTGAATCGCGGCGATGAGATTACTGGCGCTGCCCTTACCATCCTTGTCCAGAACCTTCAAGCTGACCAGCTTGCACTTCGGGGCCATCCCCGAGATGTTCGTGTCTATCGGCGATTGCTCCCGCTTCACACGCTTGTTCTCATCGCGGTGAAGGGTGGTTGCAAAGATCATTTGATTGTCTGACTTCCTCAATTCACCTGCGATGATCCCCGCGACGTGCGTGCCGTGCCCGAACTCGTCCACTAACGGCTTCTCGTTGTCGCCCACGGTCATTAAACTCTTTCTGAGTTGTTCCTCATCGATGTCGGGCGATGATATTACTGTGCTTAGCGCGGTGAAATCGCGGTGCTGAAGCGGATCTGGTGGTTCGGGAAGGTTCAGGTTCCTGTGCTTGCTGAAGTGCAGATGATCGCTATCAATGCCGGAGTCCATGACGGCCCAGACGATGCCGTTGCCGAAGGCGGCAAAAGCATTGCGAGCGGCGTCGGCTTTCACGGTGGTAATAGATACGGTCGTAAGTTTGGTGATTTCGAAATCCGGCCAGATATGATAGATCGCGCGGCCCCTTGTGGCTTTACCTTCTCTTTCGATTGACTTTTCGCTGTCTAGCCGCACCAATCGTTTGATCACACTCTCTTCCAGCCTGGCAAACAAGTATTGCTCGCTGAACATACTCTTGGTTGAATAAGTACCCTGTTCGGCCGTCGCTTTTTTCTCGAAGGTCGTATCTTTGAGGATTTGAGCAATAAGGTTTCGCACCTCGCTCTTAGCCTCTTGACGATCTTTGAAGAACCTGAGACTCACATCGATTATGACATCGTAAAGCGGCTCTCCTTCCGTCTCTCCTCTTTCTCTTTTCCCCCTTTCCTCTTCAAACTTTGTGAAGAGCGGCATAGCGATAACGGTTTTTTCCATTACCACAGGGGCAAAATCCCGTCCCTTCGGGTCGCTCCCCTGTATTCCCGGTATAGGACCTCCTCTGCTTATCGCTTTCTTCTGTGGACCCTGGCGCTCGGGTGATTGAATGGAATCCCCGGTTGCTTCATTCTTTTCCACTCCTGACATACTGCCCGGCGGCTGTGACTCGGGCTGTTGTTCCTCAAGTTGTGGAATACGCTTCCTTGATCGTTTCTCGGACTTCTTGCTCGTTGATTTTGCTTTGGTCATCGCTCTTCCCCGCTGCTGGGCTGCTTCCGGACAGTGTCAAAAATCGTAACCGTGTCGTTCGAGGCTTTAGTTCGCAATCGAGCTCCGCAAGGGGCCTTCGGTCGCCTCACCTTTCGGATCCCCATCAGTTCCTAATTATGATCACTTCAGTTAGCCTTGGCCTGTGAAGTATTTCGCATCTTTCCTGTCATATATTCACATCCTATCCTAGCTGTACGCCTACGGGGTGGTGGTCGAGTATGTGGCCACCAGCAGTCGGCTAGCCCCGACGCCTCGCCGCAGCAAGGCCTTGCGGGCTTCCCATACGGCGGCGCGGTCCAGGTCCTCGCTCATGTGGACCTCGCGTCCGGACTGCGATGCGATGGGGACGCCATCGAGATAGAGGACACGACCCGATCCGCGGGGCACCGTCGCCCCGGGGGTGACGATGCCGGCCAGGTTGAGCGGATCGGCACCGGACAACGACACCAGTTCCAGGGACTTGGCGCGGCGGCGCACCTCGCGCAGGAGTCCGACCGCCTCGGGGAGCGCGAACTGCTCCCCCGAGGCCAGGGCGACGAAGCGCCCGCCGCGCAGCTCGCCGCGCGCCTCGCGGCGGCGGTAGACGGCGACCAGCTCGCGCCACGGCGGCAGCCAGGGCTCCCGCGTACAGAGGCGCCGGAACACCACCCCG